>CADDYT010000062.1 GCA_902810755.1 Chloroflexota bacterium
GTTTCAATCCCGCAAACGGGAACCTCGGCCTTTAGCCTGAGTGGTTGTAGTATAGCATGAGAAGCGGGATGAATCAAGGGTTTGCGAGAGTCTCTTTTTTTGGGGGGAATTTGCGGGGAAACATCCAGGGATTTTTGGGCCTGTTTCCCTCTCATCCCCCTTCTGAGGGGTTGCGAGAGTCTCTGCGTGGAGTTGGGGTCACTGAGACTCTCGCAACCGTGTTCCGCTTAGACGAGGAAGAGGACTTCCTCGGCTGGTGGTGGCCCTCCCACCGTTTCGACTTTGCTCACACAGTTTGCGCATAAGGGATAGAAACGCACACTATCCTGTTTGGGTTCGAGATGCTCTGCCAGTTTGACTTGCAACAGGATCAGTTCTTTCCTGCTCAGGAAACACTCGAATAAGGAATACTGTGTCCATTTGCCATATCCGAGCAGGATTTTATGCACTTTTGTGCGCCTCCTGTCATCAGGAATATCATAGGCCACGACATAGCAGGTAGATTGCTGGGGGGTTCTGGTCTGCCGTTTCATCTTCCCTCTTTGATCTCCTGCTTGCTATTTCACACGCAATGGGGGGTAGTGGTCAATCTCTGCGGTGAGAACTTTGCCAAGGAGCCTGCCTTGCAATTCCAGACAGCGGCGGTAGCTCACCTTATAGCCAAAGATGGGGTGTGTGATTTCTTCGTTGAGCCGCTCTTCAAATTGCGTGAAGAAGACCTTGCGCCGCTCGTCTTTGAGACGATAGGCTCCCAGTTCGACGAGGAAATCATTGGGCGCCAGCATGCGCTTATTGAGCATGGTCAAAACGATGGAATCCACAATGATCGGGCGAAATTCTTCCATCAGGTCCAGGGCCAGGGAGGGGCGTCCGTAGAAGGAACTGTGCAGGTAGCCGACGTAGTGGTCGAAACCGACGAGTTGCAGCGCGCTGGCCACTTTGTTGGTGAGCAGTGAGTAGCCAAAGCTGAGAAGCGCGTTGACCGCATCGGTGGGTGGACGCTTGACTCGGCCTGGGAACGGCCACTGCCTGGGGTCGGAGAGCAGCTTGCCGAAGCACTGAAAGTAGGCGGCGCTGCCCGCTCCCTCCATGCCCAGAATCGTTTCCAGGGGGGTACCCTCGACCCGGTTGTCTCCGCCTACCAGCCGGTGCGGAGCATGTGCCTGTTCCACCGGCAATGTTGCCAGCTGGTGCAGCAATGCCGTTATCTGCTCAATCGCCTGCCTCATTTCAGCATCGGATTGGCGGCGCTGGTAGCGTTGCAGCATGGTGCGCTGATTGGCAAGTTTGCCGATGACGAAGCGGCGGGCCAGGTCGCAGCGTTGGGCCATGTCCTGGTGGGCGCGGTACTGGGCCATGCGCAGGATAGCGTTTTTGGAGAAGGGCGGCGAGAGGCGGCCCTTGAACTGGCCGTAGGGTCCCAGGTAGGTGATCTCGATGTTGCGTTCCAGTAAGAGGTGCAGTGCCGAGGCTGTCAGCGTGACCTCTCCGAAAACGACCACCTCATCGATTTTGATCAGCGGGATGTGTTCTTTACGCATCGGCGTCGGCGCAGCTCCATTTTTGCCCTTCCTCGCGGGAATTTCCACCAGCAGGCTATCTTCGCCATCACGCCTGACAAAGGCGTATTCTTCGGTCAGATACAGCGTTGGCACTAATATCCACCTTTCTTTGCTAGCAGCTGTCGTACTTCTTCCGGCATACACATAGGCAGCAGGCTGCAATTGGGGCAGCGCGCCGCCAGTTCGCCGGAGAGCGGCGGCGGCGGCGTTGCCAGCGCAGAAACTTGCAATGCCTGCACGATGGCTGCCTTCGTCATGGCACGCAGCTGCGGCGTGAAGTCGACGCGCACTCTGCGCCGCGAGCCGACATAATAGATGTAGCCGTGCGCAATGGGCGCCTTGCCGGGCTGCCGCTCTTCCAGGCACAACGCCTGCGCGCACAGCTGGATGTGGTCGTTGAGCCACTGGCCCTGCTGCCCGTGTTTGTATTCCACGGGAACCAGCAGGCCCGCCCGCTCCTCGATCACATCGGCAAAGCCGGAGAGGCGCAGCGTCTCGCTGTAGAGGTACAATCTCGTCGTCTCGATCTCCCCTTCCTCCGATGTGTGCGTCCCGGCCTGGTGGACGCGCTGATGCTCCAGCGTCCCCTCCAGTACAAACTCGTTGACCAGCGTTTCTCCCTGCACATACTGGTAATAAAACTTGCGCGGGCAATACTCCAGCGCATTGAGCGAGGAGATAGGGATGATCTCTACCTGTGATGTGTTGCTCATGGTTGTGCTTTCCTTTTCCTGTTCGCTTGTATTGGGACATAGGCGCCGGGAGGGCGTCAGGACGGAGGCAAGCTCCGTCCCTACCAACCACGAAGCGGTAGCTATGAATCCGTAGGTGAGTAGGGGCGGAGCTTGCCTCCGCCCTGGCTACTACACATCTCCGTCCTGCCCCATCACAATGCTATCGTTTCAATATGCTCATCTGACGATAGGTGCGCAGTTGGACGCCGTTGGTAGTGGCGAAGACCCGTTTGTGATCGTCGATGCGCTGCCAGTAGCGGCCCAGGAGCCAGTCGCGAGTTTTGCCGGGGTGGCGTTTGCCTGCCCAGGTGAGCAGGCGCTGCTCCAGCAGGTCGTCGTAGCGGCTCATGATGGCCGCCGGGACGACTCCGTTGTAGTAGTTTGCCCAGCCCAGAATCAAGGGGTTGAGTTCCTCGATGACGCGCGCCTGAGGGGCCGTTTGCAACTGCTGCAACTTTTGATCGATGGCTGCCAGGTGCCTCCTGTTCGCCTCCTGCGTCGGGCTGACAATAGTTTTCACCGTTGGTGCGCTTACCGTCGTTGGGAGTGGCGGAGATGGCCTGCGCTCTGGTTGGATAGATGTTCGCTCTCGTCTCATGCCCGTTCTCACATCGATTTGCTCCCTCTTGCCCGTTGCCTGTCTCTCTATCGCCTCCTGCTGGATGTTGAAACCCAGGAAGTTGAAGCCGACCTGTCCCTGATAGGGGGTCAGCGTATGCGTGACGCGGGTCTTTTCCGCGTGCAGTTGCAGGCCCATCATCGCTAACCAGTGCCGCACGCGCCGGATCGCCTGTTGCAGCTCTTTCAGATCAGCATGCAGAATCACGAAATCGTCGGCGTAGCGCACCAGCAGTGGCTGTCCCCTGGCAGAGCCTTGCGCCACCACTGCTTCCATCCCATGCAGCGCGACGTTCATCAACAGGGGAGAGAGTACGCCTCCCTGTGGAATGCCCGTCTGGCCCGGGTAGAAGGTGCCGTCATCGATGACCCCCGCCTTGAGCCAGCCGTTGATGGCCTCGCGTAGCGCCGGAAAGGTTTGCAACTTCTCCAGCACGACTGCGTGGTCGATATGATCGAATGCTCCCTCGATATCGGCATCGAAGACAAAGACGGGGCGGTGTTCAATCGCCACCAGAATGGCGGCGATGGCGTCATGCGCCCCACGACCGGGACGAAAGCCGTAACTGTGGGCCTCAAAACGCACCTCCCATTCCGGTTCGAGCGCCAGTTTCACCAGCGCCTGCTTGCAGCGATCAATCATGGGCAGGATGGCGAGCGGACGCCGCTCGCTGGTGCCGGGCTTGGCAATCCAGACGCGCCTGGCGGGCAGTGGGGGCTGATGATTCCAGTTCCTCGGAGCAATCGCCGCTGCCATCGCCAGTTGCTGTTCCGAGGTCAGGGATTTGACGCCATCGACTCCGGCAGTGTCCCGCCCCTGATTCTCCTCGGCTACCCGGCGCACCGCCAGCAGCCGCGCCGCCTCCGATTCCATCAACCGCTGCTGCAAGCTCTGCATAGCCTGCCTCTCCCCGCGCTGGCTGGCCTGCGCAATCTGCTTCTGCATGCGCACCACCTGCTGCTCCAACGCGCTCCACGAGAGTCTGTTGTGGGCCTGATTTGCGGATGGTGACACCTGTCGGGGATGCTGAGGCTCTCGGACGTTTCTCTCTTTCATATGTTGTGTCTGGCTCGCTTTCTCTGTACCCCGGCGATTGATCGGTCACCGATGACTACTGACCAATACATTAGCGATGCTCACAATCAATCACAGTCCTGCGGGTCTGCCTGTTGGCCCCCGTAACCCTGAAGGCGCTCAATTGATCGGCCAATAGGAGCCACACGATACGATCAATCGCACGGAGATGATCGGCCTGCAATCAGATGTGACAGAGGAAGCAGCGTTTGTTTCTTCGTTCAACGCTCTCGGTATCCTCGTAAATGCTCATGGAGCCGTTGTTTTCATAGACCAGCACGGGGACATGCCTGTGCGCCTCGGTATACTGGTTGACCAGCACCTCGACGGCCATCGTCGCCAGGGCGGCGTTGAGCGTCTTGACGGCAGGCTCTTTGACATCCTGCCCCGTCACGTAGCCGCGTTTCACCAGCGCCTCGCGAATGCCCTGATCGGGGTGCCGCTCGCTGGCGACCTTGATCGGGTTGATGCGGTTGAGGCATTGCAGGCACAGGCAGTCGCCCACCCTGGCCGTAATCACCTCGCCGCTCATGTCTTCCAGCTTGCCATCCTTCACGCTGATGTTGACGCCGAGGGAGAGCAGCGGCACAAAATATTGCACCGACAGTTCCTGCGCGCGCAACCGGCTCGAATGATTATCCGTCGCCACGATCATCCAGTCCGAAAGCGCCAGCACACCTTCCATCTCGCGGTCGTGGACATCCTTCTGGTACGCTCGCACCGTCGCCTTCGGGTTGATCCGGCTCAGATGCCGCCTGACCACCTCCACTTTCGGGCGCCGCTGCTGCGCATCCTCGTAGTACGCTCCTACCACCCGGTTGAGATTCGACATCTCCAGCACATCCGGGTCAATCACATTGATCTCGTGAAAGCCCATATGGATCAGATGTTCCGCCACGATTGACCCCAGGCCGCCCACGCCGACGATGGAGATGACCTGCTCGTGCATCATGCTGCGCAGCGTCTCCAGTCCCAGGGCCAGCACGCTGCGGTTGAACATCTCCTCGCCGTCTGCCTGCGCTTTTTTTTCCTGCCGCCCCTGTCGCTCCTGCCTTTCATCCGTGTCCTCGCGGAAATCGGAACTGGCGATGCTCTCCACACTCGTCTGTGTCTTGAGCAGCGCGTGTCTGGCGACAATGGAACCACCGTTGCTCAGCGTCCAGACGCGAGCCGAATATTGTCGCTGCGAGAAGACAATGCTGGCGTAGTGAATTCCTTCGAATGTCTCGTTCAAAAACCGGAAGAAGCCCTCTTCATCTCCATTGTCCGTTGCCGAAAAGGAGACCATGCCCTGCGTAAAGGGATGCGTGTGGACATCGATGATGGTATCGACATCGTACCTGCCGGTCAGTTCCGCCAGCGCGCGGTGGATGAAGTCCTTCCTGATGTGCAGAAACGCCACACTCTGCTGGTTATAATCCCCCTGCTCGGGAAAGAGCAGATCGATCACGGTGATAATCGTAGAGCCATCGATCTGGCGCGTCTTGCCCAGCAAAATGGCGAAATGTTCCTTTGACCGGTCTGCAAGCAATTGTGTCCGTAGATACCGCAAATCGCCATGTTTAAACTTGATCAGGTAACGCGAATAGGTACTCACAGCCTGCTCCTTTCTGCGTTGCAACATAAACCGTATCGCCCCAGGCCGCCCGCCGCCCCACAGGCCGACCGCAAGGGTCGGCCCTACTATATACGCCTCCACCGCGCGCTGTCAGCGCGCTGACGGGATCGTGTATAGTAGGGGTACCCCCATAGGCGTTCACTTAAGCCCGTGCCAGCGCCAGGCAGGCCACCCCTTGCGGCTATCCTGGGGCGGGGCCAGTTGAGCCTGCTAATCCTCCGTCCCCGACAGCACTTCACTGATCAGCGTGAAGTAGGTCCACAGGTTGTCGCCCTTGCGCCAGTCACCGGGGCGCTGGATGGGCGCGGGCTGCCAGCTACCGGGGTTGATGTAGACGCAGTACCACTTCCAGCCCTGTGTCAGTGGGTCGCTGCAGGCTTCATGGTAGGCCGCCTGGTAGAGGTGGCCGTTGACGGAGAGCGGGATGTCTTCCTTCAGGTAGAAGCCCACCGGGGGCAGTTCGGGATACTCCGTCGGGAAGACCACCAGCAGATCGGTGGTGCGAGCGATGCTGTGCCAGATGGGCGGCAGCACGTAGTCGTTGGCAATCATCCAGTCGGCATGTTCCTCGTCAAAGGAGACGCCGCGCTTGAACAGCTTCTCGGCGATGTCATAGACCTGCTCGGTAATGATCTGCTTCGAGAGCGCGCTGCGATCACCCCCGTAGGTCACGCCTTTCGTGCGATCAGGAATGGTCGTGATCTTGACCGGATTACCGAAGCGATCATACAACTCCGCCGGCTTATAGGTATAGTTCGGCTGCAGCGGCCTGAATACCGCCCCCTGCTGGATGACTGGCCGCCGACCCATACCAGGATTCAACTGCTGGATCAGTTGCTGGCCGGTAATGCCCTGCGGCGGCACCTGAATGCGCCTGCCATTCACAATAGCCATGTGCATATCCTCCTTTTCCTTTGTTTGCCTTACCTGTCGTTCCTCGTCGCGAACGTGGCTACAGGTTCAGATCATCGATAGGGTCTGCCACCAGGTCTGGCGCGAGGGCAACGATCTCGCTATCTTCCGATCGGGCGGCCACCTTCACCGCGTCCTCATCATCGCCTGCCTGCGACTCGATGAGGTCTTTGTACTGCTCCTCCACGCGCTCCTCTTCCGCGCTCTCCTGCGCCGCGAGGTAGCCTTCGTAGTACACCTCCAGATTGATGAAGCCCGAACACTTCATCAGCAGATCGGCTCCCGCCGTTTCGGGAAATGCGGCCACCTCAACGCGGAT
The DNA here is from genome assembly GCA_902810755.1 of Chloroflexota bacterium. The sequence continues at coordinate 6,839 of CADDYT010000062.1, forward strand.
GCCGGACTTCCTGACCTCCTGAATGAGCGGAATAAAGTCCGCGTCGCCGCTGGCCAGCACGATGATGTCGGGCTTCACCTGGTAGGCTGCCTTCAACACATCCATCGTGATCTCGACATCAAAGTTACACTTGTACGTCCCGCCCGCGATATTACCCAGTTTGGTCGTGACGATATAGCCGGAGCGCCAGAGATCCTCAATCTCCGCGTCCAGCCGATGCTCATTGCGCGGGTTGATCGGCACATAGCAATACGCTTCCACCAGGAAACGATGCTCGCCGACGTAGCGGAGCAAATCCTGGTAATCCACGCGCAGCCGCTTCTCCCTGCTCGCCCGGTTGATATTGGCGTAATCCAGGAAGAAGACCACTTTTTCCTTTTCCATGACACCCTCCTCTGCGGGAAGCAATTTCCCACCAATCGCTGACTCAACATCGTGGAGGAACGCTCGATCGCGTTCCTCCACTCGCGGCGGAGTATAGCGCACAGGAAGTCGGCAATTTTGCAACTTTGCAACGCCTGAATGCCTTTACATAAAGCGAGAGCAGCAGCGTCATACAGATCAAACCGGGAGCAAGACGAGGGTATGGCAAGAGGCTGGCGCAAGAGAGACTATAACCGGCAGGGCTTCGGTCAGCAGGTCAGAGGATATCGTCTGGCCCTGCGCTGGTCTCTTGGACAACTCGCGCAACAGAGTGGACTGAACAAGGGAACGTTGCAACACCTTGAAAAGGGTGAAACGCATATACCGCCAGCGAAGCGGCAGATCATCATCGATGTCCTCACGCAGGCGCTCCAGCAGGCCGGGCAGCCCGTCAACCGGGAAGCGTTCTTGCAAAGGGCAGGTCTTGAGGTCGATGCCATCCTCCGCCCATCATCTCCCTCTCAAGAACAATCGGCAACAGACGCACTAGCAGGCGATCAGGAACCGGAACTGCGCCATATGCCGCATGAAGCGGTGGCAGAGTTACTCAACCGGCAGCACCGCTGGCAACTGGCAGGCACCTTCTGGCTGCTCGCCGCGCGCGAGGCCAGGCAAAGCGGAGACCGGGCAAAATGGAGCCGATGCACAATACGAGCGGGATTGATGGCGCTCACCGGCAGCCAGTTTGAGATCGCCGAACAGAGATTCAAAGAGGTGATCGAGCAAGCTCAGGCCGGGGTACCCGCGCCCGCAGCGGTAGAGGCCCATATTCGGCTGGGCTGGCTCTACTACGAACAGGACCGATTTAGCGAGGCGACCCACATGCTGCGCACAGCTGGCAGATTGTTGCAAAATCTCGCCCGCAAAGAGAACACCGATTCAGAATCGCTGTGTTTCTCCGCACACGGCTCCATCCTTCCCTACGAAGGCCACGAGCTGATCGTCGCGCTGGAAGCGACAAGGGCGCACTGGCTGGGAAGAACCTACGTGGACTGGGGCATGCAACAAGACAATCAGGAGATGATTCAGGCAGGTCTGGCAAAGCTCCAGAAAAACAGGCAGTACGACGGCCAGCTTGGACACTATCCAAACGTAGGATTCGCCCTGCTCCGTCAAATCCCCGCACTGCTTTATCAGGGGGAAGTAAAGACGAGCGAACGCTACCTGGCGCAAAGTGAAGAACTGCTCGACCGGCAGGGACCAGCTCAAGGGCATCTTGCCCTGCATAAAGGCATGTTCGCGCTCGAAGAGCAGCCCGAAAAGGCAATGGATATTCTGGAAAACGCCCGCGAAGGCTTCACAGAGCCGATCTTCTATGCACACGGATTATCCGAAACATTCAAAGAGATCAGCAGCCTGTATTTGATGGACGACAGGAAAAGCGAGGATGTGCGCGCCCTGGAATATGCCCTGGCGGCAGCCGTCCTCCACCCGTATAGTCGCAATATAGAACTGCTGCAACTGGCCGCCCGCAGAATGTACTGGCGCATAGGCGAAAACCGCTCCGCGTTTAACAATTTCTGGCAAACGCTGGAAGAGCGGCTCTGGCGCATGGACGCAGAACCGTTCTCCGACCTGAGATATTTGATGAAGGCTTTCCCTGAGAACGACATATCTTATGTAGAGACTGCCCTGGAGAAAGCCCGAAATGCGGTACAGGATGAGCTTTCCGGGAAGGGATGATAAGGCGTGTGTCAGGGCGCAGGCCGACTTCAGAGTTGCGAACATAAGTGTCGCCGCAGGCCATCCGCAGTGGCCCTAATATACGACGATTGTTTGTGAGACCTGGGAAACCGTCGCGTAGAGTAGGGCCACCCCCATAGGCGTTAACTTAAGGCCGCCCCAGGCCACCCGCCAGGGGTGGCCCTCCTCTAGACGGACGTATCGTAGGGTTTGTGGAGCCGCCGCCTATAGTAGGGCCACCCCTGGCGGGTGGCCTGCTTCGCGCTCGCGCGGGCTTAAGTGAACGCCTAAGAGGGCCACCCCTTGCCGGTGGCCTGCCCGGCGCTCGCCCCGGCTTCCGTTAACGCTTCTGGGGCTGGCCCTACTCTAGACGCCCCCTCCCCCAGCGGCACGAACGCATCGTCTCTCGTAGGGCCACCCCTTGCGGCTGGCCTGCGGCGCGGCTATTGTTGATAAATTGTCACGCTCGTTGTACTCTACTCTGATGTGATACCTGGCGGGTGGCCTGCGGCGCGGCTATCGCTGATAAAGCTTCTCAATACATGGGTTTTGATGTATAATCGTGTGTGTAGAAAGGAAGGTCGAGGTATGGAAAAGCTCTCTATCGGTACGGCGCCCGCGAAATTGTATGCGTTTTTGTTGAAAGTACGCCCGCTGGAACAGGGGTCGGTGATGCCCTTCTCCGGCGAACTGGTTCACGCGGCCTGGCTGCGCTGGCTGGAAGCAACCGCGCCGGAAGTGGCGCAGTGGCTGCACGAGGGCAACAAGCGACGATTGTTCACCTGCTCCAGCCTGCAATTTCCCCTGCCCGCCGCTCGCGTGCGCGAGGCCGAACGCGAGCATCTGTTCCTGCCCGTCGACCCCGAAAAAACGTATACCGTGCGCATCACGCTGCTGCTCGGCGAACTCTTCCCGCTCTTTCACGAGGCGCTGACAAACTTCCAGCTCCAGAAACAGGGGGAACAGCCTCCTTTCATGCGCATCGGCAAGCACCTGTTCCTGCTCGAAGAGGTCATCATCGGAGACAACGATACATCGGGCTGGAGCGGCTTCGCCTCCTTCACGCAACTGGTCGAGCAGGCGCAAAATCGGCGCCTGGGTCGCGTCGAGCCGCTGATACTGGAATTTGACTCGCTGACGACCTTCAGCCGGGGCAGCCAGCACCAGAAAAGCTACCCCGGTCATCATGCCCGCCTGCCGCTACCGGCATACATCTTTCCAGGGCTGGCGAGACGCTGGCAGGAACTGGCCCCATCCGAACTGGCCCCTTTCGTGCAGGTACGGCGCATCGAGGAATACTGCGACGATGAGGGCATCATCATCTCCGATTACCACCTCAGAACGCACCAGCTAAAATTTACCAATCATCCGCAGACCGGCTTCCTGGGAATGTGCAAGTACCTGCTGCGCGCCCCCGACGAACCGACAACGCCAGAAGCCCCGCTGACCGTCCGCCAGCAAATCCTCCTGCTCTCCCAACTGGCTTTCTACACCGGCGTCGGCTACAAAACAGCGATGGGCATGGGCCGAACGCGGGTGGTCGAGAAGTAAACTACAGCGCAAGCCTTGCCGCAGGCCACCCGCCAGAGGTGGCCCTACTATACTACGTTCTTTATCATGCGCATGACCAGCGACCCGAACAGCGCAGGCCACCCGCCAGAGGTGGCCCTACTATACTACGGGCGTTCGTAGAGCATGGAGAGCCGTCTGGTATAGTAGGGCCACCTCTGGCGGGTGGCCTGCGAACGGCACCTGCCCCGTGATCAACACGCAGAACCTGCACTCAGGTCGGCCTGCGTTATGGCCTATATAGCCTACACCCTTGCTCCCTGGCCCTGTACTCTCACTTTCCCCTGCGCCCGCCCATCTTCCTCGCGCGCTTCCGTCTCGGCCCCCGTCTGCACCTTCATGGCGCTGGAGAGGGTGAGGCCGAGGGCGCTGAGGCAGGCCATGCCGGTGACGCACATGAGCAGCGCGGCCCAGGGGTGAGAGAAGACGAACATGGCCGTCACTTTGTCGGCGGGCAGGTGGAGCAGGCCAGCGAAGACGAGCAGGCCGATGGCCTCGTTGCTGCCAACCTGGCCCGGCGGCGTGGGCAGAATGTAGAACATGTTGTAGATGGTGTAGCCGAAAATGGCCGTGCCGAAGGGGACGGGGTAGCCAATCGTCCAGAAGGCAAGCATCGCAAAGAGGCCATCGAAAATCACGGCGACGCAGGTGAGCAGCATGGCCGGAATGAAGATGCGCGGCTGGCTGGCCCCCATCAACAGCGAGTCGACGAAGCCGGTGGCGAAACCTTCGACCTTGCTACCGATAGCCCCCGGCAGCAGGCCCGTCATTTTTTGCAGCAAGCCAATGGCCGTGTCGCGTTTCCAGGCCGCCAGTAGCACAAAGAAGATCAGCCCGACCAGCAGCCCGCCAACGACAGCCAGCACAATCCATAGCTTGATGTCCATCTGGATGTCCAGCAGCGGCACAAGGGCCATGATGAAGAGCGCGGGCATCAGATCCAGCGCCTTGTCCATCGCCACCGTTGGCAACGACCGGCTGATGGGAATACCGGCAATGCGTTTGAGCATCAGGCTCTTTGCCACCTCACCCCCGCGTATGGGCAACAGGAAGTTGAGGAAGATGCCGACCAGAAACAACTGGATAGCCTTGAACGTGCTGACCCTGCCAACCGGGTTCAGAAAGAGCTTCCAGCGCACGCCACGAATGGAAAAGGCCGTCAGAAAAGCCACGCCCGACAGCAGGGCAAGGATGATGCCGCGCGGCGTCGTCAGGTTCTGCTTCAAGATGCCGACCGTCTCCGGGATATCAACAAACTTCGAGACCAGGTACAGCAAGCCAATGCCAACCAGCAGCCCGATTGTGACCCTGACCACCGGCTTGCCGAGAAACGCTTTCCAGGCAGGCACCGGCTGCGCAGGCACGGGCGCGGCCATCGTCGGCGGCAGCATCTGCCCGAACGGCCTCTCCCCGTACAGGTTGACCACCGGCAGCGGCCCCGTCTGCTGGATACCCCGCGGCCACCAGCCCTCCTCCCCATCCGGCGGTAAGGGAATATCGCCGCCATCCACGCTGCCCACATCATCGTCTCGCACGCCACCGTCCCCCGCAGCGGCCACGTCCCGTAAGCCATCGGCACCCGCAGCGGCCACCCCACGCAGGCTGGCCACGTCCCGTAAGCCATCGGCACCCGCAGCGGCCACCCCACGCAGGCCGACCACGTCCCGTAAGCCATCGGCACGCAGGCCACCCGCCAGGGGTGGCCCTACTATATACGCCCCCCGTTTCCCATCCCCCGCGCCATCGCTCGCCCGTGTATAGTAGGGCCACCCCTGGCGGGTGGCCTGGGGGGTGGGGCTGACCTGCGCGGTGGGGCTGGCCTGCGCGGTGGGGCTGGCCTGCACCGGGCTGCTATCCTGCTGGGGGCTGCTGGCCTGGGAAGACGGATCGCCCTGAGCGGGTATGCTGTTCCGGGGGGCGGTAGGCTGCTCGTCTGGCGACCCGACTGGCATTGCAGAGACGCGCACGACAGGCAGCATACCGCTGAGACGCATAAGGTGGGCGGTACTTTGCTGCGTGATATCGAGAACGGCAGACATCGTATCGGTCGGTGTCTGTGGAACAGGCAACATGGTGGTGCCGGGTAAGGAGCGCGGAGGATGTGGCGTGTGCATAATGTTCATCACGGCTGTGGTTTGCATGGCAACATCGACGCCGGGGAGCCAGGCGAGACGGTCGCTGCTGTCTTCCTTCCACTCCTCGACGGCGGGCTTCGGCGTACAGGGTTCCTGCGCTCGAACGAGCCGTACCGGATGCAGGCGCGGCGGTGAAGCTGGCGGGATAGGATGTTGCATGCAAAACCTCACAGCAAAAAATGTCACTCTTGTATATGAACGTATCAGAATGAAAACTGAGCGTAATTCTGTAGGCGCCGATTGAGCGCGCTGCAATGCATCTAAAGATATCCATGTTTGCGATACCATGCGGCAGTGCGTTTCATCCCCTCCTCTAAATCGACTGCGGGCGCGAAGCCCAGTTCGCTTCTGGCGCGGCTGATATCGTAGACGCGGCTGTGCGTGAGAAAGGCCACGCGGCTGCGCGTCAGGGGGGCGCGCTCTCCCTGCATGCCAGGCATGATGGCGAAGATGTCCGAGGCCAGGTTGGCGAGCCAGAGCGGGATGCTGCCGCCGGGCAGCGTTTTCCCCTGCGCGCGGGCAATGGCCTCCGCCAGTTCGCGAATGGTCACGGGCCGCTCCCCGGCGATATTGTAGCTGCGACCGAGCGCCTCCGGCTTTTCGGCACACAACAGGAAAGCCGTTGTCATGTCATCGATGTAGATGGGATGCAATAGCGCCTTGCCGCCATCGATGACGCGGAACAGGCCCTTTTTGATCGAGGCGAAGAAGCCGAGCAGGTGCAGATCGCCCGGCCCGTAAACCAGCCCTGGCCGCGCCACGCTCACCGGCAGCCCATCCTCTTTATATGCCTGCAGCGCGAGCAGTTCGGCTTCCAGCTTGGTGGCCTCGTAGGGATTGGTGGGGGCGAAGGGCGCGTCTTCCGCCGCAGGCGTCGTACCGGTCGCGCCATGCACGCCCGTCGTGCTGCAATGCACGATGCGCTTGAGCTGGCTCTGCCCTTTGCACGCGGCCAGCAGGATGCGCGTCCCCTCCACATGTGTCTGTCGATAGAGTTCCGTCGGGACGCTGGGGTGATAGAGCCGCCCGACAAGATGATAGATGACGCTGGCCCCCTCAACGGCGCGTTCCACCTCCTTCACATCGGCGATCTCGCCCGTGATGATGGTCACGGCCTCGCCAAACTGCTGCCGCGCCTTCTGCTCGTCGCGGGCCAGCACGCGCACCTCCTCGCCGCGCTTCACCAGTTCCGTGACCAGCGCCGTGCCTAAAAAGCCGGTTGCCCCGGTGACAAGAATAGTCATGAGCGCGCTCCTGAATAGCCCTTGACGCTGATGGCCTTCTCCGGGCAGGCCTCGTAGCACAGCAGGCAACGCTGGCAGGCGGCATAGTTGACTTTCAGCGTCTTGAGATCAATCACATCGGGCAGAGGGCAGGCTTCGACACAGACGCCGCAGCGCGTGCATTTCTCTTGCTGGATCTGCGGGCGCGTGCCGACGAGTCCTGTGCCGTAGAGCGTGGTGCAGAAATGCTTGCCGCGCTCCGCCACCCAGGTGTAGGGATAGTCCAACGGATACATTAGCCAGAAAATGAAGCGGTAGAGGGCCTTCTGCTGCGGCAGGCGAAACTGCTTGATCAGGCCGGGGTCTTCGCCCGCCAGCGTCCAGGACGGCTTGCCCATCTGCTCAAGGGCCAGCCGCAGGTGCGGAATATCGCGCGGCTTGACGCCCACCAGCTGGCAGCATAGCAGGTCAACGGCCAGGCTATCGCGTCCGGCGACCAGCACCTGCAAATCGGCCTTATCGCCATACAGCGGCCCCTCGCCATCCTGCCCCACGCTGCCGTCGATGATCGTCAGATCGGGCTTGAGGCCAAAGTTCATATCCACAATGCTCTGATCGATGCCGAAGGTATGCATGGCGCGGCGATCCGGGCGCGGCAAAATACCCATCACATTCTTCATGCCCAGCGTCATCATCGAGACCACGTGCGTCTTCAGCACCGGCAGGTTGATGAGCCGCGCCTCTTTCAGAATGCGCGGCACGCGGAAGCGGCGCAGCTTTTTCGCGCTCGCCGGGTGTAGCTCCATCCAGTCCTCCTCGCCGCCCTCCGGGTCGACGCGCAGGATGCGAATGCCGTTCTCCTCACAGAACTTCTCCACGCCCAGAATGGTGTAGGTGGCCTCGCGGTCGAACTCCGTGCCGGGCGTCTCGCACAGGATCGGCTCGGCCCCACAGGCGCGCACCTCCTCGGCCACCGCCTTGAGCAGCGCGAAGCTGGTGGTTGAGCCAGTGGACGCATTGCGCCCCGCCACAAAATTCGGCTTCAAAATTGCCATCTTCGCCCCCCGCAGGATGGACTCCATGCCCCCCACCTGCGCGATCACGCGGTGCGCCGCCTCCTCCACACCGTCAAATGTCCGCGTCACCGCGATAGTATCAATGTCTGGCTGTATCGCTACCATAGTCTGTCAGTCCTTCCATAGCTGTCGTGTTTTATCTATATATATAAATGTATTCGGTTGCTGTTTGTTGGTTCTGTAGCTGCTACGCCACCCCACGCCAGGCCCCCCGCAAGGGGTGGCCCTACTATATACGCTCCCATTCCCCATCCCCCACATCCGATGGACGTGTCGTGTATAGTAGGGCCACCCCTTGCGGGGGGCCTGGCGTGGGGCGACCTGGGAACGCAGTCATCGCCAGCGGGTTGCCGCTGCCCGTGTTGGGCGCAAGGACCTGCGCGGGCGGTATCTTGTGGATAACCTGGAACACGTCGATGACGAGTTGATCGCTGTGGTCGTCGGCGCGGAACTCGGCCCGCAAGATCGAGTGGTTGAGCGCGTCGGTGATAATCTGCATCTCGCTGCCGCTGCCTTTGATGTCCTGGAGCATTTCGGAGTCTGCAACGATGTAGTCGATGCGGTCCCAGTTGTTTTGCAGGACGGTCTGGTAGATGGTCGGGTCGGTAGCTACGTTCTGGTAGACATCGGCGTGAGGGTAGATTTCGCCGCCGCCGACACCGCCGGGCGAGTGCAGGTCGGTGTAGAGATAGCTGTTGATGACGATGACATCGGTCGTCGGCACGTTCTCGCGAATCCACGCCAGCGCCTGCGTCTGCGCCGAGGTGGGGTGCTGCGAGAAGACGATGCCGGTGTTCATCGCATAGTACGGGATGATGGCGGCGATCACGCCGAAGATCAACACGGCGCGCACGAGATCGAGGCGCGTCAGCCTGCCGAACCAGCCCATGATGGTGTTGACGGCCATCGCCGCGTTGAGCGCGACCAGGGGAATCATAGGGATGATGTAGAACGGGAAGACGACGCCGCCGCGCAGCAGCAAAACCCAGAAGCTGAGCGCCATCAACGAGAGCAGCAGCAGCTTGCGATTCCACCAGCCGAGGATAAGGTTGAAAACCGTCGCCGCCGCGCTGAGGACGACGAAGAGCATATCGGCCTGCATCCACGCCGCCAGGCTGCCGACGATGTTGCCGCCCTGGCTCTGGCCGCGCCCGAGCTGGCCGAGGTACGTGCCGATCATGCTCAAATGCGGGTGCGTGTCGCCGGGGAGCCAGCCGGTGGGAAATAGCTCGCCCTTAAGGATCGCCATCAGCACGAACATGGAGCAGATGGCGATGGAGACATAGGTGAAGGCCACCAGCATGAACTTGCGCTGGAATTTCGTCGAGTGCAGCCACGTGGCGTAGATCATCACCGGCAGGAACAGCACAAAAATCTCTTTCGAGAGGAAGGCAATGCCAAAGCAAACGCCCGCCAGCATGATGTAGAGCAGGCGGCTATTGCTTATGACCAGGAAGTAGAACGCGAGCAGCAGCCAGAAGGTGCCGACATTGTCCAGCAGCACCTGGCGCTGGTAGGTCAGGCTGATCGGCGAGAACGAGAAGATGACCATGGCCAGCAGGGCGGCGCTGCGACTGCCATCCAGGCGGCGCGTAATCAGGTAGACGAGCAGGGCGCAGCCGAGGGCGTAGAGCAGCATCAGCACCCGCCCGCTATTGATAGCGTCGCCGAAGGAGAAGAGGCTACCGGTCGCTTCCAGCCAGGCGGCAATCTGTATCCAGGCCAGCGGCGGATGGCCGTAGCCATAGGCATAGGGCGAAAGCTGACCGTGCAGGATGGCCCAGGCATTCGAGATATAGGTGCCTTCGTCCAACTCGTAGCGCGGAAAGTTGAACATGTTCAGCGCATGCGCGACCGCCGAAACGAGCAGGCCAACAACGATGACGGTCGCCTCCAGCCAGGATGGCACAGGAAACTTCTTGATCGTGACAGGATTGATGGGCGCGACCGCCGGCATCACCTTTGTCTCGCTGACGGCAATGCGCTGCTCCTGCTGCGGCATGACCTTCGGTATCCTTGCCGTATGCCCCGATGGGCGACGCAAGGGCTTCGGTCTCTGGCCGGGACGATAGATGGTGCGCACGACGAAATTGGGGCTGCGGTGCAAAATCACGCTGTTCCCCACAATCTCCGGCTGCTGCGGCACATGGCCGCCGACTGGAGAATTCGGCTGCACGGGCATTACCGGGGTAGAGGGCGGTCTGGGTGGCGGCGTTGGCGGCACCTGAGCCGGTGTCCTCACCTGCACCCGGTCTGGAGTCGGTGGCATCGCGGATACCGGAGCAACCGGCGGCACCTGAGCGCGGGCCGGGAAGGATGCAGACTCCGGCAGGCGCGGCGTTGGCGGCACCTGATTGAGCGGCTGATTGGCGCCATTGCCCCCTGCAGGCACCGTGTTCTGCCCCGCGCCCAATGGCGGCGTATTGCCGGGCGCAGGCAGCGTAACGGTCGGCAGGTAATCGACCGGGCGCTGCCCGTTGGCGCCATTGACGCCATTCACCGCCTGCACCTGCTCGGCCACGTTGCCCGTCGCCATTTTCCGTCGTATCGAGAGCGAATGTCCCTGTTGTTCTTGTGGTGGTTGTTGCTGCACAGTCATCTCTCTTTGCTTCCAGGCCCCTATCGCCTATGCTGGCCGATATGAGCCGTCTTTTCCCAGTTCGTAGCCCCCTGTACGTAGCGAAAGACCGCCCGCAGCGCGCCGAAACTCAGAATTAATTGATAAAAGAAAAACGTTAGCATGATATACACCGCTTCCAGCCACTTCCACGGGCGATTATGCGCCTTCAAAAACTCGTGCAGACCCGCGACATCAACGAAGATGTCGAGGACGAAACAGTAGAGCGGCAGGAATGTCATCATGGCGAGCCAGAGCGGCAGCTTGACGAAAAAGAACATGATGAGCGAAACGGGTATCAGCAGCGCGAAGAATGCCTGCATTTCGGGCAGGATCAGGACATAGAGAGCCAGCAATCGCTGCGACAGCTTCTCCAGCTTGAGCCATTCACCTTTGAACAGGATTTGAATGAAGCCCTGATTCCAGCGCGTGCGCTGCTTGATAAACTGCTCAATCGTGTGCGGCGTCTCCTCGCGCGTCACGAACTCGTCGTCATAGATGATGCGCATGCGAGCGTGCGAGAGGCTCAGGCGGATGCCGAGGTCGGCATCTTCCGTCAGGCAGGTCTCATCCCAGCCGCCGAGTTGTTCCATCAGTTCGCGGCGCACAAAGACGGTATTGCCGCCCAGCGGCGTCATGCCGATGCGGGCGAAAAAGTGCATGGACGACTTGAACCAGAAGAAATATTCCAGCACATTGAGGAAACAGAACCATTTCGTATTATGGTTCATCAACTGCACGCCGCTCTGCACCACGTCCACGTCCTCGTCGAGCATGGTCGTATTGATGATGTTGAGGATGTCCGGGTGCGGCTCATCCTCAGCATCGAAGATGGTCACGACATCGCCGTGCGCGACCTGCAAGGCCAGGTTGAGGCCGTGCGGCTTGTTGATCGGCGTATCGTTGAAGACCACCAGTTGCACGTTGGGATCGCCAAGCTCTTCAATTTTGGCCTGCGCCTCCGCAATGGTGCCGGGGTCATCCTCGCGGCAGATCGCCAGTATCTGCATCAGCTCTTTGGGATAGTTCAGATCATAGACTTTCTGGATCGTTTCACGATAGACCGCCTCTTCATGGCGCGCCGGGAGCATGATGGTAAACGAAAGGCACGGGTCGCGGTAAACGGTTGGCGCGTGATTGAGCCAGGCGTTTTCCGGCTTCTCCCAGATAAAAAGGCGCAGACGGATATTAAAGATGGCCTGCACGGCCATCAGTAAGATGATCAACAGGTATAAAACTTCAAGAGTGATGCCGAGAATAGTGAAAAACACCGTTTCTCCTTTCCTCTATAATCAGCAGGGAATAGTGTTCGCCAGCGGGTCCGTTTTGTTGCCGCAGGCGGTAAAAGTCAACGGTGGGGTCGTCGCCTCACCAACAGTCGGCGCGTCGAAGCTGTAAGCCGAGGCGCCGCCGTTGCGATGCAGCGTCACCAGCACCATGCTGTAGGGCGCGATGCTGACATCCATGCTGTGCCAGGGACTGATGCCGAAAATCTGATTCTGCGAACCCACATGCGCCAGTTGCGGCACGCTCCCCTTATTAATGAAGAGAAGCCCGACCGTGTCGTGCGTATTGTTCTGTGTCGCATAGAGGCTGATCGGTTCGCGCTGCACGTTCACCGGCACCAGGTTGGCCTGCAGGTGCGAGAACAACTGCATCACACGAAACATCGGCGTCTGCGCGTAGGGCTGCGTGCTGCTGAACAGCGGGTATGGCGTATCAACACCCTCAGCCGAGAAGAATGAGACGTACTCAACCTGCTGATCCATCAGCGTTCCCAGTGTATCGGCCCACCAGAGAGCTGCCTGCCCTCTCGAGGGAAGATTCTGGCCTGTATTGCTATTGATCTCGGTAATGGCGATGGGTACATCGCGCCCAAGATACTGATGAATCTCCTGGCGCAGTTGCGGCAGCAGGTAATTCCACTCGTCGGTACTGCTCATCAACATGCCCGGCGCCTCGCCTGTGTCGCCAAACTGGTAGCTGTGGAAAGAGACGCCATCCAGCAAGTGAAACTTCAACTGGGGATTATTCTTCTCATACTGCCCCACCCCTTGCAGGAAACTTTCCATCCATGCCTGGTGGTTCGCATCGTATGGTCCGGCGCCAGGGCCAGAATACTCGCTGATCTCCGGGCCAAAGACTTTGATCTGCGGGTCGTTCTGGTGCATGGCGATGGAATACTGAATAAACGCCTGCACATAGTCCGCGACGGTATACGGCTTACCGGTATCGGGATTGATCAAGCGATCAGGCTCATTGCCAACCGACCAGAGGTTAACCGGGTGGAATGGGCCTTTAGCACAGGGGCCGGTGCGCGGGTGGTGCGTGCTGTGCGGGTTATTCATGTAATCAACCAGAGCGCCAGCCTGCTGGGCACGCCCGTTCAGATTGAGTTTCTCCAACGCATTGTAGGTAGCGTAAGTACCCGTGCTATCGACCGGATTGGAGAGGCGCGCCTGGATCATACCTTCCGCCCCTGTCTCCGAAAGCAGGCCGCTGAAATCGTTCAATTGCTGGCAGGAGAGGACATGCTGTTCGCCCCACTGGCCGCCGGGGAAGCGCAGCAGATTGATGTGCGCGTTCGCCAGGCCCTGAGCCACCGGCGGATCATAGCTCATGAAGCCGCTGAAGTGCTGGTCAAGCGAATCGCTCTGATTCTCAGGGAAGACGTTGACGCCGAAGAGGTCCGGGCTGATGGGAAAACTCTCACTCAGGTCAACAAGGGCAGGCTGCTGCTGCCCAATCTGCACCATCAGTTGTTCGTCTGTGCCGCTGGCAACAGAGCCGACGCGCACAGCGGAGAAAATGAGCGCGACCAGCAGAAGCAGCAAGACGACGCCCAGAATGCGCCGCCGCCTCTTCTGCGCGGGCGATGTGCGCTTCGTCGCCAGTTCCTTCCAGCCCAGTGGCGACGCGCCATTAGCATTCCCTGTTCCCGTCCCCACTCCCGGCGGCATTTGCGTTCCTGTATTTCCTCTACCCTGTTGATTATTGTTATTGAACATCGTGCTTCCGATCCTCTAGTCTGCTTCTGTCGGCCTCTCCCGACCGCTTTTGTTCAGCCTGATGGCATGAGATAGCGTAGAATCTGATCTATCTGAATAGACGTATCGGCATGCATATAGCCTCGTAAATGGTACAATCGTCACCCTTTTTACCTCTATGCGCCATGTTGACGGGCAGGCATGCTCCATATCCCCCTGTGTCTTGTACCATCTGCTGAGTATTATCGGCAAGATTTGCTGGTTTCATAGCTAACTTTTCCCACTTGCCACACGCGGCTGATTCGGATAGACTGAAGGAAACAAAAACAAAGCGACCATATTTTGTAAGGAGTCGATTGTGGCAGAAGACCGTATAGTACTCAGTACCTTTCAATTTTCTCCCGCGTCGCAGCAAGAACTGCGCGAGGCCGCGCAGATGGATGTGCTATGTGTGATACGCGACGAAGATTTCATAAACAATTTGCAAAGGGCGGAAATCGTCTGCGCCTACAGCATGCCGGAGAACTGGCGCGAGCTGGCCCTCCACCTGCGCTGGCTGCAATATCCCGGCGCGGGTGTGGACTCGCTGGCGCCGACCGGGCTGCTCGATGCCGATAGCGGCATCATTGTGACAACGGCTTCGGGCATCCACTCGACGACGATCAGCGAGTATGTGTTTGGCAGTATGTTGATGTTCAACTGGAACTGGCCGGAGATGGTACGCTTGCAGGCGAGCCATGTCTGGGCGCACAGCGCAAGCTGGTATCATCTGGGGGGGCGTGAACTGGAAGGGCAAACGCTGGGGGTGATCGGCCTGGGCAGCATCGGGCGGCGCGTTGCCGTGCTGGGCCGCGCCTTCGGCATGCGCGTTCTCGGCATGCGCCACTCGGCTCGCCCCGGCGAGCAGGACCACGATGTCGACCAACTCTTCGCGCCGGAGCAGTTACACGAAATGCTGCCCCTCTGCGATTATGTCGTGCTGGCCGTGCCGCTGACTGCCGAGACAGAGGGCATGATCGGCGAGCCGGAATTGCGCCTGATGAAACCGAACGCCTACCTGGTGAATATCGCTCGCGGGCGCGTCATCGATGAGGCGGCGCTGATTCGCGCCCTGCAAGAACACTGGATCGCCGGGGCGGGCCTCGATGTGACGGAGCCGGAGCCGCTACCGCCGGACAGCCCGCTCTATACCATGCCAAACGTCATTCTGACCCCCCATATCTCAGGGGTCAGCCTCCACTATGAGCAGCGGTTGACCGCCCTGTTCGCCGATAACCTGCGCCGCTACCGCGCAGGCCAACCGCTATTGAACCGATATAACCCGGAAAGAGGGTATTAAGTATAGAACACTGAATGTCAGGCTAGACGATAAACGAGGTAAAGCTATGAGTACAGACCTGGGGCCGGTAGACGTGCTGGGAGCCGAGGCAATAGGCCAGCCCGGCCAGCGCCGCTTTCGACTCTTTGCGCGCAGTCCGCGCGGCTCCGCCGTGATGTGGATGGAGAAGGAACAACTGAACAGCCTTTCTCTGGCGCTCGACCGCTTCCTCGCGCAGTTGAGCGGCGGTCAGTGGCTGCGCACCGAGGCACAGGCCGGGCAGCGCCGCCCACCGGCCAGCATGCCGACCAGCTTCCCGCGCACGCCCGATTACGATTTTCGCGTAGCCCAGATCAAAATCGGCTACGACGAATACCACGACCGTTTCCTGCTGAGCGTCGTCCCGCTGGAAATCCTCATGGAGCCGGGGCAGGAGCCGCAGGCGATCATCGATGAAGAGGCCGCCGTCGCCTTCTTTTTCGATTTGCAACAGGCGCAGCAATTGAGCGAAGACATCACCGCCATCGTCAGCGCCGGACGGCCCGTCTGCCCCTTCTGTGGCACCCCGCTGGACGGCAGCCCGCACGCCTGCGTCAAACAGAATGGCCACCACCAGATCGTCGTCATTGATGAGGATGAGGACGAGGAGGAAGAGTAGCCACCGCGCCGCAGGCCCGCAAACAGCCCACTACAGGCCACCCGCAAGGGGCAAACCCTTCAGTTCCTGGTACCGTCCTACGGCGGCCCGCAAACAGCCCACTGCAGGCCACCCGCAAGGGGTGGCCCTACTCTACCCGAACAGTCCCACAGGCGCGCGTAGTATAGTAGGGCCACCTCTTGCGGGTGGCCTGCCTGGCGCTCGCACCGACTTAAGTTAACGCCTATGGGGCCACCTCTTGCGGCTGGCCTGAGGGCGGGGCAGCGGGACAGCATGAAACAGGGGCGCACAGCAAGCTCCCCTTTGCTTATGCGCCCCTCGTTTCTTCAAATTCCTCGCGCTATACCTGGGTGGACAGATAAGAGCCGCAGAAAGGCTTAATCTTCTGAACTTCTCTGCCGATCCGCTGCGCCTGTGGCCTGCAACCCGCACTCACCCGCTCTGCTTCGACAGCGTTCACCCGCTCAGTCGAGACAGAGGTACTTGTTTGCCTTTTGCAGATAGGTTTCCTCGTTGCCTTCGATCATCAATTTGTGCAGAACAACGAGGTCCGCGTCGGGTAAGCACTCGATAGGCTGGAGACAGAGACGCATGACCGCCCGGCCATTCTCGATCACCTGGACATAGCCTTTTGTTCGTGGCACGCGATACACGCGCTGCGGCTCAGTCGGGCTGGGTACTTCAAGATAGCCTCTCCATACCAGCTGACGGCACTGCTCAGGAGTGAGCGTATCGCGCAGAAGACTGGCAGCTCGCCGCTCAGCACGCGACCAGCCTTTCATATATGGCTGGAGCAGCAGCCATATCATCGGTGAGATGGCGAGAGCAACGACGATCCAACCCAGGGCGGTGAGCACCTGAGCGACCGGGCTCATCCGCCAACGACTCGCGGGACCATGATGATCTGCTCGGCAGTGCGGTCAAACTGCTCGATGCGCTCGGCTGGTTTCCCAGGGTCTACCCGGAAAGCAGTGGCGCCTTTCGCACGCTCCTGGGCGAAGATTCGTTCTGCCTCCTTAATCGCGGCTACGGCCTCCGGGTCGCCGGCTAGAACTTTCTGCTCGTCCCAGGTGACACGGTCATCACCGCGCCGTGACATCACCCGTAACATTCCCACAGTCGTTCCTCCTTCATAGTTACGCCGTCCTCTGGCGGCTTCCAACTAACACCTGGTCGTTATACGAAACGAACTACAAGGTACAGTGAAGATTCACTAAGGATACGTTTCCTTCAGAAGGATAGTTTCTCAACCCAGGTACGAGAATGGTCAAAGACGAACAGACGCTATAGCCTACGTCTATCTGCCTTACTACTATTGTACGTGACAGCCTTCCCTTTCGTCAATGGTTCACGATAGTGAATTTCGCAAATCACAGAAGAGATATGAAATTTGGCCCGCTGGCAGGCCCTCAAGAGCCGGTGGCCATTTGCAATTTCGCGCCGCATTCCTGACAGAAGCGGGCGCCGACCTCAACCTTTGAGGAACACTGGGGACAGTGCGCCTCTGGCTGGGGTAATTTCGTGCCGCAATCCTGACAAAACTTGCCCGCAGGCCCCATGCGCCGACAGGTAGGACACATAATGAGCGCGCCAGAAGGCGTCTGCGTGAAGGCCGCTCTGGCATTGTACGCTGGCTGCCCCGGCGCCTGCCCCTGCCCCGGCATCGGTTGTCCTGGCGGGGGCGTATAACCCATCGGCGGGGGCGTCGGCTGCGCTGGTCGGGCAGAAGGAGCCAGCATATCCGGCTCAACGGCTGACGGCACGCCCTCGGTATTGAACTGCGGAGCGCGGTAATTCTCCTGAATCTGCCTGCGCTGCGCCTCAACGTTCATCTCATGCTGATACGAAGCTGCATCCGCTTTCAGATCGGGCGCGCAGGAGGTGCAGATGTTGAGTTTGAGATTGAAGCAGCGATTGCAGACGGTGCGGTGACACTTGGGACACAGGTGGAATTCGTGCTGAATCTGCGCCCACGATTTTTGCAGCGCATCGGCCTGCTCCGCATGCCAGCGCGAGCCATAAATTTGCTCCCCCGCCTCCGCTGCCCTGCCCCAGAAACCGCCAAGCAGCCCCACGCCGATATCCATAATATTGCTCACCGTGCTGACCGAGGAGCGAATGGGCCGCGTATCGATGGCCCAGTAGCATTCCTGACAGACAAAGCGAAACGCGAAATAGCCCTGTGATTGATTGCTGATGTCCTGGTAAATGTTCGGAACCACGTATTGCTGAGACATACAAATTTCCTTTCTGCCTCCCGTCGGGCCGATCAATCGGCGCTGCACACGATCAATCGTGCGTCTCCAGGGAACGATAGCCGATCATCGTGTGCCTACGGTCTGGCGGTGATGACGGAAATAGCGACGGTGCCGGGGCCGGTATGCGTTCCCAGCACGCCGCCGAGCTTGTAGGTGGGAATCTCGCCGGGATAGACCGGCTTCAACGCCTCGGCCAGTTGTCGGCCCACCTCCTCGTTTGATTCGGCGATCACCACGCTTTCCAGGGGTCTCATCTCGTGCAAGAGTTGCGCGATGCGTTCGTAGGCTTTACCGCGCGTGCGTGGCCGCTCCAGCGGGATAACCTCGCCATTTTTGAGCGAGATAATGGGCTTGAAGCTGAGCATATTTCCCAGCAAGGCCCCCGCCGCGCCTATGCGCCCGCCGCGCCGCACATATTCCAGCGTGTCCAGCACCGCCAGGATGCGCGAGCGTGCCAGCCGGTCCAGCAGATGCGCCTTGATCTCCTCCAGGCTCTTGCCCTCGCGCGCCTCCTCCGCTGCTTTCATAATCGGCACATTCATGCCGATGCTGATGCTCTCCGAATCGACAATCTCAACAGGAATGGTATACACACCTTCCGGCAACATTTCGCGCGCCGTCACCGCCGACTGGTAGGTGCCGCTCAGCTTCGAGGAAAGATGCACAGAGAGAATGCCCGTCGCCCCCTCCTTGATGAGCCGCTCATAGGCTTCGGCAAACGCGGCAGGCGAGGGCTGCGAGGTGCGCGGCAGTTCCTTGCTGGTCGCCAGCTTGCGATAGAAGCTGGCGTTATCCAGTTCCACGCCATCCAGATACGCTTCGTCGCCAAAGAACACCGTGAGCGGCACGACCGTAATGCCCAGTTGCTGCGCCACCTGCGGCGGGATATCCGCCGTACTGTCGGTCACAATCCGAACTGCCATAACAAACACACCTCCGTGCGGCACGCCTCCGTGCCAACCTTTCGCTCATTATACTATGGCTCTGCTCACAAGTCGAGTTTTTCGGTACTTCTACCGAACCTCACTCCGCCGAGATGATATAGGCATAGTGGGGCTGGCCGCCGTTGACGACCTCAATTTCAAGGTGGGAGTATCGTTCTTTGATGCGCCGGGCCGTCTCCTGCGCCTGTTGCGCCGTCACGTCCTCGCCGTAGTAGAGGGTGACGATCTCGTAGCGGTCGATCTGCATGCGTTGCAAGGTGTCGGCGATGACCTGGGGCAGGTGCTGGCCCGCGACGGCGAGATTGCCGTTGACGAGGCCGATATAGTCGCCCTCGCGCACGCGCACGCTGCCGATCTGCACGCTGCGCACGGCGGTAGTGATTTCTGCCGTCTGGATGCTCTGCGCCGCCTGCGTCATAGCTTCGCAGTTGTCGGCGAAATCGGCCTCGAAATTGAAACTCACCAGCGCGGCGATGCCCTGCGGCATGGTTTCGCTGGGAACAATGTAGACCTCTTTCTCCGTCAGCGCGTTGACCTGGCGGGCGCTGAGAATGACGTTGCTGTTATTGGGCAACACAATCACCTGCCGCGTGGGAACGGCGTTGACGGCCTCAAGCAACTCTTCGATGCTGGGGTTCATGGTCTGGCCGCCGGAGATGATGGCGCTGACACCCAGGCCCCGGAAAACCTGCTCGAAGCCCGCGCCCGCCACGACGGCCACCGTCGCGATCTGCTGCGTCGCCGCCTCGCTGACGGCTGGCACAGAGGCTGAGTGCGCCGCCGCGTGTTCGGCCTCGCTTTCGGCGGCATAGTTCAGACTCTGCTCCTGCAAATTTTCGATGTTGATGTCCAGCAGGCTGCCCAGACTGACGCCGTAATCAAGGATTTTGCCCGGCCATTCCGTGTGCGTATGCACTTTGAGCATTCTGTCATCCCCGGCCACGACAGTGGAGACGCCTCCCATGTCGATGATGGTCTGCCGGATGGTCTCCACGTCCAGCTTCTCCCCCTTGAGCAGGAAGACGACCTCGTAGCCGTACTCCTCCTCGATCTTCACCCGCCCCTTCATGACCGCCGGTTCCTGCGTTGCAGCGGCTTTCGCCGGGACAACCGCCGACGGGGTGATGATGCCGACCGGCCCGGCTGGCGGGGCTACCTGGCTGGCCTCGCCGCGAATATAGCGCCATATGCCTTCCAGAATGGTGCAGTAGCCCTGGCCGCCCGAATCGACGACGCCCGCCTGCTTGAGAATGGGCAGCAACTCCGGTGTCTCGGCCACCGCCTGCCGTGCGGCTGTAACAACCTCCTGCATCAGCCCGACCAGATCATCGTCGCGTTCGGCGCTGCGCTTCGCCGCTTCCGCGCTCTTGCGAATGACGGTGAGGATGGTTCCCTCGACCGGTTTGATGACGGCGCGGTAGGCCATGCGCTCAGACTCCTGCATGGCGCTGGCGAGGTCGGTAGCGGTGAAGGTGGCTTTCTTTTCCAGCCCCTGCGCCAGGCCGCGTAGCGTCTGCGAGAGGATGACGCCGGAGTTGCCGCGCGCGCCCAGCAGCGCGCCGTGCGCCAGCTTCGCCGCGATCACCCCCGCCGACGTCTCGCTACTATCAGCGATGTCGCGTATGGCGGCCTGCATCGTCTTCGACATATTGGAGCCGGTATCGCCATCCGGGACGGGGAAGACGTTGAGGGCATTGATAGCTTCGCGGCGTTCTTCCAGCCACGCGGCCCCGGCCAGCATGGCCTTCTTGAGGTCCTGCCCGTCAAATACACTGATGCGCCGCGTCCTGAGCCGCACCGGACGGGATGTCTCTTCCTGCATGTTCGTTCGCTACCTTCTGTAGAAGTCTCTTCACCATTATTTCTTGCTGAACTGCATTGCCGGATCGTGAATCAGCCCCTGAATATTGACATTGACCCGAGCGACGGGAACGCCCAGCATCTTCTCGATGGCAAATTTCACACTACTCATAATGTTATGCGCAATTTCCGACATGCGCAAACCATATTCGAGGACAACGTAGACCTCAACGATAATCTGATCGTTGACCACCCGTATCTGGACGCCGTGATTGGTCTGCTCCGGCGCCAGCAGCACGGCCCGGCCATTGCGCAGGTGGCGCGCCGCCAGACCCACAACGCCGTAACACTCACTGACGGCCCGCGTCGCGATCGTATGAATGGCATTGGGCAGTACCTCTATCTTGCCCTGTGACTGCGACCTGTGTTCTGGTTGGAGAGCAGACGATTTTGACATATACATGGCATCTCTCTTTGTTCTCATTAGTAGAGGGTGGTGCAACATGTGGAAATATGCCGCTACCCCCGCATTATGTCATGCCGTAAAGAACGCCCCTTTGACTGACGTGTCATGCTGAGCAAAAGTGAAGCATCTGAGCAAAGCGTAGCGATCACTCAGCCCACCAGATGCTTCGCTCTCGCTCAGCATGGCACGTCCGCGAGCAGGCGCAGGCAAATTGCACTTGCCAGACGTGGCGGAGTATGGTATACTCGCATGGCGTGTCCAGTTTCGCTTATGTTGCCATTCTCTAAAAGAAAGAATGGCCGCTTTCCTGATCTGAGATGAAAATACCACATGACCGGCTGATTCGCAATATGTCGCAGGTGGATTTTCAGATACTGGCCCGAAGGTTACTTTACGAACGAAGAGAAAAGAAGAGAGGAATGATGTATGTCAGGTCGTTGTGATATCTGCGGGCGCAAGCCGATGCACGGCAACAATGTGAGCCATTCACAGCGCCGCACGCGCCGCCGCTTTGTCCTCAATGTGCAGCATCGCCGCATCGAGATCGATGGCGTGAAGCGTCCGGTAAACATCTGCACCAGTTGCATACGCACTATGACCAAGCTGCCAAAGGTGCGCGTGTAAGCGTCAGTAAAAGAGAAGAGCATGCAATGCGACATGGGCGCCTGATGCCCATGTCGCATTGCATGCTCTTCTCTTTTACTGACCCCTATTTCGTTGTCGTTCAAATTGCGTGCGCAGCTGGCCGCAGGCGGCGGCGATATCGTCGCCGCGTTCGGCGCGCACGCTGTTGCTGACACCGTGTTCAAAGAGGATGTCGCGGAAGGCGCGAATGGCCTCCGGCTGCGGCGCTTTGTAGCTGGCCGAGGTGGCGTTAACGGGAATGCAGTTGACGTGGGCGAACTGCTTCAAAGGCGCCAGCAACTCGCCCAGTTTGTGCGCATATTCCGGCGTATCATTGACGCCCGCAAGCAGCACATATTCAAATGTCACCTGCCGCCCACTCTCTTTGATATAGTCCTGCACGGCGGCCAGCAGTTCCGCCAGCGGGTATTTGCGGTTGACGGGCATGGTCTGGCTGCGCAATTCGTCGGTTGGCGCGTGCAGCGAGATAGCAAGGTTGATTTGCAGTGGCTCCTGGCTCAGCCTGCGAATGGCAGGGACAAGGCCCACCGTCGAGACGGTCATATGCCGCGCGCCCAGATTGAAGCCGTCCGCGCTATTGAGGATGCGCAGGGCCTGCAAGACGTTCTCATAATTGTGCAGCGGCTCCCCCATGCCCATCAGGACAATGTTGGTGATATGGTCAATGGGGACGCTGCCCGGTAGACCGACAGCGGCCCAGGGCGCGGCGCGCAGTTCGCGCGCGAAGTACAACACCTGGGCAACAATCTCACCCGCGCTCAGGTGGCGCGCAAAGCCCATCTGGCCCGTCGCGCAGAAAGTGCAGCCAAAAGCGCAGCCGGCCTGCGACGAGACGCAGACAGTGGCGCGGGCGCTGCTCTCCCCCAGCGGCGGATATAGCATCAATACCGATTCGATCAGCTTGCCGTCGGCCAGTTCCAGCAAAATCTTGCGCGTGCGGTCATCCTTCGAGTGCAGTTCGCTGCGCACGATAATCGGCCCGATGCTGGCCTCCGCCGCCAGCCGCTCGCGCAGAGCCAGCGAGAGATTGCTCATCTGCGCAAAATCCGTCACCAGGCCCCGGTAGAGCCAGTGATAGATTTGTTTCGCCCGGAACGGCGCCTCCCCGCGCTCCACCAGCCATGCCCGCAACTGCGGCAGCGTGAGCGAGAGAAGATCAGTCTTTTTGCCGATATTCGTCTGTTCTGCTTTTGTTATACTGGTCATAGTCCTTCTATTGTTCTCTCAAACGTGTTGTTATTGTATCCTCTTCTTTGAGGAAAACACCAGAGGAAGGTAGGAAATTCCTACCGGTTGAGTTTATCGCTTGTGTCTGTGCAACGAACATGTTATATTGTGCGTAATCCAGATAAATTACCAAAAAGGCTATGATGGATAGAAAGAAAAAAGTTTACGAAAGCGAACGCAGACTGGAGGGACTCAATGAAGTCTCCGGTGACGCCGTGCCAGTTGTCGAGAAGGAGACGGAACCGATTGCCGTCAGGCCGACCACCTCGGCTCTCTCCAGCACCGGCTCGTACCGCGATCTGCTGAAAAATCGCCCGTTCTTGCTACTCTGGCTGGCGCAATTAATTTCGCAAACCGGCTTCAACGCGGCCAACTACGGCGTGATCGCCGTCGTCACCGAGATTACCGGTTCGACCACACAGGTGGGTATCGCCATTATTTCCTTCACGCTGCCCGCCATTCCCTTCAGCGTCCTGGCCGGCGTCTACGTCGATATGCTCAATAAGCGGCTCGTCCTCTGGGTCAGCAACTTGCTGCGCGCTTTTGCCATGTTCTTAATCGTTCTCGGCCTGCTCTGGAACCCGCATACGGCCACCACACTCTATATACTCTCGTTTATCACGTCGCTGATTGCGCAGTTTTTCACGCCTGCCGAGGCCGCTTCCATCCCCTTACTCGTTGGCGAAGAACGCCTGGTGGCGGCTATTTCGCTTTTCAATATCACGCTCACGCTCTCCCAGGTCGTTGGCTTCCTTCTGCTGGGCCAGCTCATCGCCTTCCTGATCCCTGCGTTCTCGTTCGCCCTGGGCCAGCATATTCTGCATGTCCAGCCGCTCTACATGCTGTTCTTCGTCGTCGGTCTCTGCTATCTTATCTGTACATTCCTCGTCCTGGGCATTCCCGCTTCCCTGCTGGAGAACGGCGAAAACAGGACACAGCGGCCCCCTCTCAAACTCAAAGAGCTGTGGGAGACGCTGGTACACGACGTGAGAGAAAGCGCCGTTTTCGTCTACAGGGATCGCAACCTGTTCCTGGCCCTCTTCCAGGTGACATTCGTCGGCGTGATCCTGCTGGTAATTGGCGAACTGGCGGGGCCATTTGTGCAAAACGTGCTGCACCTGCCCGTGCAAGACCTACCCGTCGTCTTCGCCCCTGCCGGCGTTGGCCTCATCCTGGCCGCCCTGCTCATGCCCCGGCTCACGCGCAGGTTTGGCAAGCGACGCGTCATGTCTGTCGGCAGCATCGCCACCGGTATCGGCTTCTTCCTCCTGCCCAGCGGCCAGATTGTCTTCTCGCTCATCCCCATCCTCAAACCCTGGGAGCTTGTCTACATCGCAGGCATGACCTTCATCATGGGAGCCGCGCTCGACATGCTCAACATCCCGGCGCAAACCATCTTACAGGAACACACCTCCGAGGACGTGCGCGGGCGCGTCTTCTCCTTCCAATCCATGCTCTACAACGCCGGTTCCATCCCCGTCATCCTCTTCATCGGGGCCATCGCTGACACCTTCGGCATCGACCGCGTCATGTACCTCATCGGCCTCTCCATCCTCCTCTTTGAATGGTGGGCCACCCGCTACCGCAAAGGCGGACGAGATAAGATGAAGAAGCCGGGATGAGCCTTAAGCAGCCACGTTGACAATGATTGCCTGCGGGTGTTCGCGTTCTGTTGGTACAGGTTCGCCCTCAGCCAGCAGCGTTTCCACGTGCAGGCGAATAGCGTCCTTAGCCATCGCGACAGAGTTTATCCCCTATAAAAAGTCAACTATTCGGCTCTCTGTTTGAATAAAAATTGTCCGGGAACTGGATTTCAATCCCAAACAGAGATATCACCTTCCCGCTAATAACCGGCAATATCGTACTCTTCAAGGGTAGTATCACTCTGCTCATCTGCGTTTAGTATCCCACAGAGTGGCTGATTACATGCAGATGTAATTGGCAACCTGTCTACTTTTTGACCACAAACACCAGCTCACCCGGAAACTCAATTCTCTGAATCTCCCAATCTTCCCCTGCAACCAGCTCGCGGAAATGCGTCTCGTAGTTGGTGAGCATGCCCTTGCTGCGACCGCCGAGACTGTGAATGGGGAAGGAGACAACAAGATAGTCGGCGTTCAGGGCGCGCAGCAGGCGATGGCCCGCCGCTTTGTCCACCTGTTCGAGGCAGGGGATGGTTTTGAGGACAAAGGCCACGTCAGCGTGTTCTGTGGGGCAGGAAGTGAGGATATTGCATAGCTGCGCGCTGCCTGTGACGGCTGCTTCATCATGTTTCTGGAGCAAGGCAAAAAAGCCGTTCAGAAAATCGATCATGTCAGTATAGATGTCACAGGCGGCGTAGGTCGCGCCTGGCGCGAGCGGCATCCAGGGGAGAGCGAGCGGGTTGAGGCCGCAGGCTACGTCGATGACGCTGGAAACAGGGGGCAGGCTGGCAAGAATCGTGCTGTAGAATCGATCGAGGATGGGCAACCGCTCGCGCGTAGAGGCGTGATGGCTCATCAGGCGCTGAGAGGTCGCAAGCAGCACTTCACGGTTGCCGGATTGCAGGGCGGCATTCAGTTCAGCCAGCCATTTCACATATGCCTCTCTACCGCTCTGGTAGGCCCCGCCGATCTGGTGCAGCTTATTTTTGATGGCCTTGATGGTCTCTTTCGCATTCCCGCGCTTTGCCAGTTCCTGCCCCGCGATAGTGCGCACAAGGTCGGCGCTCACCTGCCGGTATTTCGGGTTTGCCAGCACGGCCTCGACAAGGGAATCGAGTTGTTGTTCGCGTTCGCTGCTCATACGTTGCTTCTCGCTGCATCTCTCAGACGCTGCGTCAACCGGGTCATGAAGCGCAGATTGTGGACCGTGGCGAGGCGATAGAAGAGGCTGTCGCCGATTTTGAACAGGTGGTGCAGATAGCCCAGGGAATAGTTGGCGCAGACAAGGCAGTTGCAGATGGACGAGACAGGCTGATCGGACTTGATGTATTTGTCATCGGTGACATAGATATACGAGAGCCACTTCCCCTCTAACCCGGCGTTGGGCGCGCCCGGCTCCGTATTGAATATGTAAAGCCGCCCGTGACGGGCATCGCGGGTGGGCATGGCGCTGTCGAAGAGGCCGTAGCCGAGGGCGGCGCATTCCACGACGTTTTGCGGGTGGCCGATACCGAGGGCGTGCATGGGAAACTGCGGCGGCACCAGTTCGCGCGTGTAGGCGATAATTTCGGTCAGCAGGTGGCCCTGCGCATCCAGCGGCCAGCCGCCGTAACCGTAGCCATCGAAGCCAATCTCCAGCAGGGACTCGGCGCACTGTCTGCGCAACTCGCGGTATCCTCCTCCCTGGATGACGGCGAAGAGCAGCGGCTGGCGTTCCGGCGGCAGCTTCTTCTGCTGCATCAGCCGTTGGAACTCCCTTTTGCAGCGTTTCGCCCAGTCGATGGTGCGGCGCACGGACAACTCCTGCGCCTCAAAGGGAGCGTCGACGTGCGTGCAGACATCCAGGCAGACGACGATATCGGCGCCGTAGCTCACCTGCAACTGGATGGTCTTCTCCGGCGTCAGGTGGAATTTGCGCTCCGACCCTTCCGGCTTGAAGGCGATGCCTTCCTCGCTCATCGAGCCAAATTTCGGGTTTTGCTGGATCAGCGAATAGGCCTGAAAGCCGCCCGAATCGGTGACGATGGGACGCGGCCATGCCGCCATTTCGTGCAGCCCGCCCAGCGCCTGGATGGTCGAGGTGCCGGGCCGCTGCATCAGGTGAAACGTGTTCATCACCACCGCCTGGATACCGCAGGCCATCAGGTCGGTTGAGTCCGTTGCCCGCACAACGCCCAGGGTGGCATCCGGCATAAATACCGGTTGTTCCAGTATTCCCAACCGCAGACGCAGTTCTCCGTATTGATTATAGATTCCATAGCGGCCACCGTCGCTTTGATCTGGCCGCGCCATATGCGTTTGTTCCATTGGGACAGATTCCTTTGCTTGTCTTCGAGAAGATGCTGGCATTGTAACAGGCAATAGAGAGAAATGGCAAGCTATGAAACTGCCTGTTTCACAACGTCTCTGGATGTACTATAATAGGCTCATCTACTACCGTCTGAGATACTGACTGTTGGAGGAAATCTTCCTATGCCAACGACATTTAACTGGATAGATATTCTGTTTCTGGTGACCGTTGTTTTACTGGTCATTAACGGTTTCCGCAACGGGGCGGTGTTTAGCCTGTTCAACCTGTTGAGCATTCCCATCGGCGTAGCCGTGGTCGTGCTGTGGGGGCCGCAGTTTGTGAAGCTGCTGGCCGCCAACGGCTTCACCGTCACGCCGATTATCGCCTATATCATTCTCTTCTTCGTAGCGGTCATCATCCTGCACATCATCGGCTCCACGCTGCATGGGGTGATTAAGAAGATTCCGCTGATCGGCTTCGGCGATGAAGTGCTGGGCGCGGTGATCGGCTTTGCCGAAGCGTGGCTGCTCTGGGTTATCCTGCTGGCTATCATCGGCAACTTTTTGCAGACGGCGCACAATCTCCCCGGCGGCATCACCCTCAGCCAGTTCAGCCAGTGGCAGGACGCCTACAACTACACAGTCACGCACAGCCTCTTTGCCCAGGTCAACAGCTTCATCGTCAAAACCGTGCCGATTGTGAAACACTGAGTACACCACGCCGTCACAGGCCACCCGTACAGGCCAGCCGTCGCAGGCCAGCTACGCCCCTACAAACGACGGAGGGGCGCGACTGGTTCGTGGTTGGTAGGGGCGTAGCTGGCCTGCGCCCTGGCACCAGAGGACCGCCGAACGTGTTTGTCATAGCATGCCGGTGAATAAATCGCGGGGATCTGAACGTATATACAGTATAAACATTGATGGAGCAAAGCAGATAGTGGAGGTAATGACATTACGGGGAAGCGAGAGCATTTGATCGAAACGGGCGCGCGCGGTAAGCCGGAACGCGCCTACCTTGTGGCCGTCGAACACGAAGACGAAGAGAACATGTGGAGTGTGGAAGATTCGCTGGACGAACTGGCGTCGCTGGCGCGCACGGCGGGCGCGGAGGTGGCCGGGAAGATGATTCAGCGTCTGCGCCATCCTGATGTCGCCACCTACCTGGGCAAAGGCAAAGTGCAGGAATTGAGCGACCTGGAAAAATACCTCGGCTTTAATCTTGTCATCTTCGATGATGAACTCTCACCCTCACAGCAGCGCAACCTGGAAAAAGTTCTGAATGCGCGCGTAATCGACCGTACCGCCCTCATCCTCGACATCTTTGCGCAACACGCCCGCACTCGTGAAGGCCGCCTGCAGGTGGAACTGGCGCAGCTCGAATACCGCCTGCCGCGTCTGGCCGGTAGCGGCACGGAGATGTCGCGGCTCGGTGGCGGCTCGCGCGGAGTGGCTTCGGGCGTCGGTGGCGCCATTGGCGTGCGCGGCCCCGGCGAAACAAAACTGGAAATCGACCGGCGGCGCATTCGCGGGCGCATCGCCGAACTGCGCGAGGAGATCGAAGCCGTGCGTGAGGCGCGGCAGATTCACCGCCGCCAGCGCGCGGAGCAGGCCATCCCCGTTGTGGCCGTCGTCGGCTACACCAACGCGGGCAAATCCACCCTCTTCAACGCTCTGACCGAAGCCAGCGTCGTGGCGGAAAACAAACTGTTCGCCACGCTCGACCCGACCACGCGCCACATCCTGCTGCCCGGCAACCAGGAAGCCCTGCTCACCGACACCGTCGGCTTCATCCAGAAACTGCCTACCCACCTTGTCGCCGCCTTTCGCGCCACACTCGAAGAGGTGACAGACGCCGATATCCTGCTCGAAGTCGTCGATGTGAGCCACGAAAACGCCATTGAGCAGAGCGAAACGGTGCGTGAAATCCTGGACGAACTCCACGCCGGCGACAAGCCGCGCCTGACCGCGCTCAACAAAATTGATCTGCTCGACGACGTGCGCGAACTGGATAGCACACTCTACCCCAACGCCGTTCCCGTTTCCGCGCTCAAGGGTATCGGCCTGGAGAATCTGCGCGAAAAAATCGCCCAGGTTCTCGCCGAAAGCATGCAGAGCGTACAGGTTCTCATTCCCTACAGCAAAACCGAACTTGTGGAACTCTTCCATCGCCGGGGCCACGTCGCCCGCGAGGAACACACCCCCGAAGGCACCCTGCTTACCGGGCGTCTCCCTCGCGTGTTGAGCGGCTATTATAGCCCGTATTACATAAAGGCTATGGGATAGCTCCCCTGACTCTCCGCAGGCCACCCGCAAGGGGTGGCCCTACTATATACGACCACTGCCAACGCTCACAAAGCCGTGCGAGCGATCGTATATAGTAGGGCCACCCCTTGCGGGTGGCCTGGGGCG
>CADDYT010000063.1 GCA_902810755.1 Chloroflexota bacterium
TCAGCATGACGTGTGCCAGTTGCTTTTCAATGGCATGCTGTGCTTAACATATTCCTGTACTTAAAATGAGCAATCTTCACACATTATAAGAGCCGGGGAAGAGAAATGCAAAGGAACGGTGTTTTATCAGACCGATAACCTGCTTGCTCTCCTTTCCTCATTCTGAAAATCCCCCAGGCGTGGCTGTGTCAGCGTTTATCTTGGTAGATTAATGTGTCGTAGTGCGTCTATTTTGGATGGAGAGTTACATGCCGCGTAAGTTTGTACACAGGCTTGTGATTGCTGGCGTTGCGCTGCTTCTGGTTGGAGTGAGCATCCTCAGTGTCCAGCTCATTGCCCATGCCACGCTGCCACAGCGCGTTGCCCTGAGCGGGCAGACCGTTCCCCTTGTCAGCCATGCCACCATGCTTGGCGCTGCCAGTAGCCAGCAGCAGTTGAGCCTTTCGGTGGGCTTGCAGTTACGCAACCGGCAGGAACTGGCGAACCTGCTGAGCAATCTGTATGACCCACGCTCACCAATGTATCATCATTTCCTGACCCCTCAACAGTTTGACGATGAATTTGCCCCCACTGCCGATCAGCAGCAGCAGGTGATCAGCTTCCTGCGCAGTCAGGGCTTCAGCGTCACGCACGTCTCCCCCAATGGCTTGCTGATCGATGCCAGCGCGACGGTGGCGCAGGCTGAGGCCGCCTTCCAGGTCAGCATCAACAACTACAAAGTGGGCGCGAACACCTTCTTTGCCAATGCCAGCGCCCCGACCATCCCCGCTTCGTTGTCTTCACTCATCCTCTCAATCGGTGGTCTTGACAACAGCACGCACTGGAAGCCGATTCTGGCGTCGAGCCTGAGCCAGCAGAAGCAAATGCTTGCTTCCAGCACGTCGCGTAAAGCGCAGGCCACGCCGAGCGGCTACGGGCCGTCTGACCTGCTTGGCGCCTATGATGGCAATCCGCTGCACCAGGCGAATATCCTGGGCGATAACCAGACGGTTGCCGTCTTTGAACTGGATGGTTACCAGAGCAGCGACATCACGCAGTATCTTCAGAACTACAATCTCGGTACGCCCAACATCAGCAATGTGCAGGTTGATGGTTTCAACGGCTCGGCGGGGCCGGGCGCGATTGAAGTGGAACTGGACATCGAGGTGGTGGCGGCGATGGCCCCGCATGCCAACCAGATTGTCTATGAGGGACCCAACACGACCCAGGGCGTCAACGATACCTACAACAAGATCGTGACCGACAACCGCGCGCAGATCACCACCATCAGCTGGGGTGAGTGCGAGGCGCAGTCTGGCGCATCCGAGTTGCAGACGCTGGATAGCATTTTCCAGCAGGGAGCTGCGCAGGGGATCGCCATGTTCGCCGCCGCTGGCGACTCTGGCGCCTATGACTGCGGCAATGGCACGCTCTCCGTCGACTCGCCAGCCGGCGACCCCTACATTACCGGTGTGGGCGGTACAAACCTGCGACTCAACAACGGCGCGTATGGCAGCGAGACAGTATGGGGCAATTCCAGCAATAACGAGGGTGGCGGCGGCGGTATCAGCAACACCTTTAAGATGCCGAGCTGGCAGGTCGGCCCCGGTGTGCAGAACCAGTATAGCAACGGCAACCGCGAGGTTCCCGATGTCTCTGCCGATGCCGACCCCGCTAGCGGCTATGCCGTCTATTGCACGGTGAGCGCCGCCGGTTGCTCGTCAAGCGGCTGGATCGTCGTTGGCGGCACCAGCGCCGCCGCTCCGCTCTGGGCAGGCAGCACGGCTTTGATTAACCAGTATCTGCAACAGCAGGGCAAGTCGCGAGAGGGTTATGCCAATCCTGCCCTCTACGGGTTGGAAAACGCGCAGGAGCCGTACACGCCGTTCCATGATATCACAAGCGGCAACAACCTCTACTATCCTGCTACGGCTGGCTATGACGAGGCCAGCGGCTGGGGGTCGCCCGATATCTACAATATCGCTCGCGATCTGGCAGGCAGCGCAGGTCCCGGCCCGACGCCCACGCCGTCGCCAACGGGAACGCCCTCCCCGACGCCATTGCCCACACAGACGGCCACGCCCGGCCCCTCGCCCACAACTACCAGCACGCCGCCGCCCACTCCAACGACGACGGCCACGCCCGTTCCGCCTTCCGGCTCGCTGATTCAGGATGGCGGCTTCGAGGACGGCTCCGGCGTCTGGCAGGAATCTTCTGCCGCTGGCTACGAGTTGATCGATACGTCGAATCCGCATAGCGGCCAGTACAGCGCCGACCTTTGCGGCTACAGCTATTGCGATGATGTCATCGGCCAGGATTTCACTGTGCCGGATAACGCTTCCAGCATTACGCTGAGCTACTGGTGGTATGGGGTGACGAATCGCACGGCCAGGTCCTGCCGCGATACTTTCACGGTTTCCCTGCTCGATAGCAACGGCAACCTGATCGGAACGGTGAAGAAAGCCTGCAACACCAACGCCAACCGGCAGTGGCAGCAGGTCAACGTCGATGTGAGTAGCCTTCTCGCCGGTTATGCTGGCCAGACGGTCACGGTTGTCTTCGAGGCAAAGACCTCTGGCACGCAGGTGACTTCCGAATTTTTCGTTGATGATGTGAGTGTCAATGGTTAGCAGGTAAATTGCTATACCGGCGCAAAAAAAGAGAACGCTCAGAGAAGCTTTGCTTTACGAGCGTTCTCTTTTTGCGAAGTGGTCATCTAACTCCAGAACGAGCATTACTACGAAGAACTTCCTTCCGGCTATGTCATGCTTCGTGTTGCCTGCACTCCTTAAAAATGTGGGATATACTACTCTTATGGAAGTGTTTTTGCCGTAAGTTCCGGGCGGGTGAGAGATGCTTACCCTTTATCACAGTCTGACAGTAAGGAAAAGCCATGACAATTGATATGAAACGAGAAGATTTAGTGCTTGGCGGGGAGCGGGTGCCTGCGGCTGATGGCAGGGCGTTTGAGGTGATTGAGCCGGGGACGGGCCAGCCGTTTGCCGGGGTGGCCGAGGCCGGGCGTGAGGATGTCGAGCGGGCGGTGCGCGTGGCGCATCGCGCTTTTGAAGAGGGTGCGTGGCCGCGTATGAGCGCGACGGCGCGTGGGCGTATCCTGTTGCAGGCGGCGGCGCTGCTGCGGCAACGGCTGGAAGAGCTTGCCACGCTTGAGGCGCGCAATGCCGGCAAGCCGGTGCGCGATGCACGCGACGAGGTCGGGCTGGCCGCGAACGTACTGGAATACTGGGGCGGCGCGGCCAACAAAATCTTCGGCGAGACCATTCCGGTGCAAGATGCCGGTCTCGAAGTGACGCTGCGTGAGCCGGTCGGCGTGTGCGCGCTGATTACTCCCTGGAACTTTCCCCTGGTCATTGCCTGCTGGAAGATTGCCCCTGCCCTGGCCTGTGGCAATACAGTGGTGGTGAAACCGGCGCAACTCACCCCCCTTTCGACGCTGGCCCTCGCCGCTATTTTGATGGAGGCAGGATTACCGCCCGGCGTGATCTCTGTCCTGCCCGGCCCCGGTTCGACCGTTGGCAATGCGCTGGTCACGCATCCGCTGATCTCAAAGGTCTCGTTTACCGGCTCGACCGAGGTTGGCTCGCAGATCATGCGGCTGTGCGCCGACAATATTACCCGCGTCTCGCTGGAACTCGGCGGCAAGGCGGCAAACGTTGTGTTCGCCGACGCCGATCTTGATCGCTGTATCGCATCATCCATCTTTGCCGTCTTCGGCAATTGCGGGCAGGATTGCTGCGCCCGCGCTCGCATCCTCGTTCAGCGCCCCATCTACGATGAGTTTGTGCAGCGGTTTGCCAGCCGCACGGAGGCGCTGCACGTCGGTCAGCCTCTTGACGAGCAGACGGAGGTTGGGCCGCTCATTTCGGCGGGACAGCGCCAGCGCGCGCTCGATTATGTCGCGCTCGGTCGGCAGGAGGGCGCCCAGCTTGTCAGCGGCGGCACGATTCCCGCGAACGCAGGCGATGGCTATTTCCTGCAACCTGCCATCCTTACCGATGTTGCTAATCGTATGCGTGTGGCTCAGGAAGAGATTTTTGGCCCGGTTGTCTGCATCCTGCCGTTTGATACGGAAGAAGAGGCCGTGCGGCTGGCGAACGATGTGCCATATGGTCTGGCCGGGTCGCTCTGGACGCGCGACCTGGGCCGTGCTATTCGTGTGGCAAAGGGCATTCGCGCCGGCGTTCTCTCCGTCAATTCAAATCACAGCGTGCATACCGAAGCGCCTTTCGGCGGCTATAAGAGAAGCGGCATCGGGCGCGAGATGGGTATGCATGCCGTCCAGCTTTATACAGAGGTCAAAAGCGTCTTCTTCTCTCAAGAGTAGGAGATCAAACGGGCGCAAAGTGAGCCAGGAATGTTGCTCCTGGCTCGCTTTTCGTTTCGGCAAGCGGGCAATTGAAACCATCCGAGACGGCCAGGCGTTGATATGTTGACATGTGCCTGCAAGGCAGTATTATAAGATACATACTTTGCTATAAAAAACGTTGCACGGAGGTTTCGATCATATGTCAGCTAAGTTGAAGAAAGCCCGGCTCTTCTCACCTGAAGGCATGAGTCTCCTATGCATCATGCTTCTGGTGCTGGCCCTTACCGGCTGTTCGTTTTTCGGGAGCAATGCGACGCCCACGCCCACCCTGGCTCCTACATTCTATGCGCCATCCGGTTTACTGCACGTACAGGGGACGCAACTTGTGGATGCGAACGGGCATACCGTTGTGTTGCGCGGAGCGGATATAGGCACTCCATTTAGCAATATGAAGGGCTGGCAAAGCGGCAAGCGCCCGACCAATATGATCAATAGCGGTACGTTTGCCGCGATGGCGCAGTGGCATATGAACGCGCTGCGCTTGCAAGTTTCCAACTGGATTTACGCAAAGTATCCCTCTGATTTCCTCAGCCAGCTCGATCAGATCGTGCGGGAGGCAAATCAGGCCGGTTTGTATGTCGTCATCAACCTGGAAGACGATGCGAAGGGAGGCTCTCCCTACCCGAGCAGGAACAGCATTATTCCGAAGACCGAGGACATTACCTTCTGGAAGGCGATTGCTGCCCACTATAAATCCGACCCGATGGTCCTGTTTGATCTCTATAATGAGCCGCAGGAGCCGGACTGGAATACATGGCTGCATGGCGGCGGCACAACGCCGGACGGCGCAACCATCGTTGGCTTTCAGGACCTCGTCAATGCCGTGCGCTCGACCGGCGCGCAACAAATCGTGATTCTTGAGCCTGGCTCCGCCGGTCACAATGCCAGCGGGCAGAATGGCACCGCCGCAGCAGAGGAGGGCGGCTGGACAACATTTCCTTTGAGCGACGCCATTAAAGACCCCGATACCATGTATTCGCTGCATGTGTACCAGACTATCATCCAGCCAGCTTCCGCGCAATCTGCGAAGTGGGGGCCAATCCTCAACCGCTACCCGCTCTTTTACGGGGAATGGGCCTTCCTGACCAATGGCACCGGCAAGTCTGCTGCCGCTCATTGCCAGGGCCTGCCCACCAATGGTAATCAGGCCAATCAGGTGGTCGAAAACTTCTTGAACTACATGGCTTCGATTCACGCGAACTGGACGGCCTGGCAGTTTGCGCAGGCGAGTCTGGTGCAAAATACCAGCACCTATACCCCGACCACCTTCCCTGCGACACTCCAGTGCGGCAACAGCCAGGCCAATGTTGGCATGGGCGCCGTCGTCAAACAATATCTGGCTACACACCCCGCATAAACTGTTGTGGCAGATGGGTTGGCAGGTCATGTTACGCGGTCGCGCGAGATGACCTGCCAACCCCTTTTCTCTGCCACAACAAAATCTCAACCGGACAGGCATATTTATCATCATTTCTTAACCACTTTGCTACTCTCAAATCAGCATTTTTATTGATACACTTGGAGAGTTCAATGGAATTCTCTTCTGGTTCGTCAGGTCTCGCACATGCCCGCAGCAGCATATGGTGCGGCCTCGAGCGAGATATGCTGCTTCCTGGAAAGGGGAAAAGAGATTCATATGCAGAAGTATCTTCGGCGGCCTCTCCTGATAGGCGTAGCCTTTCTGGCTATCATCGTGATATCAGTATCATGGTTGCTTCCGTTGGGCCTCCGAGCCTCGGCGTTTCAGCCGGGCGCAACGACCACACCGATTAAGCACGCCGTCTTTATCATGATGGAAAATCACACGTTTGACAATATGTTTGGTACGTTCCCCGGCGCCAATGGCGTCACCGAGCCGGAGGGACCCAATCCTGTGCCGCAAGATTATATCCATGACGGCACCTCTGCCATTGCGAACATTGATGGCGGCAAGATGGATAAGTTCCCGGCTGAAGGCCATGTGCAGTACACGCAGGCCGATATTCCTAATTACTGGAGCTACGCACAACATTTTACCCTCGGTGATGACTTCTTCACCTCCCTGGCCACGAGCAGCACCCCTAACCATCTCTCGATGGTTTCTGCGCAGGACAGCGGCATCTTCGAGACCTCCGCTCAGAAAGGCTGCGCCTCTACAGCCAATGCCGATGTGCCGTCCAGACAGACCTCCGGCACCGGCTACTATTCCTACCCGTGCTACAATATCCCCAATATTCTTTCAGAACTGGATAGCAATGGCATCAGCTGGCGCTACTATACCGAAACATCCATCTGGGATGCGCCCGCGCTCATCCAGGGCTATACCAGCTCGCCCAACGATGTCAGTACGACACAGTTCATTCCCGATGTGACCAATCACCATCTTCCCAACGTTTCCTGGATTACGCCGCCCAATGATAGCAGCAATCACCCGCCGCAGATGTGGGAGCCGGGCGAGAATTTTGTTACCGGCATCGTGAACGCAATTATGAACAGTTCCTACTGGAGCAATACCGCTATTTTCCTGACCTGGGACGATTTTGGCGGTTTCTACGATCACGTGGCTCCTCCTGTTCTCGATGGGCTGGGGCTTGGCCCGCGCGTTCCTTTGATCGTGATCTCTCCCTATGCCCGCTCAGGGGTGGTCGTTCATAGCGAAGGCGAGTTCAGTTCCTTTGTCAAATTTATCGAAATGAACTGGAGCCTGCCCTCCCTGGGGCAGCGTGACGCGCTTCCGCAGATCGATAATCTGAAGGACTACTTCAACTTCCAGCAAACGCCCTTGCCGCCCTTGATACTCCAACCGGTCAAATACTCTACCGCCCTCATCGTCCCTGTCGGCACCAAACAGGTAGGGCGCGCCTACCAGATTCATGGCGCGGTAAACTATCTGCTCGGCTCGTCGAAGCAGGTGTTCGTTTACAGCGTGATCTATACGCTTTCGACCCCGCCAACGCAGCATGATGTGGTCATCGATAACGTTCACTACGCGATGAGTCCCGTAACCACCTATTCGGGCGGGACGCTGTATCAGTATAAGGCGAAGCTGGCACCCGGCAATCATAGCTTCACCTTCTCTTTCTCTGATGGCACCAACACCTATGTCCTGCCCAATAATGGCGTTCCCTTTAGCGGCCCCCAGGTTGAGGCTTTCCAGGTTTCGCATGGTGTTAAACCTTCGTTCGCTCTGCCTGGACAGACTGTAACTTATACTGCCAAATACGTCTCCTTCACCAACACTGCCCCTACCGAAGCGTTGGTTGAGATTGATGGCGTCGATTATCCGATGCAAAAAACATCAGGCACCAGCTACTCGACCGGCGTGACCTATACCTACAAGACTAGCTCGCTTTCGATCGGTGAGCATAACTACCACTTCATCTTCGACGATGGCTCTGGCGTTGGCCCGGCTGAAGATGAGGGCGGCGGGCGGCCCGTTATCACCACCACCCTGCTGACCAACTCTTCGGTCAGCGCAACATCGGGGACCAATACGACTCCCTTTACCTTCCAGACCACCTATACCGACTCGAACAATCTGGCGCCGACGACGGCTCTGCTCTATGTCGATTCCACTTCCTATCCTTTGCAGGAGGTAGGTAGTGGCTCGTACAGTAGCGGCGTGGTCTACCAGACGACCATTACTCTGCCCAACGGCCATCACAAGTTCTTCTTTGCCTTCGCCAACGCGAATAACTACTGGGCCGATCCCATGTCGCCGCTCTATTATGCTGGCCCCGTCGTAGGTGCGAACGCTCAACCGATCGCGCCCGGTACACTCGTTCAGCCCGATACCGGCAATGACGACAATCCCTTCCCCTCTCTCGACTTAAACTCCGACATATAGCTTGAGAGCGGGAAAGACAGGGCAAAAAAGAAGGCCTCCGATAGCACCGGAAGCCTTCTTTTTCGCTTGGCGTCATTGCACGATGATGGTTAATTGCATGCCTGGATGCACACTACAGTACAGGTGGAAAGTGCCTGCCGTGTTGAATGGGCCGATCACCTTGCTTTCACCCGAGCTGGTGAACTGGGCATTGTTCACCGTCGGCGCGCCTGGCTCTTTCCCCGGTTTGGCAACGCCATTGACCCACTGGCCGTTAGAGATAATATGCACCGACGACGTATCACTCACCAGCGTGACCGTGCCGCCTTTGCTGATTGTTACCGACGACTGATCAAAATTGGTCTGCCCCATATGCACGGTGGCGTTTCCGTTGCTACTGCCGGAACCAGTTCCAGTAGTAGTGCCACCACATGCGACTACCAGCACGCTAATCATGCATAAAAACGCAAAAGCTAACAAGAGCTTTTTCATTTCTTTATCCTTCCTTCCCTCCTTCTAAAAGCCGCACAATAGAGTTTTTCTGTACAATATCAGCCCTTTTAAGAACAGGCTCTATTATATTTTACATCCTGTAATCTATCTGAACAGGAAATAAACAAAGCCTTATCATATTCCGAGCATAGCCTGATGATTGGGAGAATCAGAGAGAAAGTTTGAAAAACCCTGTGAACATGTCATGCCATGAGAATCGGCCTCGCACGTGTCATGCTGAGCGGCAGCGAAGCATGACACGTCAAGGGGCCTTTTTTACGGCATGCTTGTTGATTATCTGGAGTTTGCACTCAGGCGGTCGTCCAGCCGACGATGGAGAGCTGCGAGCCGTCGGAGGCGGAGGCGAAGGTAGTGGGATTGCCGCCGCTCAGAGG
The DNA here is from genome assembly GCA_902810755.1 of Chloroflexota bacterium. The sequence goes on from CADDYT010000063.1 coordinate 9,059, forward strand.
GCCGAATTGCAGGGAGACGGCACCGTTGCTACTGTTGTGTTGCAGCGCGTACATGCTGCCGTCCAGCGAAACGTTCGACCAGGGGTACTGGCTGTACTGGCAGAACTCGCTCGGCCCTGCGCCCACGCCGCCGCCGTCGGTGGTCAGCCGCGTCAGCCCGGAGCCGTTGGTGTTGATCTTCCACAGCCCGTTCTGGCTCGTATCCACCTGGGTGGACGAGTAGCTCTGATTCTCGAACAGCAGCAGGAGTGTGTTGCTACTGATGGCGCGCACGGCAGAGATGGCCACGCTGGCGCTGGTGTAGAGGCTGGTGCCTGTGCCGCCGGTTGTCGGTTGAATACTGAGCGTGCTGGGGCCAACCCGTGTGTTTTCGCCCGGCCCGCTGCTGCTCATCGTCAGTGTGCATTGTGTGGTATAGAGATGTTGCCCATCGTAGCTGCTGTCGAAATCCCAGCACGGGTAGGTGCTACCCGTTGCTGTGTCCTCAAGCACTCGTGCCAGATTGCTCAACGGCTGGTTCGCGCCTCTGCCAGTATCGAGCAGGTAGAGGCTATCGGCAGGCATATCAATCGAAGGTCCGCGCAGGTAGACGCGCGTGTTGTCCAGCCAGGTAACGACGGGGTAGAGCTGCCCGCCTCTCGCCATCGCCAGTTCCGATTGCAGGCTGCCGCTCTGCGTATTGAGCAGCAACACCTGGTTATTGCCCCCGGCGGCGCTGCTATAGGTATAGCTGTTGAAAATGATCAGCTTCTCATTGGTTGACCACTGTACGTTGCTCACAGCAGTAGAGCCATTCGCGCCGTTGGCAGGAGTCGAAGCGCAATACAACGTTTGCAGGTACTGCCCATCGCGGCGCACCAGCTGGAGTTTCGCCTGCTGGTTCTTAATGGCGACAAAGAGAATCCAGTCGCCAGAAGAAGAAAGTTCGGCGTCGGAGAGGTAGGTGCTGGAGAATGTGGCGATAGCTATGCTCTTGCCAGAAACGACATCATAGCGTTCCAGCGTCCCGGAGGTAGGACTGGTGCTGCTGCCTTTATTGATGATGTAGACGATACTGGCCTGCGTACCTGCTGGCAGCGATGGCAGCACAGCCGCGCGGGCCGTTCCGTTTGCCGGGCAGGTGGTTGTCACTGTCGTTGTCGGATTGGAAGGGGTAGTTGTATTCTGGGCCGGTGTGCCGCTGCCCGTGACCGTCCCCGCGTTCCCCGGATTGTTGGAACCCTGCCCGTTGCCGCCGACCGGAGTAGAAGTTCCCCCCTGCCCGCAGGCTGCCAGCAAAAGCGAGAAGATGAGGCAACAGCCGAGCAAGAGCAAGAAAGGACGCTCATATTTCTTTTTCTGCATAGTGTCTCTCCTGATATACTGTCAGAGCCTTTTCCCTGACAGATAAACGACGCGCCAACCGCTTTCTGGAAAATGAAGCATGATCGTGTTGCTGCGCTCACCATACAGGAAAAACAGAAGAGATTCTGTGAAATAGCTAACACTTTGCAAGAATCCAGGCTGCAAAACCCTTGACAAAATCCTCTTCCGTCAGGTACACTTATTTGCACACGTGTGCATAACTTTTGCGGGATAAGGAACCATATTTTAATGCACACGTGTGCATTACTGAGGGGATGGGCGAGACTGGACTGACTGGCTCTTGCGTGACGTAAAGAGAGGTGCGCCTTGCAGCGACGCGAAGTCTCTATTGCCGATATTGCCCAGGTGGCCGGAGTATCACATACGACCGTCTCACGCGCCCTGCGCGACAGCCCGTTGATCAGCGTGGATACGCGCGAGCGCATCCATCGTCTGGCCGAGGAGATGGGCTATACCCCTAATGCCATTGCGCAGAGCCTGCAAACCCGGCAGACGTACACGCTGGGCCTTGTTGTAACCTCAATTGCCGACCCGTTTCTCGGTGATGTTGTGAAAGGGGTCGAGGAAGTAGCGCGGGCTGCCGGTTTCAGTGTTCTGCTCAGCGCCTCTCACAACGATCCCGAACAGGAAATGGCGATCATCGAGACATTCCACCGGCGGCGCGTCGATGGTATTCTTGTTGCTTCCTCTCGCCTCACCAGTGATTATAAAAAGCGGCTTGACCGTCTCCGCGTTCCTACTGTCCTCATTAATGGTCAGGCCGAGGCGCAGGATGGCCTGTTGCACTGGGTAGCTGTGGATGATCGCGTGGGAGCGCAGATGGCCGTGCAGCACCTGCTCCAGCTTGGACATCGCGCCATTGGCTACATCGGCGCGAGCAGCCGTCCGCGCTCGAATCGCCAGCGCCTTGAGGGATATCGCAGCGCCTTAGAGGCGGCATCCATTTCTTTCGATGAAGCCAGGGTTGTTATGGCTCCAGGTATTGAGGCTTCTGACGAGGAGGATGTAGCTGCCGGAGAGGCATCGCTGCCTGCTTTGCTTGCTTGCGGCGTCACCGCTATCTTTTGCTACAACGATATGATCGCCGTCGGGGTGCAGGTGGCCTGCCGCGAGCGGGGCATTGTCATCCCGCGCGACCTGAGCGTCGTCGGCTTTGACGATATCCGCATGGCCGGTTATGTCAACCCGCCGCTGACCACCATTCGCCAGCCAAAAGTGGAACTGGGCAGCCGGGCGGCGCAGCTCCTGCTGGATTTGCTCGATCGTCGTCCGGTACAAGATCATCTATTATCACCCGTCCTTGTGCATCGTTCCAGTACCGCTCCATTGACAGGCAGCTAATAGCGGGAAAGGAGTGCTTTGCCTATGCCTGCCCTTTTGAAAATCGGCGTTATCGGTCTGGGTCGTATGGGCCAGTTGTATGCGCGCCTGCTCGCCACGCAGGTCAGCGGGGCCGCGCTCTATGCCGTCGCGGAAGTGGATGAGCGAGCGCGCGCAAAGATCGCCGCCGATTACGCTGTTCCCTGTGTATTTCCCGACGTTGAGGAACTGCTCGCCCTGCCTGAACTGGATGGCGTCATCATTGCTACGCCGACCGGCACTCATCCTGCGCTGGTGGCTGCGGCAGCCGGGGCGGGCAAGGCTATTTTCTGCGAAAAGCCGCTCGCTCTGAGCATCGAGGAGACGCGGGCCGTGCTGGACGCTGTTGCGCAGGCGGCAGTGCCATTACAGATTGGCTTCATGCGCCGTTTTGACGCCGGGTACCGGCGCGCAAAAGCGTTGATTGACGCGGGCCAGATCGGGCAACCTGTCATCTTCAAATCTATCGGGCGCGACCCCTTCTGCCCGGACTGCGCCTATGCCGATCCGGCGAAGAGCGGCGGCTTAATCATCGATATGGCTATTCACGACTTCGACCTGGCGCGCTGGCTGATGGGCAGCGAGGTGGAGCGTGTCAGCGCCGAGGGGACGCTCATGGTCTGCAACGAACTGGCCTCGGTTGGCGATATTGATAACGCCGTTGTCAATCTGCGTTTCGCGAGCGGCGCCCTGGGCAATGTCGAGGTCAGCCGCAACGCCTTCTACGGCTACGATATCCGTACCGAAGTGCTTGGCTCGGAGGGCGCGTTGATGATCGGCACGCACCAGCATACCCCCGTACTCCTGCTGACCCGTGCAGGCGCGCAATACGATGTAATGCCCTATTTGCTGGAACGTTTTGGCGATGCCTATCGTGCCGAGTTGCAGCACTTCGCCGATTGCCTGCGCGCCGGTCAACCGCCCTCTGTCGGCGGCGCTGACGCCCTTGCCGCCTGTGAAATCGGCGTCGCTGCCGCCCGTGCCTGTCAGACCGGGCGACCGGTGACACTTGCTGAGATCAGGCAGCTATCTGGACGTAGTTTATAAAGAAGTGGTTGGAACAGGAGGGCAAGTTATGAAACAGTACGATGCACAGAATCTCGTCGTTCATCCCGGCAACGCGCCGGAGCAGGATGTGATCGTTGAGGTGACGCCGGAACTGGCGGGCTGGGACTACATCCGTTTCCAGGTGCGCCGCCTCGCGCCAGGGCAAAGCTGGGCATTCGCGACCGGCGATTACGAACTGGCGCTTGTCCCCTTCAGCGGTCGTCTCAGTGTTACCTCAAATCGCGGGCAGTGGTCGCAGGTAGGCGGGCGTGAAAGCGTCTTCAGCGGCCTGCCCCACGCGCTCTACCTGCCCCGGCAGACCGCGCTGACCGTCACTACCGAAGCCGGAGCGGAATTTGCCGTCTGTCTGGCTCCCGCCGAAGTGGACTATCCCGCCCAACTCGTCACGCCCCACGATATCGAGATTGAGATACGCGGCGGCGATCATGCCACGCGACAGATCAACAACATCATCCCGCCCGGCTTTTCCTGCCAGCGCCTGGTGGTGGTCGAGGTCTATACCCCCGGCGGCAACTGGTCGAGCTATCCGCCGCACAAGCATGACATTCATAAGGTCGATCAGCAGGGCAATATTCGCGAGGGCGATCTGGAAGAAGTCTACTTCTACAGGCTGGACAGGCCGGAGGGCTTCGCCTTCCAGCGCATTTATACCGACTCCGAATCGCCCCTGCACCGCGCCGGCTATCCCATTGATGCGGTAGTGCTGGCGGGCCATAACGACGCCGTGCTGGTGCCAGAGGGTTACCATCCCGTCAGCAGCCCGCCCGGCTACACGACCTATTATCTCAATGTGCTGGCGGGCAGCGCGCAAACGCTGGCCAACAGCGAAGACCCGCGCTATAGCTGGGTCAAGGAAACCTACCGCGCTCGCGACCCGCGCGTACCGCTCTATGACATAGAACATCGTTGATTGAGGTCACTGGTTGAGCAAGAACAGGAGCCGCGTATGGACACAGGAAACAGAACCTACGATGTGCTTGCGATGGGTCGCTCCTCGATTGACCTGTACTCAAACGATATTGGCGCGCCTTTCGAGGAGATTACCAGCTTCGCGGCCTACGTTGGCGGCTGCCCGACGAACATCAGTGTTGGCGCGCGCCGCCTGGGCCTGCATCCTGCCCTGCTGACGGCAGTCGGCGAGGATCAGGTGGGCAATTTCATCCTGCATTTCCTGCGTAAAGAGGGCGTGGAGACCCGCTTCATCCCGCGCAAGCCGGGCCATCGTTCCAGCGCCGTCGTCCTCGGCATCGAGCCGCCGGACCGCTTTCCGCTGACGTACTATCGCGACAACTGCGCCGATATCGAACTGACCATCGATGACGTGCTGGCTGCCCCCATTGCCGATAGCCGCGCCCTGCTGATTACCGGCACGGGCCTGAGCAGGGAACCGAGCCGCAGCGCCACGCTCTTTGCCGCCGAGATGGCGCGCCAGGCCGGGACGACCGTGCTACTGGACATCGACTTTCGTCCCGACCAGTGGTTCGACCCGCGCGCCTTTGGCGTCATCCTGCGTTCGGCCCTGCGACTGGTCGATATCGTCATTGGCACGGAAGATGAGATCAACGCGGCCATGCTCACCGACCCGGCCCAGGTGCGCCTGACGCATTCGCAGGTCTCGGACGCTCATGTGAGCGGAGATATTGACGCGGCCATCAGGGCATTGCTTCGTCTGGGGCCGCGCGTACTGGTGCAGAAACGCGGCGCGGCTGGCGCTGCCGTGCATCTCGTGGCCGATGATGGCGCAATAGAGCAGGTGAACGTTCCCGGCTTCCCGGTTGAGGTGCGCAATATTCTGGGCGCGGGCGATGCTTTCGCCTCTGGCTTTCTCTACGGCTTCGTCAGTGGTTGGGACTGGTATCGCGCGGCGCGACTGGGCAACGCCTGCGGGGCCATTCTGGTGACAGAGCATGGCTGCGCCAACTTCATGCCCACCCACGATCAGGTCATGCAATTTATTCAAGAACACGGCGGCTTTTAGACGCGCAGTATCTGTGGGAGGAGAGAGATGCAAACGCAATACATGACGATGGCCCAGGCTCTCATCGCCTTTCTGAAGAATCAGTATGTTGAACGCGATGGGGTTGAGCAGCCGTTTTTTGCCGGGTGCTTCGGCATCTTCGGGCATGGCAACGTGGGCGGCATCGGGCAGGCGCTGCAACAGATGCCCGATTTTCGCTACTACCAGGCGCGTAACGAGCAGGCGATGGTGCATATTGCCGCCGCCTACGCGAAGGTCAAGAATCGCCTGCAGACCTTTGCCTGCACTTCCTCGATTGGCCCCGGCGCGACCAACATGGTGACGGGCGCGGCCCTTGCCACCATCAACCGCCTGCCGGTGCTGCTGCTGCCGGGCGATATCTTCGCGCGTCGCAACGTCGCCCCCGTCTTGCAGCAACTGGAGTTCGAGCATTCGCAGGATATTTCCGTCAATGACGCCTTCAAGCCCGTCAGCCGCTACTGGGACCGCATCTCGCGGCCCGAACAACTGCTGACGGCTCTGCCGGAGGCCATGCGCGTGCTGACCAGCCCGGCGGAGACCGGGGCCGTCACGCTGGCCTTGCCCCAGGACGTACAGGCCGAGGCTTTCGCATACCCCGCCGCTTTCTTCTCCCGCCGCCTCTGGCATATCCCGCGCAACCGTCCTGACCGCCATGCGCTGGAACAGGCGGCGGCGTTGATTCGCGCCAGCCAGCGCCCGTTGATTATTGCCGGGGGCGGCGTCATCTATGCCGGGGCCACAGAGACGCTGCGCCAGTTCGTTGACCGCACGGGCATTCCCGTTGGCGAGACGATGGCGGGCAAAGGCAGTCTCTCCTACGACCATCCGCTCAGCCTCGGCGCGATTGGCGCGACCGGCACCTTTGCCGCCAACCGGCTTGCCAGAGATGCCGACCTTGTCATCGGCATCGGCACGCGCTACAGCGACTTCACTACCTCATCAAAGACGGCTTTCCAGGCTCCCGACGTGCGCTTCATCAATATCAACGTGGCTGAATTCGATGCCGCCAAACACGCGGCCCTTGCGCTGACCGGCGATGCCAGGGCGACGCTGGAAGAACTGCTGCCCCTGCTGAACGGTTATCAGGCGGCGGGCGACTACCGTTCGCAGGCCGAACAGCTTCACGCCGCCTGGGATGCCGAGGTTGAGCGTATCTATGCTATGCGCCACGAGCCGTTGCCCTCGCAGGGCGAACTGATCGGCGCGGTGAACGAATTAAGCTCGCCGGAGGCGATCATGCTCTGCGCGGCTGGCAGCCTGCCTGGCGACCTGCACAAACTCTGGCGGGCGCGCCACCCGAAAAATTATCACCTCGAATACGGCTATAGCTGCATGGGCTACGAGATTGCCGGTGGCCTGGGCGCGAAAATGGCCGCGCCTGACCGTGACGTGTATGTGATGGTTGGCGATGGCTCCTATCTGATGATGAATAGCGAGATCGTCACCTCTATTCAGGAGGGCTATAAGCTTATCATTGTGCTGCTCGATAATCAGGGTTTCAAGAGCATCGGCAGCTTGAGCCGCTCGCTCGGTCAGGATGGCTTCGGCACGCGCTATGTCTACCCGCAAAACGGCGTCTTGCCCGATGACACGGCAGGAAAGGATGTGCGAACGCTGCCTGTTGATCTGGCGGCCAACGCGCGCAGCCTGGGCGCGCACGTCATCGAGTGTAAGACCTATGCTGAGTTTGTGGCCGCGCTCGACGCCGTGCAGGCCGTGGAGCGCACCTCGGTCATCTACATTCAGAATGACCGCTATGAGGGCGTTCCATCATACGATAGCTGGTGGGATGTGCCGGTGGCCGCTGTCAGCGATATGCCGCAGGTGCAGGCCGCCCACGCAGCGTGGGCAGAGATGCGCAAGCAGGAACGCTATTTCCTGGGTCAGGAGCAGCAGGCTGGCATTCCCACCACTACTCAAGCATAAAGCAATCGTGACTACTTTACAGGAAAGGAGGTAGTGTATCGCAAAAATCGGGCGACTCTGGTGGAAGATGGCAGGGGGCTTGCTCGCGGGGTAAGCCATTTGTGAATCGTCTTCAGGAAGTATCTTTGTCCACAATGTGGGTGGACAGGAACAGGAGAACAACATGCGCAGGCTTCTCACGTTCATCCCGATGTTGCTGCTGCTTTTTGCGCTGGTGGCCTGTGGAAATGGCACGAGCAACACCACGCAGTCGTCGTCATCGTGTCCGGCTTCGCGTTCGAGCCTCAAGTTCTACGTCATCACGCACGGCCAGGCGTCTGACCCGTTCTGGTCGGTGGTCAAGAAGGGCGTTGACCAGGCCGCCCATGATATGTGCGTCACCGCCATCTACGAGTCGCCTCCGACCTTCGACATGGTAGCGATGTCGCACCTGATTGATGCTGCCGTCGCGGCCCATCCGTCTGGACTGGTTGTCTCGATCCCTGACCCCAACGCGCTCGGTCCCTCGATTAAGGCTGCGGTCGCTGCGGGTATCCCGGTGATCTCGATCAACTCCGGGGCCGATGTTGCGAAGAGCCTGGGGGTGCTGGTGCATGTCGGGCAGACCGAATATCAGGCCGGTTTTGGCGGCGGTCAGAAGATGGCGGCTGCCGGTGTCACCAATGCCCTCTGCGTCAACCAGGAAGTTGGTAATGCCGCCCTGGAGCAGCGTTGCCAGGGCTTTACCGACGCCATGAAGCAGGCAGGCGGCAAAGTGAAGGAGATCGGCGTCAACCTGAATAACCCGACGCAGACTCAGCAGACCATCGAGGCGGCTCTCCAGCACGATCCCAGCATCAACGGCATCCTGACGCTTGGCCCGACCGGCGCGACACCCGCCCTCAAAGCCCTGCAAGACTTAAACAAGCTTGGTTCGATCAAACTGGCTACCTTCGACCTGTCGTCTGACGTGTTGAATGCGATCAAAAACGGGCAGATGCTGTTTGCCATCGACCAGCAGCAGTATCTCCAGGGATACCTGCCCATCGTTCTGTTGACGCTGTACAAGACCAATCTCAATACCATTGCGAACGACGTTCTGCAAACTGGTCCTGGCTTTGTCACGTCGGCTAACGTGAATCAGGTGATCCAGTTGACGGCGCAGGGAACCCGCTAGCATGTTGCCGGTTGGAGTCAGCAGGGCCAGCACTGGTTTTGCTGGCTCCAATCTGGCTAGAAGATCGGAGGGAAATCTATGAGTGTAACACAGGGAAGCGCGGGCAATATCGCTCCCGGCGAGCGGATGTTGCGTGTGAATCCGCTGCGCAGATTGCTGGTGCGCCCGGAGACCGGTTCCGTCGTTGGTTCCATTGCCGTCTGGATTTTCTTCGCCATCGTCGCAGGCAGTAGCGGCTTCGTCAGCGTCAGAGGCACCTCAAGCTATCTGAGTGTGGCCTCGGAAATCACCATCCAGGCCGTGCCGGTGGCCCTGCTCATGATTGCAGGCGAATTCGACCTCTCGGTTGGCTCAACAGTTGGCGCGACCGGCATGATTATCGCCATTTTAACCACGCAATCTGGCTGGAACCTGTGGGCGGCTATCCTTGTGGCTCTAATCTTTGCCGTGCTGGTCGGCCTGCTCAACGGCTATCTCGTCCTGCGCACCGGCCTGCCGTCCTTCATCGTCACGCTCGGCACTGCTTACATCCTGCTCGGCGCGACAACCGGTATTACGTATATTGTTCTCAATGGATTGACACAGGTGGGCGGCGTCGATCAGGCTCCGGGTTATAAGCTGGCGCATGCCATTTTCGCGACCACCCTCAGCGGCAACCAGTTCCCCATCGAGATTGTCTGGGCGCTGCTGCTCGTTGCGCTGGCAACGTGGCTGCTGGTGGGGACGCCGTTCGGCAACTGGATCTTCGGCGTGGGCGGCGACCCCAATGCGGCGCGCAACGTGGGCGTGCCGGTCTGGCGCGTGAAAATGCTGCTCTTCGTGGCAACGGCTGTCTGCTCCTGCCTGCTGGCGATCATCCAGGTTGTCACCTTTACCGGCGCCGATGTCCTGCGCGGGCAGAACAACGAGTTCATCGCCATCGTCGCTGCCGTCGTCGGCGGCGTCCTGCTCACCGGCGGCTATGGTTCGGCCATCGGAGCCATGTTTGGCGCGCTGATTTTCGGCATGGTCGAGCAGGGCATCGTCTTTGCCGGCGTGGATGCTGACTGGTACAAGGCCGTCGTTGGCGTTATCCTGCTGCTCGCGGTGCTGCTCAACAGTTATGTACGCAAGCTGGCGATGGAGGTGCGGCGATGAGTACCGTCAATACCGATACCCTGCCCCTGCTCGAAGTGCAGAACGTGTCAAAATACTTCGGCAGCGTGATCGCGCTGAAGGACATTTCCATGAAACTGTTCGCGGGCCAGGTGATGTGCCTGCTTGGCGACAACGGCGCGGGCAAATCGACGCTGATCAAGATTCTCTCCGGCGTTCACCGTCCCAGCGAGGGCCAGTATCTCATTGAGGGGAAAGAGGTGCATTTCTCCTCGCCGCGTGATGCGCTGAATGCCGGTATCGCCACCGTCTATCAAGACCTGGCGATGATCCCGCTCATGGGTATCTCGCGCAATTTCTTCCTGGGTTCGGAGCCGACAAAGGGCTGGGGGCCGTTCCGCCGCTTCGACAAGAAGTTTGCTGACCGGGTGACGCGCGAGGAACTGGCGCGTATCGGCATCCAGATACGCGAGACCTCGCAGCCGGTAGGGACGCTCTCCGGTGGTGAGCGCCAGTCTGTCGCCATCGCGCGCGCCGTCTACTTCGGGGCCAAAGTGCTGATCCTCGACGAGCCGACCGCTGCTCTGGGCGTCAAAGAGGCCGGCATCGTGCTGCGCTACATCGCGCAGGCGCGGGCGCGCGGGCTGGGCGTCATCTTTATTACCCACAACCCGCACCATGCCTATCCCATCGGCGATCACTTCACGCTGCTCAATCGCGGGCGCAGCATGGGAACCTTCGCCAGATCGGAGATCAGCCGTGAAGAATTGACCTCGATGATGGCGGGCGGCGAGGAACTGGAGGAACTGGGCCACGAACTGGCCGAGTTTGCGCGCACCGATGAGAAGGCCCGTGCAGCCCTGGCGGCTGCAGCGCAGCAATTTGAGGCGGAGGCGCAGCAGATGCACGTTGAGCAATTACCGGCGGCCTTCGAGGAGGCACAGCAACGCCTCGACCAGCCGGGTTCGACAGATGGAAAGGGGAACACATGATTCAGGATGGACAACTTCTCAACTATATTGGCGGTAGCTGGAAACGGTCGCGGGCGAGCGCATATCTCGATGTGCGTAACCCTGCGACCGCCGAGACAATGGTGCGCGTGCCGCTCAGTCCGGCTGACGAGGTGGACGAAGCGGCGCGGCTGGCGCAGGCCGCTTTTGAAGACTGGCGGCGCACCCCGGCGGTGGACCGCGTCCAGTACCTCTTCAAACTCAAGCAACTGCTGGAAGACCATTTCGACGAAATCGCCCGTCTGACGACGCAGGAGTGCGGCAAGACGCTGAGCGAGGCCGGGGGCGAACTGCGGCGCGGCATCGAAAATGTCGAGGTCGCGCTGGGCATCCCCTCGTTGATGATGGGCTATAACTCCGAGGATATCGCGCGTGGCATCGACGAACACATGCTGCGCCAGCCGGTGGGTGTGGTAGCGGCCATCACCCCTTTCAACTTTCCCGGCATGATTCCCCTCTGGTTCATGCCCTACGCCCTTGCCTGCGGCAACTGCTTCATCCTCAAACCGTCTGAAAAGGTACCGATGACGATGAGCCGCGTTTTTGACCTGATCGACCAGCTCGGCCTGCCGCCGGGCGTTGTCAGCCTCGTCAACGGCGGCAAAGAGACGGTTGATGCTCTGCTCGATCACCCGATTGTACGCGCGATCTCCTTTGTCGGCTCCTCGCCGGTGGCGAAGTACGTTTACAGCCACGCCGCCGCCAATGGCAAGCGGGCGCAGTGCCAGGGGGGCGCGAAAAATCCGGTGGTGATCCTGCCGGATGCCGATATGGAGATGACCACGCGCATCGTTGCCGACTCGTCCTTTGGCTGTGCAGGCCAGCGTTGCCTGGCGTCCTCGGTTGCCATCACCGTCGGCGAGGCGCGCGCTCCTTTCCGCGAGCATATTGCCCATGCGGCAGAGACACGCCGGGTTGGCTATGGGCTTGACCCGCAGGTTGAGATGGGGCCGGTCATCAGCGCCGAGAGCAAGCAGCGCATCGAGTCGCTGGTCGATAAGGGGGTGAGTGAAGGGGCGAAGGTGCTGGTCGAGGGGCGCGGCGCGAAGATTCCCGGCTACGAACGCGGCTACTTCATTCGCCCGACTGTGCTGGAGGAGGTGAATCCGCACGGCGAGATTGCCCGCACCGAAATCTTCGGTCCGGTTCTCAGCCTCATGCACGCGCAGACCATCGATGAGGCGATTGCTCTGGTGAACGAGGCTTCCTATGGCAACATGGCCTGCCTTTTCACCGGCAGTGGAGCGGCGGCGCGCAAATTCCGCTACGAGGTGCAGGCGGGTAATATCGGCATCAACGTCGGCGTGGCGGCTCCGATGGCTTTCTTCCCCTTCTCCGGCTGGAAAGATAGCTTCTTCGGCGATATGCATGCCCAGGGACGTGATGCCATCGAGTTCTATACACAGCAAAAAGTAGTCGTTGAGCGTTGGCCCCGCGAGTGGTCGCGCGCGTTTTAGCTGACAGGCCGGGAGTGATGACTATGCGTCTTGCGAATGCCCCCTGCTCGTGGGGGGCGCTCGAATTTGAGGATGTGAAGGGTAAAGGCATCCCCTACGGGCAGATGCTCGACGAACTGCGCGCCACCGGCTACACCGGCACCGAACTGGGTGACTGGGGCTACATGCCCACCGAACCAGCTGCCCTCCACGCGGAACTGGCGCGGCGCGACCTGGCGATGGTCGGCGCGTTCGTTCCGGTGGCGCTGAAAAACGCGGAGGCCCATGCCGCCGGGGAGGCGCAGGCGCTGAAGGTAGCGCGCCTGCTGGCTTCCGTTGCTGACTGCGGCCAGAGCGAGACGTCCCCGCTCATCATTCTGGCCGACGATAACGGCGCAGATCCCCTGCGCACCCGTTTTGCCGGGCGTGTCACTACCGATCTGGGCCTGAACGCCGTCGAATGGGAAACTTTTGCGCGTGGAGCCGAGCGCATTGCCCACGCCGTCCGCTCCGCCACCGGCCTGCCCGTCGCCTTCCACCATCACTGCGCGGGCTACGTCGAGACGCCGCAGGAGATCACTCGCTTCCTCGACCTGACCGACGCCGATCTGATCGGGCTGGTCTTTGATACCGGCCACTACCTCTACGGCTCCGGCAGCAATGATGGTCAAACCGTGCTGGATGGGCTGCGCCGTTTCGGCGATCGTATCTGGCACGTCCATTTCAAAGATTGCCAGCCTCAAATTGCTGCACAGGCGCGCCAGGAGGGCCGGGACTATTTCACGGCCCTGCGGCACGGCGTCTTCTGTGAACTGGGCAAGGGAGCTGTTCCCTTCGCAAGTGTCCTTGATAGTTTGCGTGAGCGTGATTATCGCGGCTGGATCACGGTGGAGCAGGATATTTTGCCGGGGATGGGCAGTCCGAGGGAGAGCGCGGAGCGCAATCGCGCCTATCTGCGTGCGATCGGGCTATAGAGCAGGGAAAGGAGTGAACAATGTCTGCGCGTTCGTTGGAGCTTGGCATTATCGGGGCCGGGCGTATCGGCCAGTTGCACGCCGAACACTTCAGACGGCGTATTCCATCAGCTGAGGTGGCCATGGTGGCCGATGTGGCCGAAGGGATGGCGAGAGCCTGCGCCGCGCGCTACAACATCCCCGCCTTCACCCCGGACTATCACGATATCCTGGAGCGACGAGATATCGATGCGGTGGTGATCTGCTCATCGACCGATACGCATGCGCGCATCATCGAAGAGGCGGCTGCGGCTGGCAAGCACATCTTCTGCGAAAAGCCCATCGCGCTCGATCTCCCATCCATCGACCGCGCGCTGGCGGCTGTGAGAGAGGCCAGGGTCAAATTGCAGATCGGTTTTAACCGCCGTTTCGATGCCAGCTTTCGCCGTGTGCGCCAGGTTATCGAGCAGGGGGAGATCGGGCGTCCGCACCTGCTGCACATCACCAGCTACGATCCCGCTCCGCCGCCGCTGGCCTACATTCGCGTCTCCGGCGGCCTCTTCCTCGATATGATGATTCACGACTTCGATATGGCCCGTTTCTTAACCGGCAGCGAAGCAGAAGAGGTCTTCGCTCTGGCCGACGCCCTGATCGATCCCGCTATTGGCGAGGCGGGCGATGTGGATACGGCCATTGTGACGCTGCGTTTTATGAATGGCGTGATCGCCACCATCAGCAATAGCCGCCAGGCCAGCTACGGCTACGATCAGCGCGTGGAACTGCTGGGGAGCAAGGGGGCCATCGCCATCGATAACAACTATCCCAACACCGCCATCATCAGCGATGCCCGGAGCGTCCGGCGCGATGTGCCGCTGCACTTTTTCACTGAACGCTATAACGAAAGTTTCGTTGCCGAGATGACCGCCTTTGTCGAGGCTGTGCTACATGACGCGCCCGTTCCCGTCACGGGCTACGATGGGCGCGTGCCGGTCGTCATGGCCCTGGCGGCAAAAAAATCTCTGCTGGAACATCGTCCCGTGCGCCTGCATGAAGTCGAGCAGGCAGTAGAGGATATGCCATGAAATTCGAGCTTACACGAGGGAAATTTGAACGTCTCAACGCCTGCTCCAACGCGCAGGGCATCATCGCCGCGCTGGCCGTCGATCATCGCGGCAACCTGCTCGACGCCATTGCCGCCGCTCGCGGCCCGCATGGCCAGGCAACGGCTGAAGATATGCACGCCTTCAAAGCCGCCGTCACGAGAGTCCTCACGCCCTACAGTAGCGCCATCCTGCTCGACCCCGAATACGGCCTGACAGCCCTCAACAGCCGCGCTCCTGGCACCGGCGTCATGCTCGCCTATGAAAAATCCGGCTATGACATCGCCACCCGGGGCCGCCTGCCCGATCTGCTGCCTGAATGGAGCGTGCGCCGCCTGCTTGAGGCCGGGGCGCAGGCCATCAAAATCCTGCTCTACTACAATCCGTTCGATGAACAATGGATCAACCGCGTCAAACAGGCGTACATCGAACGCATCGGCGCGGAATGCAGCGCGCTTGACATTCCCTTTTTCCTTGAGCCATTAGTTTACGACGACGCCCTCGGCGATGAGAGAAGCCTGGCCTTTGCCCGCAAAAAGCCGGAATACGTCGCGCGCGTCATGGAAGAGTTCTCTCAACCGCGCTATGGCGTAGACATCCTCAAAGTCGAAATGCCCGTCAACCCCGCCTACGTCGCCGGAATCCGCGCCTTTAACAGCGAAGAGGCTGCTTACTCGCGGCAGGAAGCCATAGCCCATTTCCGCACCGCCGCCGATGCCGCAGGCAAGCCCTTCATCTACCTCAGCGCGGGCAGCGGCAACGAAGTCTTCTGCGAAATGCTCGAACTGGCAGCCGAGGCAGGCGTCAACTACGCTGGCGTTCTCTGTGGCCGCGCCACCTGGCAGGACGCCATCGCCATCTACGCCACCGGTGGCACCCCGGCCCTCGAAAGCTGGCTGGCCGACCGGGGCGCGCAAAACATTGAGGCCATTAACGCCATTTTAGCGCAGAGCGCGTCTCCCTGGTGGAATTTTTATGGCGGGAGAGACAATATAGTGGTTATCTGATATACTGAACCGGGATGAGCAGGCAAATGATTGAGAGGTTCCAGATGAAAGTACAGATCAAGCATTTAGGTGTTATAGACGAAGCTGAGATGACGCTTAAACCGCTGACCGTTCTGGTTGGCCCCAAATAATGCGGGCAAAACATGGTTAGCTTATGCCATCGCGGGCCTGTCATGCTGAGCGGGAGCGAAGCATGACAGGCCCGAAAGATTCCTCTCCTGTTTATTTACCCCTCAAACGCCTGCAGATACTCTCTCTCTGCCTCCCACATCTCGTCAAACAGCGCGCTGATCTCAGCCGGTGAGCAGACAGCCGCCGTCAGAGGGTCGAGCAGGAGGGCGTAGCGGGCGGCTTCTTTGTTTCCTGTGAGCAGGGCTTCGCACATGAGGGAGTGGATCGACATGTGGCTGCGGTTGAGGGCGGCGAGTTGTTCGGGCAGGGGGCCGAAGTGGCAGGGCTGGATGCCGTTGCGGTCGACGAGACAGGCCACCTCGACGCATCCGTCGGGCAGGTTGTCGATCAGACCGGTGTTGCGCACGTTGCCGTAGATGACGGCTGGCCGGTTTGTGGTCATGGCTTCGATGATGTAGGAGCCGTATTCGTGGCTGCGCGTGAAGGGAGTCTCGCGTGTGCCGTCCAGCATGGCGCGGATCGAGGCGTCATTTTGCTCGCGCCAGGCAGGCCAGTTATTGGCATAGAAGCCGGTCTCGCCCCGGTAGCCCGCCCGGCAATAGCGTTCGATGAGGTCAGGGCGTTTGCGGAAGTAGGGGACGTATTCGGAAAAGTGGCCGCTGCTCTCCGTGACGAAGGCGCCGAAGTAGCGCATCATCTCGAAGCGGACGGGGTCGCGTTCGTAAATTTCGGGTTTCTCGGCTTGCTGGCGCAGGCGCGGGTACATGTCCTGTCCGTGATAGCGCAGTTCGGTAAACCAGGTATTGTGGTTGATACCGGCGCAGCGCCACTCCAGTTCGTCGTAGGGAACATCCAGATAGCTCGCCAGTTGTTTTGAGGTTCCCTGCACGCTGTGGCACAGGCCGACGGTACGCATCGTTGTTCCCTTAAGAGCGGCCAGCGTGAGCATTGACATGGGATTGGTATAGTTAAGGACCCAGGCTCGCGGGCAGAGTTCCTCCGCGTCGTGCAGGATGTCGAGCCAGGCAGGGCCGGTACGCAGAGCCTTGAAGATGCCGCCGGGGCCGATGGTATCGCCAATGCACTGGTTGATGCCGTACTTCATGGGAATATCGAAGTCGTGGCGTACATTGGCCAGACCGGCTACCTCGATGCTGTTGATGATAAAATCGCTGCCCGCCAGCAGTTCGCGGCGCTCGGTGGAAGCGTACACGCTCCAGCGTTTGCCGCTCAAAGCGACAAGTCGTTCTGCTATCTGTCGCGCCAGTTCCAGCCGTTCGGCATCGATATCCACCAGCGCAAAACAACCCTCGTCCAGCCCCTCGATCTGCAAGATGTCGGTGATGAGCTGGCGCGCAAAAACGGTGCTACCGGCACCCAGAAGAGTAATATATGGCATTGGTACTATAACTCCTTAACAGGTGCTGTCGATTGGCGAATAATAAGCTGCGTTGGCAGGACCAACGGCGATACCTCTTCAGTTTCTTCTATGAGCGCGACGAGTCGCTTCACTGCCCCACGTCCCATCGCAACGCGATCCTGCCGCACAGTGGTGAGCTGCGGGACGGTATACTGGCAGAAATCGATATCATCAAAGCCTATCAGAGAGACATCTTCTGGGACGCGCAGCCCTTGCTCGGCGAGGGCGCGCAGGATGCCGATGGCCATGAAATCGCTGCCGGCCACGATAGCGGTAAAGTCACGACGTTCGGCCAGCAGTGTTCGGGCGGACTCGTAGGCTTCATCGACATTCCAGCCTGATTGTCGTACCAGACCGGTATCCGGGGTAATCCCCGCCAGCGCCAGCGCCTGCTGGTACCCAAGCAAGCGTTCCAGACCGGCCAGGTCGGTGGTTAGCCCGGTCAGCAGAGCAATACGCCGGTGTCCAAGCGCGAGCAGGTGTCCGGTGGCCTGCCGCGTGCCGTCGATATTATCCGATTTGACATACGTGGCATGGCTGCCCTGGCTCACCCTGTCAATGAACACAACAGGAAGATTTGCATGAATGAGCGCCTGTGTTCGTGCCTCCGTTGCGTGGAGTATAATGACTCCGGCTACGCGCCGTGTTTGCAAACTGCGTATGTAATTTTCTGGAGACTTGCCGAGAGGGTGGGAAGGCAGGAGTAGATCATAGCCTGCCGCGATTGCCTCTCGCTCGATGTTTTCCAGCACGCCCAGATAGAAGTAACGCGACGTTTGACCGAGGTGCGAAAGGGGCAGTTCCTCTCCTTCAGGAAAGAGCGAGACGGCAATTACCCGTGAGCGTTGGCGCACCAGGCTCTGCGCAACCACGTCCGGTTCATATCCGAGCCTGGCGATGGCGGCCAGGACCCGTTCTTTTGCCTCATCGCTCACACGCGCCGATCCATTGAGCACACGTGAAACGGTTGCTCGCGAAACCCCTGCTAAGCGGGCAACCTCTTCACTTGTGGCCATGTAAAACCTCCCTGCGATAGATGTATACACGTGTTCATCTTTATACCGTAGTATGTCTTAGAAATGACCCTTTGTCAAGAGAAAACCGGGTGTTCTACCGGGCATTTATCGCAGAAAAGGCGTTTTCTTTCGACATTCCGTTCCCTCCAGAATGTACACGCGTTCCAACCGGTGAGCGATAACAGATACCCTTCATGCCTGTTCTTCTATAAATCACGCTTGATTGAACGAAATTTTCCTCGCTTTACCACTTGACAACGATCAAAATGGCTGGTAATATTGCTTTATGAAATGTACACGTGTTCATAACTGAGTGGTGTAGTTTCTTCGGTGATTGTTGGTCAAGGCCCGTGTGTATCTTTCATAGTGCGTACCCATATTCATTGAGGAGTTCTGGCATATGCAAAGAATCAGACAGGATGGGGGTCAAAGCACGGCGGGTGTGGCAGTCATGGACCGGTCCGGGGCGGTGAAAGGGCGTCGCCTGTTCAAAGCTGAAAGAGTTCTCGCGCTGCAGGCATATGCATTCCTTCTGCCCAGCTTTCTTGGCCTGCTGGTATTTTCGCTTATCCCCATCGTCGCGGTCGCCGTCATCAGCTTCTTCAACTGGGGACTGATCGGGCAGCCCACTTTTGTCGGTTTGAAGAATTACAGCTTGATGTTCGGCAGTTCCTCCTTCTGGCATTCCCTGTTACTGACCCTCTATTATGTCCTGCTCAACATCCCGATGCAGACCGTTTTTGCGTTGTTGCTCGCCTTGCTGCTCAATCAGAAGCTTCCGGGCCGAGGGTTTTTCCGCACCCTCTTCGTAGTACCCTGGATGGCAACGGCGGTAGCGATGGGCATTGTCTGGCAGTGGGTTTTCGATCCTCAGTATGGCACGCTCAACACCTTCCTGAGCCTGTTCCACATCACCGGCCCGGCCTGGCTCTCCTCGACGGCGTGGGCAATGCCATCCATCGCAGCAGTCAATATCTGGCAGTACACGGGCTACAATATGCTCTTCTTCCTGGCCGGTCTGCAGGGCATTCCACCCGATTTCTACGAAGCTGCCTCCCTGGATGGGGCCGGTCCGGTGCAGAAGTTCTTTACCATTACGCTGCCGCTGTTGAGTCCCACCATGTTCTTCGTGCTTGTGACCGACATCATCGGCTCTGCGCAGGTCTTCGACACCGTCTACGTCATGACTCAGGGCGGTCCGGGCAACGCTACTACCGTTCTCAACTTCACCATTTTTCAGCAAGCGTTTGAGTTCTTCCATGCCGGCTATGCGTCGGCGCTTTCCATGGCACTCTTCGCGCTCCTGCTCATTGTCACCTTGATACAGGTGCTGTTCTTCCGTAGCCGTACTATTTACGATCTGAGCTAGCTCTCTGGCTCATTTCTGCGAGCCTTCTTCCAGGAAGGAGGGAATCCGTTATGACCTCGGTAAGTACCGAACTGGCGTCGAGTAAAGCTGTGGCGACCGAGAGAGAGGCGAGAATACGCTCTTTTCGCAGGATGCCGGCCTACGTGGCTGCCTATATCATCCTGATTCTGGGCGTGGTCGTCTCGCTCTTCCCCTACTTTCTCGCGCTGATGACCGCGCTGAAGGCTCCTGACCAGATCTTCTCTTCATCGGCGTGGTCCCTGCCGCACCCGGCGACCTTGCAGAACTTCATCGACGTGGTGGTGAAGTACAACTTTCTGGCCTTTATCTGGCACACGCTGATCTACGCCGCTGTCCTCACCATCGGCCAGCTCATTTTCAGCACGCTGGCGGCCTATGCCTTTGCGCGCATGAAGTTTCCGGGACGCGATCAGATCTTCTGGCTTTACCTGGCAACGCTTATGGTGCCGAATATCGTCACGCTGATCCCGCTCTTCATTATCTTGCGCACTTTCGGCCTTGTGAACACCTGGGTCGGCCTCGTGCTGCCCTTTGTGCTGGGTACACCCTTTGGCATCTTCCTGATGCGGCAGTTCTTTCTCACCATTCCCAGAGATCTGGAGAATGCCGCCCGCATTGATGGCGCCGGAACCATGCAGATTCTGTTTCAGGTGATCCTGCCTTTAAGCCGACCTATTATGGCGACGCTGGCCATCATTACGTTCGTGCAGGCATGGAACACCTTCCTCTGGCCCCTCATCGTGACCGACACCGGTGATATGCGTGTCCTCACCGTTGGTATAGCCGCGTTCCAGTCGAACTATGGGACACAGTGGAACCTGATGATGGCTGCCACCTTCATTGCCCTCGGCCCATTGCTGATCCTGTTCTTCCTGTTCCAGAAGCATATTGTTCGCTCGATTCATCTCAGCGGATTCAAATAGGCGTATGATGCCGGATGCACCTGCCGGCGCGAGTGTCACTCTGAAAGGGAGGACAACGATGAAGAACACTATCTGGTACGGACGTTTGGCTTTTGTAGAGCGTAGGCTTATGCAAAGAGATGCGCGCAACCGCTCTTTGTCGCGGCCTCTGGCCTGGTTCTCTATGGGTATTGTCGCTCTGATGCTCCTGGCCGTGTTAGCTGCCTGTGGTGGCGGCTCGAGTTCGTCAGGCAGCAACGGCCCGGTGAATCTGACGTATGCGCTGTGGGATCAGAATGAGCAGGTGGGCTATCAGCAATCGATCAATCAATTCATGAAGCTCCACCCCAACATTCATGTGACCATCGAGCAGACGCCCTGGGCTTCGTACTGGCAGAAACTGAGTACGGAATTTGCTGCCGGTAATGCCCCGGATGTCTTCTGGGATCATCTGGCCTACTTCCCGCAGTTCGTACAGCAGGGGCAGTTGATGAACCTGTCCCCGTTGATCCAGCAGAACAAGATTGATATGTCGCAGTATTACCCGGCGCTGGTCAAAGAGTGGACCTATCAGGGGAATGTCTACGGGCTGCCGAAGGACTGGGATACCATTGCCATTCTGTATAACAAGCAGATGTTCCAGCAGGCCGGTCTGCCTGCTCCCACCAGCATGACCTGGAATCCAACGGATGGCGGGACATTCTTGCAGATTGCCGAGAAACTCACGGTGGATCAGAATGGCAAACATCCTACCGACCCCGGCTTCGATGCCAGCCATATCAAGCAGTACGGGTTTGTATCGGAGAACAATGCCCAGGAGGGCTTCTGGAACTTCATCGCTATGAACGGCGGTCAGATCCTGGACAAGCAGTTTGGTCAGAATTTCCTGCTCAACCAGCCTTCCGCTCAGCAGGCAATGCAGTTCCTGGTCGATCTGATCAATAAGTATCATGTCTCCCCTTCGGCGACCGAGACCAATAACAACGGCGGGGTCGCGGAACAGTTGTTTGAGGGAGGCAAGGCCGCGATGATCGCCGCCGGTTCCTGGGAGCTGAACCCGGTTTCGCAGCAGACAAAAATTCCCTGGGGGGTGGTTCAGTTGCCAGCCGGGCCGAACGGTGTGGTAAGCGTCTTCAACGGTCTGACCGATGCCATCTATGCAAAGACCGCGCACCCTCAGGAGGCATGGGAGCTGGAACAGTGGCTTGCTTCTTCACAATCCGAGCATATTATGGGCAGCGGTGGCTATGTCTGGCCCGCGATTCAGAGCGAAGATCAGTCGTTTGTGCAGTTCTGGCAGGGGAAAGGAATAGATGTCAGCGCCTATCTCAAGGAGGCGCAGGGTACAACAATTCTCTTCCCCATCACCTTTGGCTACAATGAGGCGTCTACCGACATCAATAACGTCTTTAACCAGATGTACCTGGGTCAGATAGCGGTACCCCAGGCGACCAACCAGGCAGTTCAGCAGGCAAACCAGGCCGTACAATCGGCCTCTGCAGGCGGCTAGATAACTGGACTTGCGCGTGTTGCAACGGGACGGTGATCTCTTAGAGATCACCGTCCTTTCTTTAGAGAGGCATACCCGGACATGCCATGCCATGAACCGGTGGCCGGAACCTGTCATGCGGAGCGCGAGTAAAGCATGATATGTACGGAGTCAATTTTTCCTTATCATTCCATATTGTATTATTCAGCTTCATATTGTACTATATCGCCAGGGATAGGTGTTAGTATTGTTAGGAGGGTTTAGCTATGTATTGCACTAATTGTGGAGCTTCACTTTCTACCGGCACGCCGACATGTCCCGCCTGTGGGGCAGCTACATCTGCCGGTGCAGGGGCGTCGAGGCCGGATATGACGCTGCCGGTTTCCAGCCCTATTTCTTTTCCCCCCGTCGAGCCATCCTCGTCTGAAGCGACGCTGCTGGCTTCTCCACGTCCAGAATCAACTCCGGCGACGGTATATGGAGAGAACGCGCCTGCTGCTCCAGCCTCTTCTGCAGGTCAGCAGCCAGCACCCTTTACGCCACCGCTAGCCGCTGCTGACGCATTTGATCCGTATAGTGTGCCGCCGCCACCGCCGCCGACACCCTTTCCGGCCAATCAGCAGTCAGGCGGTCAGCCATATTATCCTGCTCCGCAGGCCCCTGGTTCTCCCACACAGCGGCGTCGGCGCTTTCCGGCATGGCTGATCGCGCTGGTGGCCTTGCTGGTCATCGTGCTGATCGCCGGTGGAGGAAGTCTCATCTACTATGCCGCCGTCTACCAGCCCCATCAGCGGCAGGTGCAGGCCACTGCTACCGCTCAGGCACACGCGACGGCAACAGCCCATACGCAGGCTACCGCTGCGGTAGAGAATCCCTACACGCACAGTGGCACGCTGGTCTTTACTGATCCACTGACGGCGAATAATCAGGGACACCGGTGGGATGAGAACAGCAATTGCGCCTTCAAGGATGGCACATACCACGCTATAGCCCCGGACCCGCATTATTCTGATTACTGTATCGCCAATGCTACCGACTTCAGCAATTTTGCCTACCAGGTGAATATGACGGTTCTCAAAGGCGACGGCGGCGGCATGCTCTTCCATGTGGAGAACACCAACCCGAATGAGTATTACGAGTTCGATGTAGCCCAGGATGGCACCTACGGCCTCTACAAAGCCGACGCGGGCCAGTTTACCACAATGACCGGTGGGAGTAACCCGGCGATTCATCGGGGATTGAATCAGACCAACGTGATGGGTGTAGTTGTGCAGGGCAGCAAGATCACCCTCTATGTCAATGGCCAGCCAGTTGATACGGTGACCGATAGCACCTTCAGTCACGGGCAAATTGGCGTCTCGGCCTCTGTTTACAACCGGGTCACAGAGGCATCCTTCACTAACCTGAAGGTCTGGAAGTTGTAACAAACATGCCATGAGAAACCAGCGCAGACGTGTCATGCTGAGCGACAGCGAAGCATCTTGCGTGGGCCATGCCGCCCGGTTGGCAACCAGAGATGCTTCGCTTCACTCAGCATGACATGGATTTCCTGCCTCCGTCTGCCAAAGTTCCGTTATCAATACCCGTGAGTCATGATGGCCATGTATTTTTGTGATTCGAGGAAGGCCTTTCTGCCCTCTTCAGTGGAGGGGGCCTTGAGCGCGCTGGAAAGGTTCAGGCCGAGGGAGGCCAGGCTGATCATGGCCAGGGTGAACATAATAAGCGCCGTCAGCGGGTGGGAGAAGACGAACATGGCGAGGACGCCGGTTTTGTTGAAGCCGAGCAGGCCGCCGAAGACGAGCGTGCCAATGGCCTCATTGCTGCCTACCTGCCCCGGCGGCGTCGGTAAGATGGTGAACATGTTGAAGGTGGTGTAGCCGAAAATGGCCTGCCCGAAGTTCATATAGACGCCGACCGTCCAGAAGGCAAACATGGCGAACAGGCCGTCGCAGCAAAGAGCCAGGCAGGTCAGCAGCAGCGCGGGTAGAAAGGTTTTTGGTCTGCTCGCGCTCGCCAGCAGCGAATCGACGAAGCCAATGGCAAAGCCCTCGATCTTCTGCGCAATTTTTTTTGGCACCAGGCGCAGCATTGTCTGGATGAAACGCACCGCAAGGGAGCGATTCCAGGCGGCCAGGGCGACCACGATAATCACGCCGATGAGGATACTGCTGACGAGGGCCAGGATGAACCAGAGAACCGGGCTCATGTGAATGCCGGGGATAAACGGCACGATGGACAGAATCACCAGTGCGGGCATCAGGTCAAGCGACTTATCCATTGCCACCGTTGGTAGTGATCGGCTGACCGGGGTGCCGGTGATGCGCTTGAGCAGCAAGCTTTTCGCTACTTCGCCGCCCTGGATAGGGAGAAGCACGTTGATGAAGATCCCCACCCAGTAAATCTGGATGGCCTTGATCGGGCTGATGTTCGTAATCGGTCGCAGAAAGAGCCGCCAGCGGCTGGCGCGAATGCTAAAGGCGGTGATAAAAGCTGCGCTTGCCAGCAGTGCGTAAGTGATGCCCTGCGGCGTTGCCAGATGCTGGCGGAGGATAGCGATGGTGGTGGGAAAATTGACGAAATGGGCGACGAGGAAGAGCAATGCGATACCGATTGCCCCGCCCAGGATCATCTTCACGACAGGCGATTGTAAGAAGGTCTTTTTCTTTGCCGGGGCCTGTTCCTGAACAGCAAGCGTTGGGGGGGGCGTGGAGGGCAATGCTGACCGCCCTGGCGCCTGCATATAACTTCCGGGCCATCCCTGTGCAGTCTGCGTCGTGCTGCCGCCGGGCCACGTTTCCCACGTTGCAGGCGTGTTGCCATTGCTGCTCACCGGGTCGGCTGGCGTCCTCATCTCCGGTACGCGCACCGCTCGCAGCATGCCGCTCAGTTGCATGAGTCTCATTGTACCCATGCTACTCAGATCCAGATCAGCCGTTAATTCCTCATCCAGTTGCTCGAAAGGGCGAAGTTCTTCTGATGTGAGCATGATTCGCGGCTGTTTGCGCGTTGGCATCTGCGCGATATCAAGTTCGTATTGCCTGTGCAAACCGTCCCCTGCGGTTTCGTCCGGCGAATAGAACGGCTGCGGTCGCTTCAACAGTCTGCCCCGCGCGTGAGGTGGGGATGGACGCTGCCCTGTTTGAAGCGAAGACCGGTAATCAGGTTGCATGTATACCTCATCCAGCAAAATATATTTCTAAAATCAAGAGATAGAAATCTCTCTATTAACAGCGCGGTTCCCCTGCATTGAGCTGCCTGACGAGGGAGGGTAGGGGCGAGCCTGGTGGTCGCCCTGCTCAATCTTACGAACCTCGCTTCAGATGTCAGATAAAAAGGTCTTGCAAAGAATATTTTTCTTCTGCCTGGCTTCATCAGCAAGCCAGGCAGTATTCTGCAAGCGCGTTATACCTTTCTCAAGCATAGCATACAGGAGCGGGTACGGCAATATAAAGAGCAAAAAATACTATCGGCAGGCTACGCATTTTTATGGAGCCTGGAAACCAGTCTGTAGAAAACCATTGTGCTCATGGCATGCCATGACCGGGGCCTCGTGCTACGATTTCACCATGTGAAACGGGGCGCTTGATTTTCGCCCTTTGCCCCCGTATAGTTTACATTGTTGGGGTATTTATCGCGGAGAAGCTCTATGCC
>CADDYT010000064.1 GCA_902810755.1 Chloroflexota bacterium
AACGGGAAGTCAGGCCCTCTCAGACCACCTATGATGAGAAGTAGAGAAGTGGAAATGGAAGGTTTCAATCCCAAACGGGAAGTCAGGCCCTCTCAGACTATGCGCTAATGGAGGTGGAGGGTAATGAATTTCTATGTTTCAATCCCAAACGGGAAGTCAGGCCCTCTCAGACGAGCTATGCAAGAAGCTGGTAAACAGGTACCGGCAAGTTTCAATCCCAAACGGGAAGTCAGGCCCTCTCAGACGATGTGGTTGTAGTTTAGCATAGGAAGCGGGGGAAATCAAGAGTTTCCGAGAGGCTTTTTTGGAGAGGAGGTTTTTGGAGGGAGAATTGGGGGGTTTTGAGGGGGATTCTGGTTGAAGTGGCTTGTGAGAGCTTCCGAGAGGCTATGCTCAGTGGAGTTGTCACTGCGCCTCTCGGAAGTGGTTGAGCTTGATCGATGGTGTAAGATAGGCCGTTGTGTTGCTGCGAGAGGTTTAGACAACGAAGAGGAGGTCTTCGGTCGGTGGAGGGCCGCCGACTGTTTCTACTCGCTCAATACAGTTGGCGCAGAGAGGGTAGAAGCGGACACTGTCTTCTTTGTCTATAAGGTGTTCTGAAAGTTTGGTGCGTAATTGCACCAGCTCTTTACGCGAAAGGAAGCATTCGAAGAGAGAATACTGGGTCCATTTGCCGAAGCCCTGGAGGATTTTGTGGACTTTTGTGCGCCTCCGGTCGTCGGGGATGTCGTAGGCCACAACGTAACAGGTGGTCTGGTTGCTGCTGGTTGTTTTTGCTTTGTTTCCCATGTGCAGTCTCGCTTTCTATTTGGTCAGGAAGGCCGGGTATTCGTCGATTTCGCCGGTGAGCGTTTTGGCAAGGAGCCGCGCTTGCAGTTCGAGGCAGCGCCGGTAGGTTGTGCGGTAACCAAAAATTGGATGCGTGATCTCTTCGTTGAGCCGTTCCTCGAATCTGGTGAAAAAGATTTTGCGCTTCTCCTGCTTGAGACGGTAGGCTCCGAGTTCCTCGATGAAATCACCAGGGGTGAGCATCCGGTTGTTGAGGAGCGTCAGGACAACGGAGTCGACGATGAGAGGACGAAATTCTTCCATGAGGTCCAGCGCCAGCGCCGGGCGGCCATAGAATGAGCTGTGCAGGTAGCCGATGTAGTGATCCAGGCCGACGGTCTGGATGGCGCTGGCAACCTGGTTGGTCAGCATCGAGTAGCCAAAGCTGAGCAGCGAGTTGACCGGATCGGTCGGGGGCCGTTTGATGCGCTGGGCGAAGGGCCACTGCTGCTGGTCAGCAATGAGTTTGCTGAAGCAGCGAAAGTAGGCGGCGCTTCCGGCTCCTTCGAGACCCAGAATCGCTTCGAGCGGGGTTCCTTCAATACGGTTGTCCCCGCTTGCCAGTGGTTGACCCGGTTGCCGCATGCTGGCATCGACTTGTATGGTCTCCAGCGCGTTGAGAAGGATTGCGATCTGATCGATGGCTGTAGCAATCTCCGGGTCTGGCTGACGGCGATTGTACCTTTGCAGCATGGTGCGCTGATTCGAGAGTTTGCCGATGACGAAGCGGCGGGCCAGGGCGCTGCGCTTTGTCATGTCTTGATGCGCCCGGTGCTGAGCCATACGCAGCAAGGCGTTTCTGGAAAATGGCGGCGAGAGACGCCCCTTGTATTTGCCGAAGTAGCTCAAAAAGGTGACTTCGATATTGCGTTCGAGCAGCAAATGCAGCGCGGAAGCGGTCATTGTCACTTCGCCTATAACGACCACGTCATCTACTTTTGCCAGGGGGATGATTTCTTTCCGTGCCGGAGCAGGAGCAGAACCATACTTCCCCTTTCGTTCAGGAATCTGGATGAGCAGGCAATCTTCGCTATCGCGCCGCACAACGGCGTATTCTTCAGTGAGATACAGAGTTGGCATGAGCGCCTCCTTTCTGTGCATGAGAACGCAACATTTTCACTTCATCGGGCAGACAGAGCGGTAACAGACTGCAATGCGGGCAGCGCACGGTCAAAGGCGCTTCAAGTGGCGGTGGCACGCTCTCACGCGCAGCTACCTCGAATGCCTGTGCAATGGCTTCCCTGGTCCTGGTTCGCAGTTCCTCCGTGAACGGTACCTGCACGCGCCGCCGCGAGGCGACATAGAAGATGTAGCCGTAGGGAATAGGGGTTTTATCTGGCCGTCGCTCTTCCAGACACAGAGCCTGCGCACACAGCTGAATACTGTCATTGAGCCAGTTTCCCTGCCGTCCGTGCTTATATTCTACCGGGATGAGCTGCCCATCTCGCTCTTCAACTACGTCCGCGAAGCCGGAGAGGCGCAGCGTCTCGCTACACAGATACAGGCGCGTCGTCTCTATCTCTCCGCCCGCCGTTGTGTGCTGACCGGATTGGTGCGCTCGCTGGTGAACCAGCGTTCCCTCAAGGACAAATTCGTTGACGAGCATATCAGCTTGCACAAACTCGTAATAAAACCTGCGTGGGCAGTACACCAGCGCATTCAGGGCCGAAATGGGAATGGTATCGGGCAGCGTGCTATTGTTCACCGGAAACCTCCTCTGGTTGGTGATGGGCATACTCGTCCCTGGTGGCGCGAGCAATCGCGCCATCGCAAAGACCAATCTGGATGAAAGAGCGTTGTTTGCTGTTGATATCTACTCCACCATGCGCAGTTTGCACGGCGTCGGGTCGATATTGATGAGAAGCGGGCGAGCGAAGCTGCTCATCGAAACCAGCGCCTGGCCGGGGGCAAGATTGGGCAGGCGCTGCCAGAGCGAGTCATCGACGACGCCGAGCGAGCGTTTGAGTCGGCTGATCACGTTGGCATCGCCGATTTTGTGGAGAATGTAGTTGTTGATTAAGCCCAGCACCTCCTCGGGCAGGTGCTGCGGAAGCTGAGTGACAAACGCCAGTCCGAGCCAGCGTTTGCGGCCACGCCGGGCGATGCGCGCCACCTGCTGGTAGAGTACGGGCATCTGCCTGATGCGCTCTGCCGACAGAAATTCGTGCGCCTCTTCGATGATGACCATTGTGCGCCGCAGGAGCGTGGCCGCTTCTCCCTGTGTGCTGCGCGTCACTTCGTTATAGTGACTGTTCTGCGCCTCCATCAGACCACGCAGAAACTCGGCAATCACCAGATTGTTGATCTGTGGCGAATCGGTATCGCTCAAATCAATGATGCTGACCTGACCGGACACCGTCAATTGCTGGTAGGCGAGCGGGTCGGCCTGCGGATTGTCGAAAATCTTCATGCGGATCAACTGCGAAAGCTTTCCCTGGATCACGCGCCAGCTCGCCGGGTGCGAGAGATGTTCCTGCCCGATGCCACTTCTGAGCAGCTCAACCACGCGCGCTTTCTGCTGCCTGAACTGCGGGCTATAGAAGTGATACTCCGGGGCGGCAAAATCCTCAAGTTTCCTTTCGTTTGCTGCCAGATGTGCCATGATTTTTACGACATCATAGACCTGTTCAACCGTCATACGAGGATAGCCGGTCTCCATCTCGTCCAGTTCGAGGATCTGCTGCCGATCCTGCTCTGTGGCGGGGAAGATGCGCAGTTGCGCGAGCAGGTACCTGGTGATATCGTAGGCGCGCTGGTAACGCTGCTGCTGGGCATCGTTGAATTCCAGTATCCCCATCACCATGTAAGGGGAAAGCCGGGAGAACGAGAGAGAAAACGTGCGCGTGCGCTTCTTATCCGGGCAGGTCGTCTCGCGTCCGTGCAGATGGTAGACAACCACCTGTTTGACGCCGCGTGCCTCCTTCCCACGTTTCTCCAGTGCCGTGAGCATAGCGGGGTCCTGCGTTGGCTGGTAAATCTCGGTATATTCCCCCTCCGTGTCGATTACCACTGTGGCGAGACCGGCTTGCTGGAAGCTGCTGATCAGCGACGAGACGGTGGTGGATTTGCCGCCACCGGTTGTTCCCAGAATGCCGAGGTGCCGGGGCAGCACCAGTTTCTTATCGGAAGGGATAGAGGCCGTGATCTCATCATAACCTGCCGGTACGCCCAGCGGGATATCTCCTTCCAGTCGCAGCGTTTGCAGCGTCTCGTTCGCGTCGAGCGTGAAGACGGGGCTGTTGGGCAGCGGGCGCAAACGCGGCGGGATGAGAACTCCGCCCACCTCTTCGCCAAGCAGTTCGACCTGCACCCGGCCATGATAACGGGGCATGAAGATACCGCCGCGCACCGCCGTCGTAATCATAATAGGGGCATCGCCGCGCAGCCCATCCGGCTCGGCAAACGGCCCCTTCACTACGATGCCCAGATACTTGCGGATATGGCTGCCATCTTTGCTGTGAATACGTACCAGCGATTGAGAGGGCGCGTGATGAATGGTGTCTCTGGGCAACAGAACGGTGACGGTGTTGTCTTCGCTGCTGGGCAGGTCGAACATGGTACGGCCAATCGCGCCCTGGTATTCTGCCGGTTCCTCCCATTCGCCGCCTGCCTGCGCGATATCGAGATCAATCTGCTCAAGCACGTCCTGTGGCAGCGGCATGCCCGTTGCCTGCGTCTGCAGAAAATCTTGAGCGCGCTGGTTGGTTTGCTCGTTCATCTCTCCCCTCCTTGATCAAATCGTTAGCGTCGTGTCTCTCGTTCGCCCAGATAGCGGAACGGCTCGCCCGCCTCGGCATAAGCCTGCTGGATCATACTCTGGAACGTTCCCCCACCAAATGTGGTGCGACAGACTGTATCTGCCAGATCGATCAGCAGGGGGAAGCCGCGCTGCTCCTGCAGGACGCTGTCGGCGATGACGATGGACGCGGCCATCGAGGCATAGTCGCGGTGTGCATAGAACAGGCGCGCCGGGGCATGGGCAGAGGCGCGATAGAGGCCGATCACAATTTGCGGACCCAGTTCCTCGACAAAGTTCAGCAGATCCCGTTTTAACCCTGTTCTTACGGGAAAATTTCCGCTTGCGATATCGCGCATCACCTGCAACGGCGTGGCGACCAGCGCGAATTCGAGCGGGCCGAGCGCATCGCCGAGCGTCAGCAGCACGCGATCGGTCGGCGCGCTCGTCACGAAAACCCAGCGTTTGTGATTGATGAGCAGCTCGCGCCACATCTCCATGCTCTGGCGCAGCAGCGGCATATCGCCGTCAATAGCCAGCCCGCCGCCGGTGAGTAGTTCGTAGGGAACGGGGTGGCCGTGTCCCATGCGCCAGGGCGCCGAGGATTTGCGCAGCAGGATCGCGCGCTCCGCAAAGGCCATGATGCCAACCTGCGTGAAAGCGCCGAGTGTATCTCTGACGCTGGGGGCATCGGTACTCTCGCGGTGCCTGCGCCGTTCCAGCAAATCTATGACCTCCGCGATCGGGTCTGGCCCGGCCACGCGCAGGTCGCGGCGATACAGCCGATGCAGCCACGTGCCGCGATCTCCCTGATAGGAGACCAGCGAAACCCCGATCTGCGCAATAGTCACGGGCAGCGTATCGTGAATATTCACTGTACCATCGCATGCCTCGACGCTGCCGTTAAAGAGCAGACCCCGGTGAATGCGCTCAATGGTCGGCAGGTCTACCTGGTAATGCCCTGCGCAGGCTGGCGCGCCCGGATGCCGGAAGACAGCAGGAAATAGCTCTGACCGTACCCGCTCGCGCACGCGCCCCTCCTGCTCCACTGCCAGCGCCACCTCCTGCTGGAGCGCCTCGTACATGGCGGTGAGGTCTTCACCCGCATCCCACGTGTTGATATCCAGAGTACGGTTGATCGATTCCCCGAATGCTGCCTGAAATTCATCCTGCTCCATCACCAGCGTGGAGTTTGCTCCGGCAGCATCCTGCTCATCAGCTAGCTTATCGTTTTCCATCGGACGTCTCTTCTCTCCCTGCGACGTTCGTGCAGTCTCTGCTCTGCCGCTCCCTGTCTGTTATTCCCACCTCAACAACAGGATTCGACACCTGTTCAGATAATTCTACTCTATTGTTTCAAATAGCCAGTCGCGAAAGGTAGGTTCTCCCAGTTTGCGCAGCAGAAAACGAGCGTAAGCGGCGGCAATGTTCGCGGGCAGCCCGTGTTCGTCGGCCAGCAACTGTGTCAGAAAATATAGGCGCGCTTTGAAGCCGCGTGGCGCGGCTGGCAATTGTAACCGTTCGGTGAGCAGCGCGGCAGGGGCGAGTAATTCCAGCGCCAGCCGGTTGGCTCGATCTTCGATATCAAGAACGACGCTGCCGGGCAGACCTTCGCCGGGGCGTTCCATGCAGTGGCTCATGGTGCCGAGGGTGACGGTGCCAAGCACTGCGTGCAGGCGTTCCGCCAACGTTGGTGTGCGCTCTCCATCCAGCACGGGCAGGATCGTTTCGCCCAGAATCGCCAGGGCGCGCCGGCGTGGGGCCTGATAGTCGAGCAGGAAATGGGCAAGTTCGTGCGCCAGCGTGAAACGTTGCTCTTCCTCTGTATCCTCTGCATCGTAGAAAATCGCGCCCATGCCTCGATTGGCGACGAGACAGCCATGCAGGCGGCGGTCGCGCCCGGCAATGCAATGCTCTATGCCCACGCCGCGCATCCAGGTAGTAACGTCGCGGACACGCAAATGCTTGACGGCAAAGATTGCCAGGGGCAGGTTGAGCAGCATCGGCATGGCAAGGGCGCAGGGATAAGTGGGCGCTGTTCCTGTCAGCGCCCAGAACTCCTGCGCCGTGTTTTCGATAAGAGGCTCGTTATCCATTCTCTGGTTCATCCGCGTCACTGTCAGTAGATATTCCCTGATCTTCCCCGTCTTTCTCATCCTCATCATAATCACGCGCTGCCAGCAGGGCCGGGCCAACGGCTCGCTTTGCGTCGGCGCGGCCACTCAAGGCTTCGCGTACCTCGATGGCGCGCAACACCTGAACCAGGCCTTTGAGATCGGCATGGATATACCCGGCAATGCGTTCGGCGTCACCGGCAAAGTACGGGGCGGGACGGGGCCGTTCGCAGAGCGCGAGCCGGGCCAGCGCCTCAACTTCGCAGCCCAGGCGCGCCGCTAACTGGCTGTCAGACAATCCCTCCTGCTCCTGATAGCGGGCCAGCGAACCGGCAAGCAGGTTTGGACGCGCTCGTGCCAGCAAGGCCAGACGATCAAGCGACGCTACGAAATCGCTCATAAAACTCTCCTTCCTGAATTAGGTAAACTGCATCCCCTTCAACCGGCGCCGCAGCCGTCGCGTGAGCCGGTTTTTCACGAGTTGAACCTGTTTGCGCTGCTCCTCCACCGGCAGATGCGCGATGCCCAGCACCTGGACATAGGGAGCCTGTGCCTGCACTTTGTTGAGGATCAACGTTACGATGCGCCGCTCCCCTGCATCAGGGAAGATGTCATCGATCATGGCCAGCAATTCCCCGGCCTGGACGTGGCTCTCCACTTCCTCCCGCTCGTCGACAATATCATAGCCCTGCAATGCCAGCTCAAAGAGCGAGATCTGGTGCGCCTGCGCTCGCCGTTCCTTTGCCACCGTATTCAAAAAGTCGCGGTGCGCGGCCATCACCAGATAACTGCGCAGGCCGCTGCGCTCAGGATTATAGCTGTCTGGACGGTCGTGATAATCCAGCAGCGCCTGCCCTACCGCCTCTTCAACCAGCGTCTGGTCCGCGTGGGCGCCAGCCCGTTTACAGACGGCCTGGACAAGTGAGGGGTACAGCGCATCTGCCAGCTCTGCAAAAGCGATCGGATCATTGCGTGCAAGAATACGCCGGTGAAAGCTCAATTCTTCTCCTGTCGCCTTCATTTCATCAGAACCTCCTTCAGAGGTATATTTCTTTCCTGTATTTTGTTCCCGCGAAAATACCAGAATGCGACACGCAAATTTTTTTGATAGAAAATAGTGATTTCTCATATCAGTGTACAGAAACGCGGCCTGTCTGGCAAGAACTTCCCGGCAAAATAGGATGGATTACTAAAATTGGCTGCTTTTCCCCTTGACAGCCTAATAGCAGTATGTTATATTCAATATAACAAATAGCAAAGTAGCATATGAGAGTAATTTACCGTGGTCCGGCGAATGAAGGAAGCGAAGCAAGAAAGAAGTCAGGTATTTGAGGTACGGGTATCATATAATGGACAACTATGGTATGATGTCTGGTAGGAAAAAGAATATGATACCTGTTTTCAGGCGCGTCGTTTTATCCTGTCAGGAGGCATTGTGACATGTTTTCGCGCCATACTGATGTACGCAGGAAGCCGTTGAGCCTTGCGCTCCTGCTTCCCGCCGTAATCGCATCGCTCATTGCCATCTTCGTTTTCACCATGACCTCACGGTCTGCCGCCGCGGGCGCCGTCTCTCCCCACGTGGATGTGATGGTCCTCAATATGGAGATTAACCCGGCTTCCATGCGTTATCTGACCGGCAGCATTGCCACTGCCGAGAGTGATGGCGCGCAGGCGCTGGTCATCGAAATTGACACGCCGGGCGGCGATCTGGACTCGATGAAGGCGATGGTGCAGGCGGAACTGAGCAGTACCGTTCCGGTGATCTCGTATGTGTCCCCTGTAGGTGCGCGTGCGGCCTCTGCCGGGGCCTTTGTCACACTGGCGGCGCAGATCGCAGCGATGGCTCCCACCACACGCATCGGAGCCTCCAGCCCCGTCGATAGCACCGGCGGTGATATCGGCAGCACGCTCAAGCAGAAAATTGAGAACGACCTTTTAGCTTCCTTGAGCAGTATTCAGTCCCGTTACCATCGCGATTTCAAGGATGCGGCGCTGATGGTGACGCAGGCCACCTCGTATACGGACGCTACAGCTATTAGCGATCATATCGTTGATCTGGGGGCAAGTAGCCTCGGCAGCCTGCTCAGCCGGGTTAACGGGCAAACAGTCACGCTGGCAAATGGACACAGCGTCACCCTGCAAACGGAGGGCGCGAGCGTGCAGATGCTCAGCGAGAGCGTTGCCGACTCGCTCTATGGCTTCCTGATCGACCCGAATGTCGTCTTCCTGCTCTTCATCCTGGCGATGATAGGCATCTACCTGGAAATCTCGCATCCCGGCGCCATCCTGCCCGGTACCGTTGGTGGTATTGCCCTCCTGCTCTTCCTGCTGGGAGTCGGTTCGCTCAACCCCAACTGGATTGGCCTCGGTCTGATGGTGCTATCATTCGTCTTCCTGGTGCTGGATTTGCGCCTGCCAACACACGGCGTGCTGACCGTCGGCGCGGTGATCTCACTCATCATCGGCGCGTTGCTCTTCTTCAACAGCGGCGGACCCTACAACGGCCCGCAGGTCGATCCCTGGGTGGTCTATAGCATGGCAGGTGTCATCGCATTGATCAGTTTCGCGCTGATTACCATTATCGTGCGCACGCAGCGCAAACCTGTCACGACCGGCGTAGAGGGCATGATTGGCGCGCAGGCTATCGCTTTGACCCCGCTGACGCCTGAAGGCCGTGTGAGCTACGGCGGCGAAAACTGGGCTGCCACTGTGCTTGATGCTTCCTCGGTAGATGCAGGGGCAAAAGTGCTGATAGTAAGCGTAAATGGCCTGCGCCTGTTCGTGCGGCCGGTGCGTTCGCTGCCGCCGGTAGAGGCGCCTGCTATTCCTAAAATAGATTAACGAACGCGGAAAAACAAAAAGGAGGCAATCCAAATGGGTAGTCTTATCCTGGGTGTTCTCGGTGTTATTGTCCTGATCCTGATCTTTATGGCGCTCTCCGGCATTCGCGTCGTGCAGCAGTACGAGCGCGGCGTCATCTTTATCCTGGGCCGCCTGACGGGCGCGAAGGGTCCCGGCATCTTCTGGGTACCCCCGATCATCTCGCGTATGGTGAAAGTCGATCTTCGTATCGTCACGCTGACCGTGCCGCCGCAGGAAGTCATCACCCGCGACAACGTGACGGTCAAAGTTACGGCGGTGATCTACTTCTACGTGGTAGACCCGGCTGCGGCTGTCGTCAACGTGATGAACTTTATCCAGGCCACGACGCAGATCGGCCAGACAACGCTGCGAAACGTGCTTGGTCAGTCGGAACTGGACGAACTGCTCTCCCAACGCAAGAAGATCAACCAGGAACTGCAGGCCATCATCGATGAGCATACGGAACGCTGGGGCGTCAAAGTCACGGCGGTCGAGGTCAAGGACATCGAACTGCCGGTGACGATGCAGCGGGCGATGGCCAAGCAGGCCGAGGCGGAGCGCGAGAAGCGCGCCAAGATCATTCACGCCGAAGGCGAATTACAGGCATCCACCCAGCTGGCCGAAGCTGCAAACGTCATCGCGGCTGAGCCGGGCGCGCTGCAGTTGCGCTACCTGCAAACGCTGACGGAGATCGCGGTCGAGAAGAACTCCACTATCATCTTCCCGCTGCCGATTGACCTGATCGAGCCGTTTATGGAGTCGATGCATCGCATGAACGCCACCGCAAGGAATGGCCACTCCGGCGATGAGCGCACTACTCCGCTTGTCCCACCGATGACGCAGCGGTGAGAAGCCTTTCCTGTAACCGGACATGGGGTAATGAAGGGGCCAGGAAGCGATGTTCTTCCTGGCCTTTTCTGTTTTCCGTTGCGCACCCTGTGCGCCGCCTACAGAGAGTCGTTGTTCTCTCCCTGTTTGCTGCGCAGGTACTCGGCGCAGGTGCGGTACTGCTCCTCGGTGATCAGTCCCTTCGACATGTAGAGGTTGAGCATCACGTCGAGCTTGAGAATGCTGATTAAATTATAGCCATGACGGCGTAACCGTTCGGCGGCTCCATGCTCACGGTCGATCAGCACGATCACGTCCTTGACCTTCAGGTCGTTTTCTTCGAGCAGGGCGGCGGTTTCCAGAATGCTGCTACCACGCGTAATCAGGTCGTCGATAATTAAGACAGTATCGCCCTTTGTGTAGTGACCCTCGATGCCCCGTTTGCCTGTTCCTTCCGGGCGGCTGCGGGCATAGATAAGCGGAATGTTGGTTTCCAGTGAGTAGGCCGAGGCCAGTAATAGCCCGCCGACGGGGACGCCGGCGACCAGGCTGAACTGGTGAACTTTCGGTCGACGTAGAGATTGTGCCAGGTTGATCTCCTGCTGCATGAGCTTGCTCGCCACGCGCAGCGCCGTTGGATTGCTGATCAATACTTTGGGATTGACAAAAACCGGTGAGCTTACCGCGGACTCACTCACTGTAAAGTTGCCAAACTGGACTGCCCCAAGATCCCAGAGTATTTGCGCCAGCCACAGATTGTCCAGAGATTGCTCTTTCATAGAGGAAGCCCTGCCGCCTTTCTTTCGTTCTATCCTTCTCCCGCGAGCGGGAAGGTACACGCACAATTGTCCTACAAGTATACCATAACTCCGCCGGAACACCAATACAGGCTCCTGACCCATTTTCTAGCAGCTCATCTGAATCTTCGCCCGCTTTTTCCTTAAACAAAGTTGATGTATTGTATCGTATATTTATATATTAAGAAAGTGTAATTTCGTAAATCTTTGAATTTGACATAAAACAAACGAATGATGAAAAAACGTTCATGGAGAGGGCGAGATATTCATGCAAAACATGACCATTTCCGCTATACTTTCTACTGGAAACGGGGAAGTTAAGAGTGGATGAAGGGACGTGGCAAGGGTAAAACGTTTCGTCGATAGAGCAAATATCAGATTATCAGGAACGCACGCTGTGGTGATGGGCGATAGGTGGAAGGGGAAAAGTAAAGGGGGAGAGTTACTTATGGAAAAATAGGGTGGAAGTGAGGGCAAGAGGTGGTTGGCAGGGTTGAACAAGGACGAGGATAGAGGTGGAGGCAATATCCAGGGAGATGTGGTTGATGGTGGGGGGGGACAGAGATAAGGGTGGTAGGGAAAGGCGACGCTGAAATGAGGGTGGAGATGGCAGGGAAGGATAACAGGTGGGAGAGGTTGGTAGAGGGGAATAGCGAAGCACTATTTGTGAGGGATGGGGTCTG
This sequence comes from Chloroflexota bacterium, assembly GCA_902810755.1. The sequence goes on from CADDYT010000064.1 coordinate 11,852, forward strand.
GCTGGTGGAGACGAAAAATTTGAGGTGGAGAGTGCGGTAGGGAACATATCCGCGTGTGAAAACTGATATTTGCAAAGTGGCCCTTCTGGTAGAGTATTCTGACTCTACAGAAGGGCTATTTCTCTGCTCTGAAAAAGGCGCTCTAACATGTCATACTGAGCGGGAGTAAAGCATCTGAGCAAGCATACTGAACAATGGGCTACCCGGATACCGGGCGGGAGCGAAGCATGATATGTCTGTGACAGTTTTGCCGTCAGGGGAGAGAAATGATATACTGCATATGTAGAGATGGAAGCGTATTCCTTCCGTTCTGTTATTTCTTCTCTGGAGGGTCTGGCTATGCCTGTATCTATCGCAAATTCCAGGTTGATCTATGATGCCCTCAAAGCGTGTGACGTGAAGATCATCTCCGCCCTGCCCGAAACCTGGCTGGTCCACCTGATTCGCATGGCTGAAGAGGATCCCGACATGACGCTTGTGCGGCTGGCGAAGGAGGAGGAAGGGATCGGTATCTCGGCGGGTGCCCACCTTGCCGGTGTCAATTCGGCGCTGCTCATGCAGAATCACGGTTTCTTCGCGGCCATCAATCCCATCGTTTCCCTGGCTTTGCTCTACAAAATTCCTCTGCTCATGTTGATCAGCTATCGTGGTCATATGGGTGAGAAGGACCCCTGGCAGACACAGGGAGGGCTGCTGACGGAGCCGCTTTTGCGCGCATTGAACATCCCGCTCTGGCATCTGACCAATCCCGCTGATGTTCAGCGCCGGATCAAGGACGCGCAGACGCTGGCGCTGGCTTCACTACATCCCGTCGCCGTGTTGTTGTCTCGTGAATTGATGTGGGAGGACTGATATGCTGCGCGCTGCTGCTCTGGAAGCTATCTACCCGGAACTGGAACCCCATATCGTCGTCACCATCATGGGGGCTGTTGCCGCCGAACTCTATATGCTCGGCCATCGTCCGAACTTTTTCTATCTGGAGCATGCGATGGGGCTGGCCTCGTCAATGGGCCTCGGCATCGCCCTCTCAATGCCCGAGCAGAAGGTCATCGTTCTCGACGGCGATGGCTCGCTGCTCATGAACCTGGGAACGCTCAGCACGATGGCCCGCTATCGACCCGGCAACCTCCTGCACATCGTCTTTGATAACGAGAGCCTGCTCTCCGTCGGCGGCTTTCCCACCGCCACTTCAACCGGCACAGACCTGGCTGGCATCGCGCGCGCGTCGGGTATCCCCGTCGTCAAAGAGGCGCACACGCCCGAAAGCCTGAAAAGCGCGGTCGGCGAGGCGCTCGCCGGTAACACCCTGACTAGCGTGATTTCTAAAGTTGAGGCGGTCGGGCCAAAAACGTTCCACATGGATTTGCCGCTCCTTGAGAACCGCTTCCAGTTCAAACGCGCGCTGGAAGCCATGCGTCGTGCCTCAACGGAGCGTGGCCAGTGACATGGTGCTGCCATCGTAAGTTGTCGCCATTTATTAGCTGGTACGAAAGGAAGTTAGTATGGCAAACGTCCAGACCACCGTGTTAGCGCAATTGCTGGAGGAACTGAACTCCGGTCATCTTAGAGTGGTTGATCTGACCACGCCGCTGGGACCGGATACCGTCGTGATCGATCTGCCGCCCATATTTGCGCCCTCACCGGGATTGACTATCACCGAGATTTCGCGCTATGACGAAAAGGGGCCTGCATGGTACTGGAATATCCTCAATCTGGGCGAGCATACCGGCACGCACTTTGACGCCCCCATCCACTGGGTTACCGGCAAAGATCTGCCCAATAACGCCACCGATACTATCGAGCCGCGCAAATTTATCGGCCCTGCCTATGTCATTGATGTGACCGCTGATGTCGAGCAAGACCCTGATTTTCTGCTCTCCGTCGATCGCCTGCTGGCATGGGAAAGCGAGCATGGCCGCATCCCTGCTGGCGCCTGGGTACTGCTGCGCACCGGCTGGAGCAAGCGAAAGGGCCGGGAAGAATTCCTTAACGTCCGCGAAGATGGTGCGCACTCGCCCGGATTCCACCAGGATTGTTCCGCCTTTCTGGTAAAGGAGCGCGACATTCTCGGCGTCGGCGTTGAGACGGTCGGCACAGACGCAGGCCAGGCCGGGACATTCACGCCGCCATTTCCCAATCACACCACCATGCACGGCGCGGGCAAATTCGGCCTCACCAGTCTCATCAACCTGGATCAGCTTCCCCCGACCGGGGCGATTCTCATCGTTGCTCCGCTCAAAATTGTCAATGGCTCCGGCAGCCCCGTGCGCGCCATCGCTATTACGCCGTAAAGAGAAAGGCCATTGAGTATGCGCGAACAGGAAGGCTTTATTCCGGTCGAGGATGGCTACCGCGTCTGGTATCGCATTGTTGGGGGCGGGGGAGAGCAAGAATCTCTTCCCCTGCTCATACTCCATGGCGGGCCGGGCGCGCCTCATGACTACCTGGACAACCTCGCGGCGCTGGCTTCTGATACGCGCCGCGTCATATTTTACGATCAACTGGGGTGCGGTCGTTCCGATATACCCGATGAAGACACGATCAGGCAGTGGGGCGTGCAACGGTTCGTCGACGAACTGGCGACCGTCCGCCGCGCGCTTGGGCTTGATCGCGTGCATATTCTGGGGCAGTCATGGGGTGGTATGCTCGCTATCGAATATGCGCTCACACAACCCGCTGGCCTGGTCAGCTTGATACTCTCCAATACTACGCCGAGCATTCCCCTCTGGGTAGCCGAGGCGAACCGGCTGCGCGCCGAACTGCCGCCAGAGGTCAACGCTACCCTGCTGTGCCACGAGGAGGCTGGCACTACTGATTCTACCGCATATCAGGAGGCGATGACCGTTTTCTATGATCGCCACGTTGTCCGTGTCCAACCCCTGCCGGATTTTGTGCAGCGCGCCTTCGACAACATCGGCGCTGTCTACCATATCATGAACGGCCCCAGCGAATTCCATGTCATCGGCGTCATCAAGGACTGGGATCGCAGCGACCGCCTTTCTGAAATTCACGTTCCCACGTTGATTATCTCCGGCGAATACGACGAATCGACGCCGACAATCAACGAGGTGCTGCATAAGGGCATTGTCGGCTCCGAATGGGTCTTGCTTGAAAACTGCTCCCACCTTTCTCATGTTGAGGAGCCGGAACGCTACATGCAGCTGGTGCAGAACTTCCTGCAAAAAATCGAAGGAGCGTAACGATGGCAAATGTTTCCCAGGACTTACTCGATTCCTTGCGCGCCATGCCGGAGGTATTGGACGCGCTGCTGGAAGGCTGCACGCAGGAGCAGGCCAGCGCCGCGAAGGGCGGCGATGAGGGATGGTCGGTCGTCGAAGTCGTGTGTCACCTGCGCGACGCCGAAGAGCGGGCGCTGGAACGCATGCGTCTCATGCGCGATAACGATAACCCCGTTATTCCTGCCTACGATCAGGACGCCTGGGCCAGGGAACGCAACTATGCAGCCGCCGACCTGCGTGAAGCTCTCGCCGCATTCCATCGCTTCCGCGCGCAGCACATCGCCGAGCTGGCCCGACTCTCGCCGCAGCAGTGGAAGCGGCACGGCCAGCACGAGGAACAGGGCGAAATCACCATCAGCAGCCAGGCCTTGCACATTGCCGCCCACGATGCTATCCACGCCGCGCAGATTGCCAGGCAGTTGAAGGGTTTCGCTACTATCTAGCATGCTTATGAAAATGCCAGCCAGCATGTCATACTGAGCGCAGCGAAGCATGACATGCTGGCTGGCATTTCTCAGTACAGAACATGTCCCAACCAGTTTTTGAGATGCTACGTTGCTGGCTGGTAGCGCCACAGCAGCACTCCATCGTTCATGCGCACAACATCCAGCGACCCGTTTACCTGTTGCAGGTACATGATGCCGTTATCGATCAACGGGTACCAGAGAATGACCGAAGGAGTGGTGTAGTGCCAGAGGTAGAGATCATCGCTGCCTCTCCATGCATCAACAGAATTGTCATCGGTGCCAAGATAGAGGATACCATCGGCAATAGCTGGCCCGTAAAGCAGGGAAGGGGGGAGCTGCTGCTGCCAGAGCAAGCTTCCATTGCTGCTATGCAGCGCCGTTATCGTATGATCCTGTGTCACGATGTAGGTGACCCCTTGCTGCGCAAAGGGAGACATAATCAACTCGCTCTGCGTTTTGTATTGCCAGAGTGGCGAACCGTTCGTGCCGCGCAACGCTTTGACGGTTCCTGCATTGTACAGATAGATAATATCCCCGGATTCTGACCAGAACGACGATTTGTTGATGGTGGAGTGTATCTGCCAGAGAAATGACCCGTTGCTGGCCTGATTGGCCTGTATCGTCCCATGCCCATCGTTGCTGTAGATAATGCCGTTTTCGATGAATGGCTGCCAGTTTGTCCCTTCGTCGGCATGGTAGCGAAAAAACTCCATTCCGTCGCTGCCGCGTACCACGTAGACAGTGCCATCATTGGTATGAATGGAGGCAATACCATCTGAGACAGAAAGGAATGTGTCCAGGGGAGCTGTCATACCGGATGAGAGATACCACAGTTCGTTGCCGTCGCTGGCGCGCAGAGCATAGACAGTGCCGTTCTGCGCATTGTAATAGACGATGCCTGCATTCACCATGATTCGGCCCGGCCCGGCGGGAGGTACCGAAGTAGCCCAGAGAACGCTGCCATCGGAGGCGCGCAATGCTTCAACTACAGTTCCGTTCGCATTAGCAGTAATGCCATATAAGGCTGTGCTGCTCGCGGCCCCCAGGTAGTAGGCAGGCGTGATAAATGAACGCTGCCAGAGTAGCTTGCCGTCGCTGCCCCTGCGCGCACTCAATGTGCCATCGGTGGCGTCGATATACACGATGCCGTTGGCGCCAGCAATGGAGGCTACAGCAGTCTGAGACGATGAGGGCGCGGCAGGCGTCATCAGCGGCGCGTTTTGCCTGCTGAGAAAGGGAACGTTGATGCCAACAAGCAGCAGCAGGATAACAAAGCCTGCCAGTGAAGCATAGATCAGGAGGCGAGAGCGAAAGAGCGCCGTGAGGGAAGCGGTCGATAACGGCCACTTCCTGCCCCACCGGTTCTTATTATTGCCGCTATCCTCCGTATTCAGGTCGATGACCTCGATATCGTCCTCTGCCGGTATTTCGCTGCGATCCGTGTTTTTCATATAGCCATTGGTTTCTATATAACGAGAAGACACTGCTGACAGTATAGAAGACACATTGACTTTCGTCTACTGTTGTTCAGGAAATGTTATGCCGGAAGACGTTATGTAGCATTGCCTGCTTCGTTAGAGAGTATAAGAAACCCATGTAAATGAGGCTTTTGTAGCATTGTAGGCGAGGAGGTGAGATCGAATATGAACGTTGATTTCTTTGTTGAAGAAGTAAATATGAGATTATTAGAGATGGAGCAGGAAACCTGATTGACCTCTTACGGTTAAACTTTACTTCGGTACGTAGCCGTGAGGCTTTTCCCGGTCCCTTTTTGTCAGGTTTGCTCTGACAGGCCAGATGAAGAGGAGGAGCAGCCTTGCTCCTCATTTCAATATTTTCCCCAGCACGACTTCGACATCGTAGCCTTCCAACTTCTTTGATGAAGTAGGCGAGACTCGCTCGCGATAAACCTCCTCGAAAGCCGATTTGTTGGCTTCGTCGGGGTTGAGCAGGATGACGTCTGCCAGCGTCTCGGCCTGGATAGCTTCGCCGTAGTGTTGGAGCATCTGGGCCAGTTCCACGCTGTCGGTGTAGAAGGCGAGGCCGATGTGATCCTCGATATTGCAGCCAGCTTTTTTGCGCATATCCTGAATATAGTGTGTCAGGTCGCGTACCAGGCCCTCCTCACGCAATTCGGGGGTGATTGTTGTCTCAAGAGCAACGATGTAGCCGCGCTCTTCCGCCGTCACAAAGCCGGGGCGCGCCGTAGCAAGCACCTCGACCTCTTCCGGGGTCAGCGTGATCTGCTGACCCTCGAGCGTGAAGGTTAATGCCCCGGTTTCGTTCAGCTGTGTGGCCGCTGCGTTGAGACCGCGTTCGTTGAGAGCTTTGAATGAGGCCAGAATTTTCTGCGTCAGCCTGCCGTACTTTGGCCCGAGTACCTTCACCTGGGGCCTGAGCGTGTAGGTCAGCATATCACTCTCGCTGCTCATCAATTCCAGTCGTTTGATGTTCAACTCTTCAAGTATCTGCTCTTTAAGCCGCATGAGAGCTTCCTCCTCAGCAAGCGTTGGCACGCGCACGTACAGCGTGTTCAGCGGCTGGCGCACCTTGATCTGTGCCTTTTCACGCGCCGCGCGACCGAGACTGACGATCTGCATGACCAGGCGCGTCTCCCTCATCAACTGCTCATCGATCAATTCCTCGTTTGCCACCGGCCAATCGGTCAGGTGAACACTGATGGGAGCGTTGGGGTCAACGCTGCGCACAAGGTTCTGGTAGAGTTCTTCTGTCATGAAGGGGATGAAGGGCGCGAGCAGGGTGATGAGCGTGGTCAGGCACTCGTAGAGCGTCAGGTAGGCCGCCAGCTTGTCGTTGTCCAGTTCTGATTTCCAGATTCGCTCGCGGCTGCGCCGCAGGTACCAGTTCGACAGGTCTTCCAGAAAATCCTGAATCGCCATGCCTGGAGTGGTGCTGTTGTACTCGTTCAGGCCATTGGTGACGGTCTGGATCGTCCGCTGCAATTCCGAGATAATCCAGCGGTCAAGGTCGCTGCGCTGCTCTACCGGAAGCCGGTGCTGGCGGGGGTTGAAGGAGTCGATGTTGGCGTAGGTCACGAAGAACCAGTAAACATTCCAGATTTTGTCGAGCGTGCGCCGCACCAGCATCCACTTCTCGCTCAGGCGCACCGGCACGCCTGCCTCCTGCGCCAGTTTCACGGCCTGCTCAGACGGAATACGCGGGAAATTCAGGTTCAACTCCGGGTTCTGGTTCAGGTAGAGCCAGCGCATGGTGTCGGAGCCAACGGTTTCGGCGGCCTCGTCGAAGACAACGAAATTGCCCTTCGATTTATGCATTGGCTCGCCATCCTCGCCCAACAGCGTGGCAAAGCCCAGCAGGGTCTTGAAGGGAGACATGCCCTCAAGCACGGTACTCATGACCAGCATGGAATAGAACCAGTTTTTGAACTGGCCGGGAAAGGACTCAGTGACGAAATCGACCGGGAACCACTGCCGCCAGTATTCTCGATCTGTGCGATAGTGCAGTGTCGAGAACGGCACAATACCGGCATCCAGCCAGGGATTGCCCACATCCGCGATACGCGAAACCTCGGCCCCGCAGCTTTTACAGCGAATCTTGACTGCGTCGATCCATGGGCGGTGCGGTGAGTGGCCCTCAAACTCTTCCCACCCGGCGACGGCGCGCTCTTTCAGTTCGTGTTCACTGCCGACAACCTCGAAGGTGCCGCATTGCGGGCAGTCATAGATGGGCAGCGCGAGGCCCCAGTACCGCTTTTTGGAGATCATCCAGTCATCCATGTTGCGCAGCCAGTCCAGCTCGCGCTCCTCGCCGAAGGCGGGAATCCATTTCGCCTCCGGTACCACCTTCATGATCTCGTAGCGCAGGCGTTCCATTGAGATATACCACTCATCTACCAGGCGGAATATCAGCTCAGTCTTGCAGCGCCAGCAGACCGGGTAGCGGTGCCGGTAGTTCTGTGTCCGATAGAGCAGGCCCTTCTGCGCCAGGTTCTCGGCGATTTGCTGTCCCACCTCTGCCGCCTTCTGGCCGGTGAGCCAGCCATATCCTTCTGTATAGACGCCGAATTCGTCAACGGGCGCGAGAACGGGCAGGTGAAATTCTTTCGAGAGCGCGAAGTCCTCACGCCCGGCTCCCGGCGCGATATGCACAATGCCAGTTCCCTCCGTCGCGCTTACCTCTTTCCAGGGAATGACGGTATGCACAATGCCCTGTTCCGCTGGCAGTTCGTCAAACGGACCCTGATAGCGCCAGCCAACCATTTCGCCGCCTTTGAGCGTGCCGACCACGCGGTACTCGCCCTTATCGCGCCCGCGCAGCGCCTTCAACACCGGTAGCAGGTCTTCGGCGATATAGTAATATTCGCCATCCTGCTCGACTTTCGCATAGGTCAGGTCAGGATTGACGGCGGCGGCGACATTGGCGGCGAGCGTCCACGGTGTGGTTGTCCAGACGAGCAGGTACTCGCCAGGGCGGTCGATCAACGGGAAGCGGGCATAGATGCTCAGGTGACTGGTCTCTCTATAGTCTTCGGAAAGCGTCTCCATGTTGGAGATGCCGGTGGCGCAGCGCGGACACCATGTCATCACGTCGTGACCCTTGTAGATCAGCCCGCGTTCGTAGCATTTCTTGAGAAAGTACCAGATGGTGTAGTTATTCTCGTCCGAGAGCGTGTAGTAGTCATGCCCCCAGTCCATCCATTCGCCGAGTCGGATCGATTGCTCGGTGATCTTTCGCGCAAAGGTGAAGACGCGATCCTTACACAACTGGACAAATTTTGCGATGCCAAACGCCTCAATCTCGCGCTTGTTGGTGAAACCCAGTTCTTTCTCAACCTCGACTTCGACCCAGAGGCCCTGGCAGTCGAAGCCGTTCTGGTAACGCTGTTTGTAGCCCTGCATCGTTTTGAAACGCTGGTACAAATCCTTATAGGTGCGGCCCCAGGCATGGTGGACGCCCATCGGATTGTTGGCGGTTATCGGACCATCCAGAAACGAGTATCGCCGCTCGCTATGTTCATTGCGATGCAGGTAGCGTTGTAAGACGCCCTCCTCTTCCCACCAGCGCAAGATGTCACGCTCCAACGCCGGGTAATCAACCCGATCTGCGGGCGTAACGCTCTGGAATACCCCGGATTTTACAGACACAATACACACCCTCCTCTTCCCACATATGCTGCCCTTCTACCACGTCGGCGGATCATCTTCGACCGATAGCGGCGGCTCGTCGGTCAGCATGATTTCCAGGCGTTTGTTGATCTTGCCCTTGTTCTCAGTCCTGGTAATCTTGATGCCGCCCACCTCTTTTGTATGGTTGACATGGGTGCCGCCATCGGCCTGCAGATCCAGGCCCACAATCTCGACGATACGCACCTCCTCGATATGCGGCGGCAGCAGGTTAATTTTCGTGCGAATCAGGTCAGGGATGGCAAACGCCTTCTCACGCGGCAGCGTATAGACACGCAGCGGATAATCGGCCTTCACCGCCTCGTTTATCTTCTGCTCAATGTAGGCGATACGCTCTTTATTGAGATTCTCCATCGCGAAGTCCATACGCGCCCGGTCGGGGTACATCTGGCCTCCCGTTACTTGCACGCCGAACTCCTTCCAGATGGTGCCACAGAGAATGTGTAGCGCCGTGTGCGTGCGCATCATCCGATAGCGGAAATCCCAGTCAATGCTCGCCACCACTTCCGTCCCTACTACCGGCGGAGTGCAATCCAGCGTATGCCAGACGATATCGTCGCGCTTATTCAAGGCGATCACCGTTGCCTGGCATTCTCCATTTTCCCAGGAAAGCATGCCGCGATCGGCCATCTGACCGCCGCCTCCGGGGAAAAATATGGTTGCATCCAGTGCTACCTCGTCACCCTCGACAGCGACCACCCTGGCGCTGCACTCGTAGGTGTAACTGTTCTCATGGTAAAGTAACCTGGTCTTCATGTGCGCGCTCCTTTTGATAGTAAGTTCGATCAAAAAAAAGGCCCTCTCGTTCGCTGTGGGAATGAGAGGAACGCGTGTGATACCACCCAGATTAGCCATATGTTCGCCTGGCTCGCCTCATACCATCTTATCAGAGCCGAAGCTGCTTTCCAACACTCCCGATTGCTGCATGCCATAAGAGACAATACATTATCCCTTGAAGGCAAAACATCTTGTTCGTTTGTGTGCTGACTGAGAACGCGGCAACAGGCCCCGGAGAAAACGCCGTTCCCGCTTGCGCCCCGTAAGAGTTACGAACAGATCGGATAACACCTTTATGGTACCATAAATTGCGCAGATTGTACAGTGCTTGCGTTGTTTTCTGTTGTCTGTCCCTGGGCAGACACAGGTGATGAAACAGGAAGCCATTTCCCTTCTTCCCGCCGGACGTGGTACAATGAATAGGGCAACCCCATGCTTTGTTATACATTGTGTACATGATTTTACGAGGGTTCAATCGTTATCAAACATCTATGCACTATCTTTACTTACAGAGGAAACAACCGTGAACGATCTGGCGACATTTTATGGACCAAACGCGGGCTATGTCCTTGAACTCTACGAACGCTACCGGCAGAATCCTGCCTCGGTGGATGCAGCCAGCCGTGCCATTTTTGAACACTGGAATCCTGAATTAGCATTAGAGGGGCAGCCACAGCCGCAGAACACGGCTCAGGCAGTTTCCCCCACGCTTGAGGAGAAGCCCACCGGTGCAGGCAGGGTGGAAGCGACGCAAAGCAGCGCGCCGTTTCAGGTGGCCGATGTAGTGGCTGCAACCGCGCTGGCTCGCTCAATTCGCGAGCGCGGACACCTGGGAGCGCATCTTGACCCGCTGGGCAGCGAACCTCTGGGCGATCCGGCGCTGCTGCCGGAGACGCATGGCATCACTGAGGAGAGACTTGCTTTGCTCCCACCCGATGTCATCGGCGGTCATGCTGCTGAGGGGGCGCGCAACGCGCTGGAAGCGATCAACGCCTTGCGCGCCATGTATTCTGGTACCATCAGCTACGAATTTGATCAGGTGAAAAGCCCGGTTGAGCGCGGCTGGCTGCGTGACGCGGTGGGCCTGCACCTGTATGAACAGCGACGTTCCCCGCAGGAGAGCCGCCGCCTGCTCAAGCGATTGACGCAGGTTGAGGTGTTTGAACGCTACCTGCACCAGACCTTCCCCGGCCAGAAACGTTTCTCGCTTGAAGGAACGGATGCCCTGGTGCCGATGCTGGATGAGATCATTCGCGAGGCGGTCGAGTCGGGGACGCAGGAGATTATGCTGGGTATGGCCCATCGCGGTCGCCTCAACGTGCTGGCCCACGTACTTGAGAAATCCTACGCGGATATCATCGCCGAATTTCAGCACTCCCGGCACGAAGAGGGCGTTGCCCTGACCGATACCTTCGGTTTTGGCTGGACGGGCGATGTCAAATATCACCTCGGCGCGGAAAATGTCCTCGACGAAGGCGCCGATGTCGATATGCATATCGTTCTCTCTCCGAACCCCAGCCACCTTGAGTTCGTCAACCCTGTCGTCGAGGGCATGACCCGCGCTTCCCAGGAAGACCGGACTGTGCGCGGCGCGCCTTTGCAGGATGTTGACCATACACTGCCTGTTCTCATTCATGGCGACGCGGCATTCCCTGGCGAGGGCGTGGTCGCTGAGACTCTGAATATGTGGCAATTGCAGGGCTACCAGGTCGGCGGCACCATCCACATTATTCTCAACAACCAGCTTGGTTTTACCACCGAGCCGCAGGATAGCCGCTCAACGCATTTCGCCAGCGACCTGGCAAAGGGCTTCGAGATTCCTATCATTCATGTCAATGCCGACGACCCGGATGCCTGTTTGACGGCCATCCGCCTGGCGCATGCCTACCGCGACCAGTTCCATAAGGATGTCCTGGTTGATCTTGTCGGCTACCGGCGCTGGGGCCACAACGAGGGCGACGAACCGGCATTCACCCAGCCTCGCATGTACGAGATTATCCGCCAGCATCCAACGGTACGTGAACTTTATGCGCGGCAGCTTGAGGAAAAAGGCTACATTACCTCCGACGAAGCCGAGGCGATGGTCAAAGAAGCCTTTGCCGTTATGGAGCAGGCAAAACAGGAGGCCGATACGCTCTCTCCGCTACTTGAACTGGAAGCTACTGTACATAATGGAAATGGCCATCACGAGGAATTAGCCGTGCCGCCGCCCGTCTCGGCGCAGCAACTTACTACATATAATCAGGAACTCCTGCACTGGCCCGCGAGCTTCTCGCCCAACCCCAAACTGGCGCGCCTGCTACAACGCCGCGCAACGACACTGGGGCCAGAGGGCGGCATCGACTGGGGGCAGGCCGAGGCGCTGGCCTTTGCCTCAATCCTTGCCGAAGCCACGCCGATTCGGCTGACCGGGCAGGATAGCGAACGCGGCACGTTCAGCCATCGCCATGCCGTCCTGCACGACCAGCACAATGGCGAAACGTATATCCCGCTCCAACACCTGACGGAGGCGCGAGCATCCTTTGCCATCTACAATAGCCCGCTCACGGAAACCGCTGCGCTGGGCTTTGAGTATGGCTATAGCGTTGAGGCCCCCGAAGCCCTGGTTCTGTGGGAAGCGCAGTTCGGCGATTTTGCCAACGTGGCCCAGGTGATAATTGACCAGTTTATTGCCTCGGCCCGCGCCAAGTGGAAGCAGGACGCGGCGCTGGTGCTGCTGCTGCCGCATGGCTACGAGGGGCAGGGGCCGGAACATTCCAGCGCCCGCATCGAACGCTACCTCCAGCTGGCGGCCCAGGACAACTGGCGTATCGCCAACTGCTCGACCGCCGCGCAATACTTTCACCTGCTGCGCACGCAGGCCCACTCGTTGCGCGACAATCCCCGGCCTCTGATTATCTTTACTCCCAAGAGCCTGCTGCGCAATCCCCTCTCCTCGGCCACGCTTGCCGAACTGACGGAGGGACATTTCCAGCCGGTGATGAACGATCAACAGGCGCTGTCGCATGCAACGGCCATCCAGCGCGTCCTGCTGGCAACGGGGAAAATGGCAATTGACTTGCTGGCGCGGGAACAGCAGGAGAAACAGGTCCTGGCCGCAGAAAGCGCCATTGTGCGTCTTGAACTGCTCTATCCCTTCCCGGATCAGGCATTGCGGCAGGCGCTGGCGTACTATCCCAACCTGCGCGAGGTGATCTGGGTGCAGGAGGAGCCGGAAAATATGGGGGCGTGGAGCTATCTGGCTCCGCGCCTGGCAAAGGCGCTGCCATCAGGAGTCACGCTGAGCCATATCTCCCGGCCTGAACGTTCCAGCCCGGCAGTTGGTTTTATCGAAATACATGCGATTGAGCAGGAAAAAATTCTGAAGGAGGCGCTCGGCGAGACAATTGCTGAGCATGGAGAAGAGTATGTCCGCTGAGATTCGTGTCCCAGAACTGGGAGAATCCATCGTTGATGCTGTGGTGGGAACGTGGATGAAGCACGAGGGCGATGCCGTGCAGCAGGGCGATGCCCTGGTAGAGCTGGAAACCGATAAGGTAAATCTGGAAGTGAGCGCCGAGCAGAGCGGCATTCTGCAAAAGATTCTCAAGCAAGAGGGAGACGTGGTTACTGTGGGTGAGGTGCTTGGCCTCATTGGGGAGTCGGTGGGCGCAGCAGCTTCCCGGACGGAGCAACCACCTGTCTCCGGCCCTACGGCATCAACGCCAGCACCGGCGGGCGTTGGCGAGCAAAAAACGCCGACCGGCGCGCTTTCATCTGCCCCTGTCGATGGCAAACGTCCGCCTTCTCCCCTGGCGCGCCGCATTGCCGCCGAACATCATATTGATCTTTCGCAGGTACAGGGCAACAGCCCGCATGGTCGCATCACCAGAGATGATGTGTTGCACTATATGGAGCAGCAGGCGGAACAGCCGACGCAACCTGCCGCTCTTCGCGCTTCTGCCCAGGCGCAGCCACAGACTGCCGTTCAGACACCGACGGCTTCAGCGACTCCGGCTCCGTTGCCCCTCACACAGACGGAGCAGACAGGGCGTGAAGAACGCATCCGGCTCTCGCGGCGGCGGCAGACGATTGCCCAACGCCTGGTTGAGACGCAACACACGGCGGCCATGCTTACTACCTTCAATGAAATAGACATGAGCGCCGTTATTGACCTGCGCAACCGGCGTAAAGAAGCCTTCAAAGAGCGGCATGATGTCTCGCTTGGCTTCATGTCCTTCTTTACGAAGGCGGTAGTGGGCGCGCTCAAAGCCTTCCCGCGCCTCAACGCCGAGATTCAGGGCAATGAGATGATTCTCAAGCATTATTACGATATCGGCATTGCCGTCGGTGCGGAGGAGGGCCTGGTGGTGCCGGTCGTGCGTGACGCGGATCGCAAGAGTTTTGCCGAGATTGAGCGGGAAATCGCTGCGCTGGCGAAAAAGGCCAGGGAGAACCGACTGACGCTGGCGGATCTGCAGGGGGGCACCTTCACCATCACCAACGGTGGCGTCTTCGGCTCGCTGCTCTCCACGCCGATTTTGAATGGGCCGCAGGTTGGTATCCTCGGCATGCACAAGATCGAGCAGCGCCCCATTGCCCTCAACGGGCAGGTGGTGATTCATCCGATGATGTACGTAGCCCTCTCATATGATCATCGCATCGTCGATGGTCGCGAGGCTGTTCAGTTTCTGGTGCGCGTCAAAGAACTGGTGGAGGATCCGGAGGCGCTGTTACTGGAAGGATAGGGCGTAAGGGAAGAGAGGATCGTGGAAGCATACAGGCGAAAATGCTTTTCCGCGACCCTTTATCGGAAACAGCTATCTTTCCTCTCTCGACAGAAGCTGTTTCAACCTGTATAATCATGGAGGATGAAACGGAACGGTTTTCGCAATTCAGTGAATGCGGAGAAACTCACGGTGGCGGATTGCCCGGGTCTCGATAACCGGGCAGGCTCTGTCCCCTGTGTGAGTTTGAGGGAACGGAGTCGTTAGAGTATGCAGCAGGATAATCCCTACTCTCGTTCAGCGGGGAACAACGACGATATGAATGCCCTGGTGGGCAAGACGCTGGACAAGTTTATCATTCGCGAGCGTATTGGCGCTGGCGGAATGGCGACTGTCTTTAAGGCATATCAGCCCACACTGGATAGATATGTAGCCATCAAAGTCTTGCCTGCCTACCACGCGCGCGATCCTGTGTTTGTGCAGCGTTTTGTGCGTGAAGCGCGCGCTGTCGCGAAGCTGACGCATCCCAACATTGTGCAGATTCACGATTTCGGTGAGGTCGACAACATCACGTTCATCGTTATGGAATATGTCGACAGCGGCACGCTCAAAGACCGTTTGCGACAGCAGCAGCGATTGAGCATCCCGGAGGCTGTCAGCTATATGATTCAGGCCGCGGAGGGATTGGACTGCGCGCATCGTAACAACATTATTCATCGCGACGTGAAGCCGGCCAACATGTTGTTGCGCAAGGACGGTCATCTTTTGCTCTCGGACTTCGGCATCGCCAAGATTCTGGAAGGCACCACGAATCTGACGCGCGTCGGCACGGGCATAGGCACGCCGCAATATATGTCGCCGGAACAGGGGACGGGCATGCAGGTAGACCCACGCAGCGATATCTACTCGCTCGGTATCGTGCTTTTCCACTGCGTGACAGGACGTGTTCCCTTCACAGCCGACAACCCGCTGACCATCACCGTCAAGCACCTGAACGACCCGCTACCGGTTGAACTCCTGCGCAGCGCCGCTGTCCCCCCCGCTGTTGAGCAGGTGATTGTGAAGATGACGGCGAAAGCTCCGCAGGATCGCTACCAGACAGCAGAGGAACTGATCGAGGCGCTGACAAACGCGCTTGCCGTTTCACATCTGTCAATACCGCGTCCCTGGCGTTCGGGGATTTCGCCCGGCCTGATTGGCTCTGCACCACAGGCCGACCAGTTGCCACCCAATGTTTCACGCCCATTACCCGGCTCCGGTGAGCAGGCCGAGGTCACTATCAGTTGTTTCCGCTGTGGCGCGGCCAACCGCACGGATCTGCATTACTGCACGACCTGCGGCTATGACTTTTCTAAGAACCGGGCGGCGAACGACACCTATCTGGGTCCCGGCGGTCGCCCGCTGCTGGCCCTGCTCAGGATAGGCAATCGCTCGTACCGTTTCCATCAGGATGTGACAACGATCGGGCGCACCAACGGCAATGATCTGGTGATCTCCGGGCGCACCGTCTCGCGTCGGCATGCCCGGCTCTGGTTCCACGATGGTCACTGGTACCTGGAAGATTTGCAGAGCGCCAACGGCACTCTGGTCAACAACGTGCGCATCTATCAGCCAAGAATGCTGAACGATGGCGATATCATCAGCTTTGGTGATGAAACTGCCCTTTTCAAGGTGGTTGAGTGACAGACTCTCACCGGTACGCCGGGGAAACCATCATCCCTTAGTCGGCGTACCGAATGTGTATAACTCAGGAAGGATTAACACAATGAGTTCCATTAACCCTATCGTACAGGTCGCGCAGCAGATGTTGCTGGGGGGCGCGGTCAAGCAGAATCACGCGCTTGAACACGCGACCATTGTTTTGTTGAGTAAGAAATATCCAGACGTGCGGCTGGCGGGCATCTCGTTTGCCGCCGGTTTCTTCGTCTTTGGCGATATCCCGACTGAGGCTATTCTCCCGGCTGCCGAAGAAGCCCTGAATCTGCTGCGCACAACGCAGCCGGAGCTGGCGGTACACGAACGCTGCGGCACCAACCTCGCCGTTGCCGGTATGCTGACCGGCCTGTCCGCGATGACAGTAGCGAAGATGCGTCGTCCCTTCAACACGGCTAATAACGTCATTCTGGCCTCAACTGCTGCCCTCATCCTGGCGCGCCCGCTGGGGCTGGCTGTCCAGCGGCACTTCACGACGCAAACGCCCAATGCCTCAATGACCATTACCGGCGTCAAACCCATGAATCTCTTCGGGACACCCGCTCACTTTGTGAGTACCGATAACCCTGGAGCCGCCGGGCTATTCTCGTAGGCATTCCATTAGCCCCTCGCTTCACTTACCTGTAAGACGAGGGGCTGTGTTTTTTGGAGGAAGAGTGCATGGAGCGTAATCGTTTCTTAGCTGAGACTGACTGGCTGGCCGAACATCTGCATGACCCGCAGCTTCGCATCGTCGATATGCGCGGCTATGTGCGTACCGTTGTGCGCAACGGCGTGCAGGACGCGGAATATGTTGGTGCGCGCGAAGAATATGAGCAGGGCCATATCCCCGGCGCCGTCTACATCGATTGGAGCCGCGACATCGTTGACCCCGACGACCCGGTGGAAGCGCAAATCGCGCCGCCTGAGCGTTTCGCCGCAATGATGGAACGCCTGGGCATCGGCGACGAACACCTCGTGGTGGCCTATGACGCTCACCCGGCCTCGCAGTTCGCCACCCGTCTCTGGTGGGCGCTCAACTACTACGGCCATCCTGACGTTGTCGTTCTCAACGGCGGGCTGAACAAGTGGCTTCGCGAGCAACGCCCTCTGGATACGGCCATCCCTGCCTATCCGGCGGCAATCTTCACGCCTGTTCCCCAGCCGCAGCTGCGCGCCACCGCCGAGGATGTGCTTTCCTTTATCGGTCAACAGGGAGTACGGCTGGTCGATGCGCGCGAACGCGCCCAGTATACAGGGGAAATGGTGCGCGGGCATGGCCGCCCTGGCCATATTCCCACCGCGCTCAGTCTGCCGCGTGAAGAGGTGATTGACCCGGCTACAGGAACATTTCGCAGTAACGAAGAACTGACGCATATTTTCTCCTCGGCTGGCATCACACCCGATGAGCGCGTCGTTGCCTATTGCAACGGCGGCGTCGCGGCCACCACCCTTCTCTTCAGCCTTGCCATGCTCGGCTACCCGAACCTGACCAACTACGATGGTTCATGGAACGAATGGGGAAAACGCCAGGATTTGCCGACAGAACTCTAGTTGGAGAGCGGGATGAACGGCAACAGAGGTGAAAATGGAAACGAGCAGGAAGAGATTCTAGACCTGAACGAGGTTATGCAAAAGTTCGGCGTCGGTGAATGGAGCGGCCCGTTAGAGACGCTGCAAGCGGAGCAGCTCAGCCTGCTGGTCGACATTCAGGGTCAGCGTTACATGCTCAAAGAGCGCCCGGAAGGCCCGATAGGCGAAGATATCGAGCAGCGATATGCCTTCCGCCACTATCTGCAATCGGCAGGCATCCCCATTCCTCCCCTGTGGTTGACGCCGCAGGGAGAGCCTGCGGTCGCCCTCGGCGAAGATTTCTTCGAACTGGAGCAGTGGGTTGACGGCGAGCTATTCAGCAGCGCCGACTCGCGTAATCTCGACTGGATCGCCTCCGCTGCACAGATGCTGGCCCGACTGCACCAGGCTTCGCGCCGCTATGCCGGTCCGGTCCATCGCTGGCCTTCTGAGGCGCATATGGGAGGGCTGGTGCAGGGCTACCTCAACCTCGCCCGCGCCCAGGCAGAGGCCAGCGAAATCCAGGCCATCGCCTCTGCGCTCTCCGACTGGGTGGAGCAATGGGAAGCCGTGCTGCCTGCCGCTATGATGTCCATTGGCTCCGTGCGCGGCCTGCCCGAAATGCACATTCACGGTGACTACCGCCCGACTAACCTGCGTTTCGACTCCCGGACGATGGCTGTCAACGCTGTCCTCAATCTCGAAGCCTCGCACTGGGAGAAGCGCATCTTCGAGGTCGCCTACGGTCTTTTCTGTTTCAGCGCCCTCTCATGGCAGCCCGGCAGCGGCCTCACGCGCCCACTCGTCAAACGCGGCTTCGAACCTGAACGAGCCACCACCTTCCTGCAAGCCTACAGCGCCATCTATCCACCTGTCCGCGACGAAGCCTCCATCCTCACCGACGCCCTCACCCTCGTCGCCCCCATTCTCACCATCAACGGCCCCCTTGAAGACCTCTTCTTCGCTCAGGAAAGCCCCGACGAAACTCTCATAGAAGATTTGATGGAGCGACTCGCCTGGGCCATCTCACTGCCGTCGTGGCTACAACGGGTACGCCGACAACTGGCAGAGATGTGGGGGTAGGTATCATCAGTTTCCACTCAGATCGCAATCTTGAATACGAGGAGGCAGTGTGATGTTCTGCCATATCTGTGGAAACGAGCTTGCAGCCGATGCCATATTTTGTAATCGTTGTGGGAGAAGGGTGGGCATGTCGGCGACGCTGCCAGGGACACAGCCCGCTACGCAGACCACCGGAGGTATGTCTTTGCCACCCGGTGGCGCGCCGCCTGCCTATTCTGGTGCGCGTATTTCAACCGGCGATGGCAAGTAACGCCCTGTTCGGAGTATTACTGGGCGGCCTGATCACCGCCGTTGTGGGCGCTCTGGTGAGCTGGCTGCTGCTGGTCGTTGCTTACGCGATTGGCCCACATGTCAATCAAACGGAACTTTTACAGTGACGGTGACGGTGGTTGATCCGCCGGGGCATAGCAGTAGCGTTACCACTCAGGTGACCGTTCTGCCACCGGCGCCCCAGGCCAGTTTTACCTATGCGGTCGGCTACTACGGTTATGTCGGCTTCGATGCTTCCAATTCCAGCGCCGACCCGAGTACCTACATTGCCTCTTACAACTGGGATTTTGGCGATGGCTATACCGATCAGACCGGTGGCCCGCAGGACTACCATTACTACAGCTATTATGGCACCTACCAGGTCACGTTGATTGTCGTTGATGGCACAGGCCAGCAAAGCTCTCCCTACCAGCTAGAGGTAACGATTTAGAGGTGTTCCCAGGCCATCCCTTGCGTGTGGCCTGGTTTGCTTTGCTACTTTGCTGCTATTGCCGCCTGGAATGCCGAAGCCATTGCGCCTGCCGACTGGTAGCGATCATCTGGCCGTTTAGCGAGCGCCTTTTGCACGACAGCTTCCAGTGCCGGGGGGACAGACACGCCAAAATTGCGCAGTGGTGGTGGCGCTGTATGGACATACTCATAGGGGACGCTGAACGGGCGATGCCCGCAGAGCAGTTCGTAGACGATGATGCCCAGGCTATAGATATCGCTGCGGTAATCGACCGGCAACCATTGATGCTGTTCGGGCGAGGCGTAAGCGGGGGTATACGGGCTATGAGAGCCGCTGGTGGTCAGCGCCGTCAAGGTCCCCTCCTCGAACTGGACGATGCCAAAATCTGAAAGCAGGATGCGCCCGTCGGTGTGGCGGAGGAGGTTGTGCGGCTTGAGGTCGCGATGGACCAGGTGCTGTCCGTGCGCATGATCGAGGGCCGATGCAACTTGCGCGAGCAGTGCTGCCACCCCCTGAACGGGGAGCGGACGATGCCCGCTGGCCTGTAGCTCATCGGCCAGAGAGCCGCCAGGTATGTATGGCATGATGAGATAGGATATTGGCTGCTGCTGGTATTCGTACAGCGGCAATATATGCGGATGATCCATGCGCGCAAGGGCCTGTGCCTCCCGCTGGAAACGGCGCAGCAGTTTATCGAGTTGCTGCTGGTCGCCGCCGGAAGCGGTAAGCATTGCCAGCACTACCTTTACCGCGACCACGCGATCCAGGTGAGTCTGGCGCGCGCGATAAACCGCTCCGAAGCCGCCTTTTCCCAGCAACGCTTCGATCTGGCAATTGCCCAGCGTGTGACCAATCAGGTCCTCCGGCGCCTGCAAACCGGTAAGGACAGAAGACGGGGTACCTGGTTGCCTGATCTCTGTTGACGTATCGGGGCCTGTGGAGTTAATCGGCGGCGTGGAAGGGGTGGCTGGCATGCCGGTGCTGCTCGTTGCCGGGGTAGTCGGCGCCGGGTAGAGAGCGCGCACCGGAATGCCGGAAATATCACCCTGCATGGCGACGGGGATACGGAACGCCATACTGGCCGTTTCCGCGTCAACAAGATAGCGCAGCCGCGCCGTTCCCGCTAAATCGGCGCCTCGATTGATGCCCCAGGGAAACCAGCTAAGCTGCCAGAGGCTCTGGCAGGCCATTTGCCACTCTTGATGATTTTGCGGGTAGACTAAGACCGGAGCAGCGGTACCTGTAGCCTGACCTGTGCTGAGTTCATCGATGAACATACGTCCGATTTGCTCTGCTGTTGCGGCTGCAGCTGCCGCTATGCTCGCGCGCAACAGGTAGGGCTGTTGCAGGTTCCGGGCATAGGTAGCATAGAGATGATACACGGCATCCCCTGCCGGGCCGCCTGCGTGGAGCAGCGATCTCATGCGCGAAGATGTGGCATGACTCAGGTGGCTCTGCTCCTGCGGGCTTAGCTGTGTTGGTTCCAGGTAAACGCTGACCATGCAGTCACTCTGACGGTGTAGCAACGCCTCGAGCAACCGCAGTCGATTCTGGACGGTCCATGACCAGGGATAGGTGGCATAGACTTCATACTCGGTGTATGCCTCTTGCAGAACAAGCAGTTCCTCTGCTTTGCGCAATTCCGCTGCTACATGAAAGCGAAAAGGCGTGATATAGCGTGCCAGCGACGCCTCATCGAGCAGGGGTTGCAACTCGAAGCCGCTATCGGCAAAAAGGCGACCGGCGTAGCGTGCGAGCGCGAGGCAGTGGTCGCGGAAGCGAGCAGGCGGAATAGAAGGCGGGCGGCGCACCCGGCAGAGCAGGGCAATGGCGATACCGGGCTGCGTTTCGGTACCGATGAAGCGCAAATCAAACGCCGTGATGCTGCTGCGCCAGAGCGCGTGGATCAGCCGTACCTGTAATTGCAGAGCTTCGTGCAGGCGCTCGCGCGGCGTAGAGCCGGTCAGCCAGGGCGAGGTGCGCATATCGGGCAAGAAGGGCAGGGCAAAACCCAGTAGCGCGTCAGGCTCTTGCCAGCCAGCAAGGGCCTGAGAGCGAATAAACGGCTCGCGGGCAGC
This sequence comes from Chloroflexota bacterium, assembly GCA_902810755.1. Next base: position 33,352 of record CADDYT010000064.1, read on the forward strand.
CATAATGTACCTCTTTCAGACGAGATCAGATGGCGCGGATGCGCTGCTTTGCCTGGTAGCCCAGCGGTGGCGGCGTAATCTGGCTGGCATCAAGCCCGACCTGCTTGACTGCGGTTTTCACCGTATCATCGGTTGCGTGTTCCATCAGCGCGATATCGTCCAGTTGAAAGTCGTTGAGTTTGTTGGGGCGAAGCAGAACCCAGAAATCTCTCTCAATCAGCCAGTAGACAAATGAGCGGATAGCCAGAATGATGAAGACCAGGAGGATGGGAATGCTCAAGCCGGTGAAGAACGCTGCAATGGCGTATGAGAGAATGTTTCCCGTATAAAGCGCGTAGGGATCAGGACGAACGAAAAAACCGATGAACATGATGGCCGCGAACAGGATAGCGATGGCGATGCGCACATTGCTGATAGGCGGCAGGACAGTGGTTGCTCTTGAGATGTAGAGATCATTGCCGGCGGGCGCGGCGTAGACGAAGACGGTGGAGGTGCCGCGACGGGCGATCAGATAGTCGCGTTCCTCCATCATCAGGCCGCGTTCCATCAAGCGTTGCTGCGTGATAGTGAGGCCAACAATGTTACGCTGGCGGAGAATATCGAAAATAGCGGTGCGAGCGTTGTTTGCCTGTGCGGCGCCTCCATTGACCAGCCAGGAATAATGGTATATCAGCGTCCCATAACCGGCGAAAGCGCGCCTGAGCGCGATCTGTCCCTGCCCTGTCCCCATCTGCACCGGCAAAG
>CADDYT010000065.1 GCA_902810755.1 Chloroflexota bacterium
CAGGAAATCACGAAGCGCACCGGCAAGGTCGCTCAGGACCTCAGCGAGCGCGGCAGCGAACTGGTGCAGAAACGCGGGCGCATGCTTTCCATCGTAGGCTTCAGCGCCGGGGTTGTCGCCGCAGGCGTCGTCACCTTCATTATTGTGCGCCGTTTCGTCCGCCAGAACAACGAGCAGGAGCAGCAGATCGAGTTGCCATCAGAGAACGCCGCCAACGGCTCTGCCTCTGAGAAGGGAACGCGCGCTCAGGCCCAGCCTGCAGGCGAGATTGTCATGCTCAATGCCGATGGCAGCATGGTCACAATTACCGAACCGGAAAGCAAGGGCGAATAAGCAGAGAATAACCAGATCAGAAAGTGCAGGCAGCCACAGCGCGCTGTGGCTGCCTGCACTTTCTGGCTACGGATATCGTGGCGGTGGCTGGTCTTCCGGGAAGCCTTCGTTGACGATCCCTTTGAGGACAAGGTAGCGCAGGAATGCTAAATGGTGTTCCACTTCCGGCGCTGGCTCCGATTCCGCCTGCGCATTGGCCGCCGTAAATGATGGCGGAGCCATCGCCGGCAACGATGGAGGCAGTGACGCCGATGAGAGCGGAATGCTCGGAACGGCTTTTTCTCCGCCCGCCGACGCGGTCGTGTTCTCTCGCCCCGCCTCCAACTGCGAGGGAGGTGATGAAAGAGAAAATTCGTCATCCCAGTGTTCGCCCGCGACAGGCGAGTACGGGTGAATCTGCGGCCCAGGTTCTTTCCACTGCTCTACACGCTCAGACGAGGTACTGGCAGGGGGAGCAGGCGGTTCTGGCTCTTCCCACCAACGCCACCAGGAAAATAGCTTTTGCAACCACTGTTTCAATCGCGTCATCATGGATATCCGCCTTCGTCTCTGGTCGGGGTACGCGGCCTGCATCTCACGAAAACCTGAACAAGATAGATATTCTTGACGAATATAGAAACATAGTAGCACATTCGGTCAGCAGCGTCAAACGCACTTGCAATTTCGCGTTCCACGTGCCATAATCAAATGGGTTCTTCTCGACAACGGTGTCTGAAGACATGCGTATACAACCGAACCGGTTAAGACCCTTTTTCTGTCTTTTGGAACACACAGCAAGAAAGAAAGGCAGGTATCGTCCATGCAGGAAGATATCCTTGGAACCAGACGAACCGCCATAGCAGAAACATATGTGACCTGTGCGCGCTGCAATAAGGCAACTCGTCTCCGCTACGCTCACATCATCCAGAGCGACGTTCTCTCCGATAGCCATTCCGAGTTCGAGTATCTCTGCCCGGAGTGCCAGAAGGCGCTCGCCGAGGGAGAAAAAGACCTGCCGAGCGAGTGAATAGGCCGGACGTAGAGCAACGTAGCGAGGTTCTTACCTGAAAACGCCGAAACGAGGAAAAGGCGAAGGGTGAAAGAAAGAAGCCGGTTCCTGTCTCTGTACGTAACCTGTTCATAGTTCTACATCTTTTGCCTTTTCCTCATTTCCTACTCTGTATCAGGCAGCTTCTTGCCTCCGTGTTTGTTAGTGGAGGATACCTGTGGCCAGGTATCCCGCGAGGTATTGTGAGGGCTTCTATTTAGGGGGAACGGACAATGCGATTGCGCTATCGATACGCGACCTACCGGTACGGGAACGGGTCACAGCAGCAACTGGAACGTTATTACCGCGAAATCCTGCACGACGCACTGCGACAGAGCCAGCAATCTGTCATTCAGCGTTCGACGACCTGGCGACCGATGGCCGATATCCGCGAATCGGCGGATATGGTGACGATAAAAATTGAACTGGCGGGGCTATCTGAGGATGATTTCGAAGTCACGCTCTACGAAGATGCGCTCATCGTCAGCGGCGAACGGCACGATGACAGCGAACAGGGTGAATATCTTTACCACGAAGCCCAGATTCGTTATGGCCCGTTCCGCGTAGAGGTTCTCATCCTCTCACCTTTCGACCGTGAACACGTCTCGGCTCGCTACCAGAACGGTTTCTTATGGGTAGACCTGCCAAAAAAGTTACCGCAGGCCGCCCCGCAACGTATATCTACACAACACAGGAAAGAATAGTAGAAGAGAAGAGAAATCATTCCATTTTGATGAGAAGGTTGTATGGAAAGCACAATGAAAAACCAGGAACCTGAAGAGGAACAGCAGGAAGAGAAAGAGCAGTTTGCCGCCAACGCAGACACGTCGGCCACCACTGACACCTCTGAGCAGGCCCCAACTGCCCCCACCGAAGGCGAACAGGAGGAGCCGACTCCAGAAGGCGAGGCGCCAGAGGTGGTAGAGAAGGTCAGGAGGCGCAGGACACCCAGAGCAGAGCCGACGCGCCGCGCGACCACCGCCCGCAGCGAGCGCCGCCAACGCGAGGAAAACGAACGGCGGCAGCGCGCAGAGGATGAGGAAGAGGGGAAATTGAACATCCCCGCAATCCTGCCCGTCCTTCCGCTCAAAGATACCGTCATCTATCCTTTCACCGTGCAGCCACTGGGCGTGGGACAGGAACGCTCCATTCGCCTGATCGATGATGTCATGCGCGGCGACCGGCTGGTCGTGCTGGTGGCGCAGAAATCGGCGGCGATTGAGCAGGCGGGGCCAAAGGACATCTTCAAGGTCGGCACCGTTTCGCGCGTGGCCCGCATGATTCGCATGCTCGACGGCACCGTACAGATCATTGTGCAGGGCCTTGAGCGCGTCGATATCGGCGAATTCACGCAGGAGAAGCCCTACCTGATGGCCCATGTCACCCCGCGCCCGGAAGCGCAGGAGGATGACACGGAGATCGAGGCACTCAAGCGCAATGTCATCGGCTACTTCCAGCGGTATGTCTCGCTGGTACAGAACGTGCCGGAGGGCGTGGCCTCTGCCACCCTCAACCTTGAGGAGCCGGTGCAGGTCGTCTACGTCATCGCCACCTTCATGCCAATGGATCTGGAACTGCGCCAGAAGCTGCTCGAACTCGATTCCGTGCGCGAGAAGCTGCGTGAACTCAGCGCCTACCTGAGCCACGAACTGGAAATCCTCGAACTGGGCAGGAAGATTCAGAACAACGCGCAGGAAGAGATCGGCAAGGTGCAGCGTGAATACCTGCTGCGCGAGCAGTTGAAGGCCATCCAGCGCGAACTGGGCGAGGAGAACGAAGAGGTTGCAACGGTCAACGAACTGCGCAAGAAGATCGACGAGGCTCACATGCCCGAAGAGGCGCTGAAAGAGGCCAATCGCGAGCTTTCGCGCCTGGAGAAACTGCCCAGCGTCTCGCCCGAATACAGCATTATCCGCACCTATCTGGAACTGCTGGTCAGCCTGCCATGGAGCCGCAGCACCGGTGGGGAGATTGACGTGGTGAAGGCCCGCCAGGTGCTGAATCAGGACCACTACGACCTGGAAAAGATCAAAGCGCGCATCCTCGAATACCTGGCCGTGCGCCGCCTGAAGGAAGATCGCACGGCGGAAGAGAAGAAACGCAGCGAGGAACTGGGAACCACCGAACGCGGCGTTGAGACCGAGGACATCAAGCCCTCGGAACCGTTGCTGCCGCAGGAGGCTCTGCGTCAGATCAACCGCGAACCGATCCTCTGCTTCGTCGGCCCGCCAGGCGTGGGCAAGACTTCGCTGGGGCAGTCGATTGCGCGGGCGCTGGGCCGCAAGTTCGCGCGCATGTCGCTGGGCGGCATTCGCGACGAGGCCGAGATTCGCGGCCACCGCCGCACCTATATCGGCGCCATGCCGGGCCGCATCATCCAGACGCTGCGCCGCGTCGACACCAACGACCCCGTCATCATGCTCGATGAGGTGGACAAGGTCGGCGCGGACTGGCGTGGCGACCCGTCATCGGCCCTGCTGGAAGTCCTCGACCCGGAGCAGAACTTCAATTTCCGCGACAACTACCTGGACCTGCCGTTCGATCTGTCAAAGGTCTTCTTCATCGCCACCGCCAATGCGCTGGAACCCATTCCCGCGCCCCTGCGCGACCGCATGGAGATTCTGGAACTCTCCGGCTATACGGAGGAGCAGAAACTGCACATCGCTCGCCAGTACCTGCTGCCCAAGCAACTGGAGGCCAACGGCCTGAAGCCAGATGAATTGACCGTTACCGATGATGCCCTGCGCCGCGTCATTCGCGACTATACGCGCGAGGCGGGCGTGCGCAACCTGGAACGCGAGATCGGCTCGCTCTGCCGCAAGGTCGCGACGCAGGTGGCCGAGGGCAAGCAGCCGCCCATCCATGTCGACGCCGAGCAGGTACCCGAATACCTGGGCCGCCAGCGGTTCTTCGAGGAGGCGGCGGAGCGTATCGACCGCCCCGGCATCGCCACCGGCCTGGTCTGGACGCCTGTCGGCGGCGAGATCATCTTCATCGAGGCCGCGACCATGCCCGACCGCGAGACGCGCCTGACGCTCACCGGCCAGCTGGGCGACGTGATGAAAGAATCGGCCATGACGGCGCTGACCTATGTGCGTTCCAACGCGCAGATGCTCGGCCTGCCCGAAAACGTCTACTCGAACCAGAACGTCCACATCCACGTCCCTGCCGGGGCCATCCCCAAAGACGGCCCCTCGGCAGGCGTGACAATGGCGACCGTGCTGGTCTCACTGGCCAGCGGGCGCAAGGTGCGCTCCGATGTCGCCATGACCGGTGAAATCACCCTGCGCGGGCGCGTCCTGCCCATCGGCGGCGTCAAGGAAAAGGTGCTGGCGGCCTATCGCTCCGGTATCCGCACGGTCATCCTGCCCAGACGCAACGAGCCCGACGTCATGGAGGACATCCCGCAGGAGCTGCGCGAGAAGATGACCTTCGTCTTCGCCAACGAAATCCGCGACGTTCTCGACGCCGCCCTCGAACCCGCCAGCGAGAAAGCCACGGCAGACAGGGAATCACAGGACGGTCTGGGCGAACGTTCCAAACGCCGCAAAGCGGAGCGAGCCGCCGCGCAGGCACAGTAAAAAAAAGCACGATTAAATCGTAACTTCCAGAGGTGCCTGGTCTGACTTTTGCTTGATGGTTAGTCAGATCAGGCACCTTTCTGGTAATCCTGTCAGTTGACTTGATATCCAACATTCTCATCTAGTACATTAGCCATCCTCGCTTCATGTATATAAATCCTCTAAAACTACCCCTCGCCCGCCGCCGTTATATCGCCCTCCACTTTCGTGGTTCCAGACCGTTTGCCGCTATCGCTCACAACCTCGGATGGTTGAAGCTCATTTTCGGCTTCAGGCTGCTGCTCCTCAGATTCTGTCTCCTGCATCCCCTCTGGCTTCGCATCCGACTCCGGCTTCTCTTCCGGTTCCGGTTCTGGCTTTACCCTCTGCGGGATGCCGTAGGTAGCGGCGACCTCGCCCGGTGGGATGGGCCTTGAGTAGGGGAGGACGCGCAGGACGATGAAACTGATGGGGATGAGCAGGATGAAGAGGACAATGGAGGTCCACTGCGCCTGCTTCAGGCCCCAGTCGAGGCCGAGGAAGGTGACGACGACGTTGGCGCGCACGAAGAAGAGCAGAAACTGGGAGATACAGTAGCCGAAGAGGTAAACCAGCGCGAGGACGCCGGGCCGCCGCACCCGGCTGGCAAGCAGGTAGAGGATTGCCAGCATGATGAGGTTGGAGAGGATTTCGTAGGCCGCTGCAGGCTGTACCGGGACGTTGCAGGTGGTGGCTTGCAGGCAGGCGAAGCTATGCGGGTTCTGGTAGACCGTCGACCAGGGCAGGGTGCTGGGGAAGCCGATGATGTCGCCGTTGATCAGGTTGCCGATGCGCCCGAAAATCTGGCCGGCAGTGGCGAAAATGACGCCGGCGTCGACCAGCACCAGGGGGTTGACGCGCTCAACATGGGCGCGCCAGAACAGCACGGCAATGACCAGGAAGATGGCCCCGAAAAAGGCCATGCCGCCTTCCCACGTCGCCAGGATGCGCCAGGGCTGAAGAATGTAGTCCTGCCACAGGTCTGGCTGCTGAATCACGAAGTAGAGGCGACCGCCGATCAACCCCGCGACAATACACCACCAGAGCAAGCGGTAGAGCAAATCTCCGCTGATCCCCTTCCGTCTGGTATAGCCGCGAATGGCCCACAGCCCGACAAGAATGCCCACTACATACATCAACCCGTACCAGTGCAGCGCCAGCGGGCCGATCTGCGCGAGAACAGGGTCGATGTTGATATAGATATAGGGCGGACCAATGCGCAACCAGCCCCAATCGATGATATAAGCGAGGACGGCAATCATGCCCATGATAATGCTCCATTCAGGACAAAACACATCTCTTTCGTTCTTCCCCTATGATAGCGGATTCGTTCCTCTCCTGCAAGTGGAAACACAGGTATCAAAACATCTGCGCACACATGTCATGTTGCTGGGGTGCCTTGTAAAGCGCATCGAGGATATGGTATGATAGAAGCAGCCCGCTACACGGGGGCGAATACGTCGGGGGAGCGTAGAGCGTGCGATTCGTTGCTGACAACCGGAAAGGAGAATACGATGGCGCGAGAGATCACCGATCAGGTGCAATACTACTACGATTCTCACCCCACCGAGGAGGATCTGATGGGGGAAACCTCGTTGCACGCGACCCTCATTACCTATCTCTCTGCCGTCCTGAGCCGGTTGTTCCGCGAACAGGCGTGCAGCATCTATAATAATCTCAATTTCTATCAAACGCTCAATTTTAGAGAATATCCGCTTGCTCCCGATCTGGCGATTATTAAAAGTGTGCCGTTTCAGCACATGCGGAGCTGGACGGTGGGCCGAACGGGGCCAGCCCCGCACGTCGTCTTTGAGATTCTCTCAGAAGAGACCTGGCAAAAGGATATCTACGAAAAGCCGTGGAAGTATGGCAGGATGGGGGTGCAAGAATACTTTGCCTATGATCCCTGTGTCCCACCCATCAAACGCGGAACTTCTCTACGTCTCTATGGCTGGCAACTCAATGATCGCAGCAAAGAGATGGTCGCCATAACCCCTGATAAAGCGGGCTGGCTGTGGAGCAAACAGTTGCAATGCTGGCTTGCCCCGGAGGGCAATTACCTGCGCCTCTATGATCGTGAGATGAACCTGTGCCTGACCGGAGAAGAGGCCCAGGCCTCGCTCGCCGAAGAGGAAGCCGCGAAAGCCGCCAGAGAAGCTCAACGGGCGCAGGAGGCGATCAAGAAGGCGGAAGAAGAGGCCCGGCGCGCGCAGGCACTGGCGGAGAAGCTGCGTTCGCTTGGCATCAATCCTGACGAAGTCGTGTAATTTCGCTATGCTCAACATCAGGCGCGACCCACGCTTTGCAAGCCTGCTCGGCTTTGTTGTGATGGTGCTGCTGTGGGGATCATTTCCGGTGGTGGCGAAAATCGGCGTGGCCTATGTGCCGCCGCTCTTGCTCTCCGGCCTGCGCTTCTGCCTCGCGTTTTGCATCATCGCTGTCATTGCGCTGCTTCAGCGCAAGACGCTGGTGATGACGTGGCGGCAGCATAGCCAGGTCCTTCTCATCTCCCTGCTGATGGTCGGCATTCCCAGCAGCATCTTCTTTGCCGCCACGCCCTACGCGCCTGCCGGTGTCCTCACCCTCATGTGGTCAACCACCCCGATTTTCACCTCTCTCTTCAGTATAGGCGTCGCGGGCGAGGTTCGCGGCTGGCGCTTGCTGAGCAGCCTTTGCCTGGGCATGTGTGGTATTGTGATCGTCCTGCTCGGTCGTGTCCCCTTCTGGCCCGGCACGCAGATGCAGGCAGGGCAGATTTTCGCCAGCAGCGGAGCCCCGCTGGTGGCTGAACTGGCAGTGCTTGGCTCATCCGTTATCTACGGCCTCGGCATGCGCGCGGCCAGGACGCACAGCCCCGACGTCCCCGTGCTGGTGCTGACCTGCTGGCAACTGCTCTATAGCGGGCTGTTCATCACCCTGCTGGGCCTGCTGTTTGAACGCGGCTACCCCTTCTCGCCCACCTGGACTGCCCTCGGCGCGCTGCTCTACCTCTCCATTTTCTGTAGCTGCATCAGCTTCTTCCTCATGTTCTGGCTCATTCGCCGCATCGGAGCCATTCGCACCGCCTACTCTGACCTCCTCATACCCGCCGTCACGCTCATCCTTTCCTCCTTCTTCCTCGGCGAAAACCTGACGCTGGCAAAAGTTGGCGGTATGTTGCTCGTCATGGTGAGCATCCTGCTGGTAGCTACCGCAGCCCGCAAACCGGAATAATCACAACCTATAACCTCTTTCTTATATCCTGCTATTTGCCTTACCGATGCAAAAGTGACAGAAGCGCGGCTTATTTCTGGTTTTTTCGCCATCATCTTCGCTCCTCACACCGCTAAAATATAACCCGACACCATAAAATTGCAGAAAAAGCATTTGCTCTGAATACCTTTTTCACAGATAGAGTAGTATAAGTATTATCTCTACGGGACTATTGTACCGGGAAGATAGTAATATGTTTCATCGTGTATCGGTATGTATCATAAAAAAGATGTTATGCTATGCACGGTTATCGCTGCAACCGGGTGCGGGCTACTGTAGCCCGCATCTGTGTTGTGGGGATAATGGATTTTGCGTTGAAGATTGAAGTTGAAGGAGGAAAGAAAGATGCAAATGCAACGACATGTCTGGAACATATTCCAGCAACACAGAGCAGAAAATTTCGTAGTCAAGAGTTGTGTAGCAGGGGGAATGGGCCTGCTGTTGCTGGCCGTGATGTTCGGCGCAAACGCTGGCGTGGCCAGTGCGCATACTGATACGTCATGTCCGGCTGGCAGCTCAACCTATATTGTCGTCAGCGGTGATACTCTCAGTGGGATTGCGGCTCGCTACGGCACAAGCTGGGCGACGCTCGCATCCTATAACCATATCGCGAATCCCAGTCTGATTTACGTCAACCAGGTTGTCTGCATCCCCGGCAGAAGTTCTTCGACTGCCTCGGCACCGGCCACGAGCAGCACGAACGCACCGGTCGTCTACAGTAGCGGTTCAAGCAGCGCGCCGGTTGGCTATAGCAATCCCTTTCCGTATCCGGCCTGCACGTGGTGGGCCAACCAGCGGTATTTCGAACTGCATGGCTATTATGTCCCCTGGCGTATCAATGCGGAAGCCTGGCAATGGACGGCTGACGCCTACGCCTTCGGCTGGCACGTTTCCAGCCAGCCCACTGTGGGGGCTATCATTGACCTGCAGCCCTGGGTACAGGGAGCCTACGGCGGCGGCCATGTCGCCGTTGTGGAGAGCATCCTGAGCAACGGCGATGTGATTGCCAGCAACATGAGCTGGGGCGCCAACCCCTACTCCGTGCAATACGTCCAGTTCGCTCCCGGCCCCGGCGTGACCTTTATCACGCGCTAGCAGCCAAAAGCGATTCGCGGGCGAGAAACACCTGTAAAGGGGGAGGCCAGTCATCAGTGTGATGGCTGGCCTTCCTGCATATGCTGGCCTACCTGCCTAATAAAAATACGACCAGAGGCCAAAGACGAGAGCGATGAAAAAGAGGAGCAGGGCGAAGCCGAGGCCGATGGCGAGCAGAGAGGTGCGGTGGTGGCGTTCGTTGAGCCAGGAGGTGAGGGTGCCGGTAAAGAGGGCAAGGCCCACGAAGAGGAAGGCCAGGCCGCTGTAATGCAGGTTGCCCGGTCGCGTGTACGCTATGGAGAGCAAGGCGCCGAGCAGGAAAAGGAGAACTGCTCCCAGAAAGCCCAGCCCCTGACCTTTCGTCATCATGATGTTCCCTCGCTTTCTCTTATCTGTCGCTTTCTCTCTCATCATACCCCTGATCGCCCTGTTGAGGCAAGAAAGCGCGCCGAGCCAGAATGCAACTGAAACGGCTTGAAGAATCGTGATTATGAAAAACTGGCCGAAAGTACAAGGTGTGAGCTGGTTATACCTGTCAAAATGTTAGATAATACGAAAAGGTATGGATGCGGACACTCAGGGAAATGCGAGAGACTATGAAACAACAGGGAACATCGAAAGACACGCTTGAGACGGTAAACGGGGCGAAGCCGGAAGCGGAGACAGAGGCAAAAGCGCAGGCGCTGGCGGCAATCGCGACGGATGTCGGAGAGCCGTCAGAGCGAGCCGGAAAATGGGCGGTGCTGGCGATTGTGGCCATCGGTATTTTTATGGCGACGCTCGATTCGTCAATTGTCAATATCAGCCTGCCGGCCATCGCGCGTGCCTTCGGCGTGGGGCTGACGGGCGCGGTAGAATGGGTGATTATCGCCTATCTGATTATTATTGCTGCCGTGCTGCTGACTATCGGGCGGCTGGCCGATATGATCGGTCACAAGCCGATCTGGGTAGCGGGTCTGGCCGTCTTCACAATTGGCTCGGCCCTGAGCGGGGCCGCGCCTTCGCTGGGCCTGCTTATCGCCTCACGAGCCTTGCAGGGGCTGGGCGGCGCCTTGCTCATGGCGATCAGTGCGGCCATGCTGACGCGCGCCTTCCCCGCCAACGAGCGCGGGCGGGCGCTGGGCATGAACGCGGTCATCGTGGCGCTGGGCGTAAGCGTCGGGCCAACGCTGGGCGGCATCATTACGCAGTACTGGACATGGCGCTGGATTTTCTACGTCAACGTCCCCATCGGCATCATCGGCTTCCTGCTGACCCTGCGCATCCTGACCGAGCGCCCGCACTGGGGCCACGCCCGCTTTGACCCCTGGGGCGCGCTGCTGCTGGCGCTGGGGCTGGCTTCGATCACGCTGGGCCTCTCTTTTGGCCAGGAATGGGGCTGGAACTCGCCCGGGCTGATCAGTTCGCTGGTCATCGGCGTGGTCGCGCTGGTGGCGCTGTACTTTGTCGAGCAGCGCGTGGCGGACCCGGTCATCAAGTTTTCGCTCCTGAACAATCGCGTCTTTCTCTCGGCTAACCTGAGCCTGATTTTGAGCTTCCTGGCCCTGTTTGCCGTCAGCTTCATGCTGCCCTTCTATCTTGAGGAACTGCGTCACTTCGATACCTTGAAGGCCGGTCTGCTGCTGACGCCCCTGCCGCTGACCATCGCGGTGGTGGCGCCGTTCAGCGGCCAGCTTTCTGACCGCATCGGCACGCGCTGGCTGGCGGCGGGCGGCCTGGCCATTGCCTGTATCGGGCTGGTCTTCATCAGCCAGCTCAACGCGCAGAGTTCGCTCTGGGATATTATCTGGCGGCTGGTCTTCACCGGCTTCGGCCAGGCGCTCTTCCAGTCGCCCAATAACAGCGCGCTGATGGGCGCGGCCCCGCGCCAGTTACAGGGCAGCGCAGCCGGCTTCCTGGCGACCGGGCGCGTGGTGGGCCAGAGCCTGAGCGTGGCGCTGGCCGGAGCCATCTTCGCCAGTCTGGGCGGCGCGCTGGCCGGTCACATCCTCGTTACCACGCAACGACTGCCCTCGCCGGTCGTGCAGCAACTGGATGCCACCTTCGCCACCGCTTTCCACTATACCTTTATTAGCTGCGCCGCCATCGCCGCTATCGGCATCCTCACCTCGCTGGTACGCGGCAAGCAGGGGTAATTTCCACAACCGGGGCAAGCTGGCCGATGCTCTGACGGCGAAGCCTGGCGGGGTAGCCGGAGGACAGGCAAATTATACGGCGCTGGCCGGCCACATGGTGAGGGTATGGGCGAATTGCTCGGTGAACCAGACGCGGCCCTCGCGGTCTACTGCCAGCCCGTCGTTGGGGTGGGCGTTGGCATACTTGAGAGTGCGCGCCACCACCTGCCCGCTGGCGGGGATGAGGTAGCCGATGCGCTGGCTGAGCGAGTCGGTGAACCAGATGCGACCCTGTGAATCGGCGGCGATGCCGGAAATGTGGGTTCCCGTGCAACTGGCAGGCGTGCAAGCGCCGAAATAGACATGGAAGATCGTGCTGTGGCCACTGCGCGGATCAAATTTGCCGATGTGGCCGCTAAAGCCGTCGCTATACCAGATGTTACCGCCGCTGTCGGTGACGATCAGGTGCGGGCGGATGGCGTTGACTGCATGTTCGGTGATCTTGACGGCGCCAGATGCGGCAGGCGTGAAGCTGCCAATTTGCCCCAGCCCATCGCGGTTTTCGGTAAACCAGACGTTGCCGCCCCGGTCAAGCGTGATGCCATAAGGCTGGCTATCCGGCGTGGGAATCGCGGTTTCAACCAGGGTCTGCGTGCGCGGGTTGAAAAAACCGATGCGGTTGGCAGCGAACTCGGTGAACCAGAGATTACCCTGCGTATCGAAGGTCAGGTCGTAGGGGGCGCTGCCTTTCCTGACGGGCCACTGCTGCCAGCTCTGGTTCTGCGGCACAAACTCGCCGATGGCGTCGCTATCCGGCTGCGTGAACCAGACATTTCCGGCGGCATCGACGGCGAGAAAGAGCGGACTGCTATAGCCGACGGGTTCCTGGAAGTCCTGAATGAAGCTGCCGTCGGCCAGCGCGTACTGGCTGATCGCCCCCTGCATCTTCGTCTGGCATTTTGGCGTCGGCTCGCAGCCCGGCTCGGCCAGCCAGACAAAGCCATGCACGTAGTCAAAGGCGATGCCCCAGGGTTCGTAGGTCGTCGCGTTGGTCACAGCCGCGCTTGAGAACGCGCGATGCGAGGAAAGCGGCACCTCGTTCGAGCGCGGCAGGTCATCCGCCCGCGATCGCGTCGCGGGCCGGGCCGGGCCAGATGCGAATCTGGGCGCCAGTACCCACAGCATGCTGGCAAGGATAACAGCTATTAACAGCACAGTTGTGCTAATAATGATTCCTTTTTTCATTTTCCTCATGGATGCATTGCCTTCTCCTTTATATAATAATGCATGCTGACCGCGCAACTATGCCTGATGGCGCGCAAACATCCCCTGAAAGTACCGTCAGACTGCACTCAATTTGAGCATTCTGGCATGGGATGGCATACTCTGAATAAGCGAATTGAGAGCGTTCTATTAAAATAAATGAAGATATATTCTTCTTTTGAGGATTCTGCATGTCTGTCTCGTATCAAAACCAGCCATACCAGTTTTGCCCGCGCTGTCGGGCCGCGCTACCGCCGCAAACGGGGATATGTTACAACTGCGGTTATGCTATCGCTCCTGTTGTCCCGCCGTATACGCCCGGCGCGGTGCGGGCAGGGAGCAATCAACAGCCCTGGATGACGCCGCCCGCTCAAGCTCAGCGAGGGTGGGCAGGCGATCCGACTGCTGGCAATCGGCAGGCGGGGATCAGCAATCAGCCAACGCGGGTTGAAATCGCCGTGCCTGCCGACGCGCAAGCTGCACGCAGGAGGCAAGAGGAGCGCGCGGGCGACAGAAAACGAGCTGCGCGGCTCTATTTCGTCGTCACGCTGCTCGCCGTCCTGGTCTTAGCTCTCGCAGGGCTGCACGGCGCAGGCGTAACGCCCACGATGCTGGCAAAGCTCTTCGCGCATAACAGTTCCTCACAGCAAACAACCTATAGCGTACCGAAAGGCAACCCGCTTTTTGCCGACCCGCTGGTCAACGATGCGTCGGGCTGGAACCTGCAAAGCGCGCCCGGCACCTACAGCGTCTCGGTGGGCAATAGCGGGCTGACGCTGGAGAGCGACCGGCACAAACTACTCTGGGAACTGCTGCCCGGCGAGCGCAGCTACGGCGATTTCACGCTGGTGATCAATGCCGCGCTGACAAAGGGGGATCAGAACAACGGCTATGGCATCTATATTCGTGGCACGGCCAATGCGCGCAGCGATCTGGCGACCTATTACCGCTTTGAACTCTACGGAGACGGCTCCTACGCCATCTTCAAGGGGATGGTGAACGCCGACGGCGTGTCCAGCGCCACAAAACTGGCCGGTTACACCCTCAACGCCGCCATCCAGAAAGCCGGCAAAGTCAACCACATAATGATTGTGGCAAAGGGAGCGTCGCTTTCCCTGATTGTGAACGGGCAACTGATCCAGCAACTGACCGATGCCAGTTACAGAGCAGGATCGATAGCCCTCTTTGTCTCCAACCTGCCCCAGGCGAGCGCGGGGGCGCAGGCGCAATTCTCCCACCTGGCGATTTACCCTGCTTACCATGTTAACCGTTGACGCCGAGCCTGCGGAAAGTCTGGCGCGCGCTTTCGAGAAGTTGCCTGGCTCTGGCCGCGTCGCCTGCGTGGTTGCGCATGAGGTAGAGCAGGCCGTAGGCTTCCTGGGTGCGGGCGTATTCGATGGGGTCGCCCAGCGTTTGCAGAGCGTTAAGGGCGCGCTCGAAGCAGACCTCAGCCTCGTCGAACCAGCCTCTGGCCTGCCAGAGGCGACCTTGCAGTCGCTGGATGAGGGCGGGTAACTGCCGGTACTGGCGGCTGAGCGAGAGTTCTCTGGCCTGATTCAGATAGTGTTGCGCCTCGTCCAGTTTGTCGATGTAGAGATGGGCTTTGGCGGCCTGCGCCAGCAGGTGGGGGTAGACCATCGAGGTCTCGCCCTCTTTTTTCGCCACCTCCAGAGCTTGCAGGATGTCGGTGACGGCGCGCGACCAGTCGTTTTCCCAGCCGGCACAGACGCTTCGACTCCAGAGGACGCGGGCCTGCAGGTCGGCATCGTGCAGCATGGTGGCGATGGCGTTGGCGCGTTCGCCGCAGGTGCGCGCCTCCTCCCAGTTTCCGCGCTGGATGGCGAGGAAGGCCAGCACGAGATTGGCCCAGCCCTGCGCGCCGACTACGCCATGCTGCTGCGCCTTCTGCAATGCCTCCTGCGCCAGTTGCTCGCCCTCGGCCAGCCGACCGAGCAGCATGCAGGCCCAGGCCGCCGAATAGTTCATCATCGGCTCCCAGTCGGGCTTGTGCGAGCTGCGGCAGACTTCCGCGCCCTGCCTGGCATAGCTGAGCATCTGCTCCGGCGTCTCCGTGAGATAGGCGCACCAGCTCAGCGACCAGAGGGAGACGACGGGAATGAAGGGGTCGCTTTCCCCGCTTTGCCCGTGCAGTTCGTCGGCCTGGCGCAGCTTTTCGCGCGCCAGCACCGGCTCGCCCATCACCGTCGCGGCCAGTCCCCATTGCACATAAGCTTTAGCGAGCAGCAGCGTCTCGCCCGGAGCGCGTTCCAGGCAGGCCAGCGCCTCTTTGATGTAGCGCACCGATTCCAGTTCGCGCCCCTGCCAGTGGCCCAGGAAAGAGAGGTCAAGGTAGACTTCGGCCTGCCGGGCAGCCTGGCCGAGGTCGCGCCAGAGCAGGGCGGCAGCCTGCCCGGCATTGATGGCTTCATCCAGGCGACCGGTGTAAAGCAAGATGCCCGAGAGGCGCTGGAGCAGTTCGGCCCGGCGCGGTCGCTCCTCCTCGCCGGTGAGCAGGTCGAGGACCGTTTTCAGGTAGCTGGCGGCGTTGAGAAAGGCATAGACGCTCGTGGCGACCTCCGTCGCTTTGAGCAGGTAGCTGACCGCCTGTGGCGCATCCTCGGCCATCTGGTAGTGGTAGGCGAGCGTGCTGTAGTAGGGCTGCAAGGCATCGGCGTAGCGAGCTTCTATGGCCAGCGCGGCCTGCCGGTGGAGCGCGCGTCGGCGTAACGGGTTCAGCGACTGGTATAGCACCTCGCGAATCTTATCATGCGTGAAGGCCAGGTCGCTATCTTCCTGCCGTTTGAGGGCGTTTTCCGCGTCTTCGCGCCCGCTATCGGGCGGCCTTGCTGTCAGACTGCCGCCGAGGGGTGTCAGCACCTGTGCCTGGATAGCCTCGTCGATGTGCGCGGCCAGCAGGTCTTCCGTCAGTTTGCTGGCCTGGGAGAGCAGGGCCGAACTGAACTGGCGGCCCAGCACAGCGGCAAGGGCCATACTGGCGCGACATTCGGGCGAGAGATGAACCAGGCGGCGCTCGATGAGCAGGCGCACACTGGCGGGGATGCCCAGTTCTTCGATGCTCACTGTGGCCTGCCAGCGATCGCCATTGCGTTTGATCTTGCCTTCGAGGATGAGCGTGCGAATGGCCTCGCCGATAAAGAAAGGGTTGCCCTCCGTCTGGCGGTAAATCTCGCCGGAGAAGACGGGGCGCACCTCGTGTCCGGCCATGTTGACCAGCAATTGATGCACCTGGGCCTCGCTGAGCCGCTGCAGGCGCAGTTCCTCGCCCATGCCGCTGCGCGACAGTGAGGCGACGAGACTGCGCAGGGGGTGACCTTCATGTACCTCATCGGCGCGGTAAAGTGGGATGTAGAGGGGCGCGGCCTGGCGACTGCCGACGGTGGAACTATCGGCGGGGCCGCTGGCGGTACTCTGCAAGGTCAGGAAGTTGAGCAGTTGCATAGTGGCGGCATCGGCCCATTGCAGATCATCGAGGATGAGGATAAGCGGACGCTCGGCAGCCAGGGCGTTGAAATAGTGGGCGACGGCGCTGTAGAGGTTGCGCCGCTCAGCCTCCGGCCCCAGCGGCTCCGGCGACGGCAGATCGGGCAGCTTGAACCGTATCTCCGGCGCGATCTTCACCAGGTCAACGGCGCTACTGCCGAGCAACTGTCGGAGCTGCTGCGGGCTGCACGCGCGCACATGTGAACTGATGGCATCTGCTATTGGCTGGTAGGGCAGCGAGCCGCTCATTTCGTAGCAGTAGCCCCACAGGACGGTGGCCTGCTGCGTCTCGCCCCACGTCGTGAACTCCTGCGCCAGTCGCGACTTGCCAATGCCCGGCTCGCCGCTGATGAAGCAGACGCGGCGCTGCCCGGCGCCTGCCTGCTGGTACGCGCGCTGCAGCCGCGCTATCTCTTCCTCGCGGCCCACCAGCGCGGCGCGCAAAATACGGTCGGGGTCAAGCTGGCTTGCGTCCGTCGCTGGCTCTTCCATTTCGCTCTGCAACTCGCTTTGCGCCGCCGCATGGTTCGATGTGGGCATCGTTTCAAGCGATGGCGCGACCGGAGAGCGTTCAGGATCGTGGGGGCGGGCCGTCGGCTGTTTCCCGCTCTCCGGCTCTCTGGAAGCGATACTCATATCGCTTTCGGCATGGGCGTGCTGCTTCGCGTCAGAGGCATCGCCGCTCGTCAGGGGGTTGCCGGGAGGGCGTGTATCCATCAAATCGACGGGGACGCGCCCGGCCTGAATGAAACGAAAGAGTTCTGTAGTCTCCGGCAGGGGGTTGGTGCGCAATTCCTCACGCAGCACGTCGCGCAGACGCTGGTACTGGTTCACGGCGTCGCGGCGGCGGCCCATACGTGCGTAGGTCTGCATCAACTGGCGGTGCGTCTGCTCGTCTGCCGGGTTGTATTCCAGCAGGGTGAGCAGGTATTCGCAGGCACGCTGCCCTTTCGTATGTGCCAGAGCCAGTTCGGCGGCGCTCTCCAGCAGGGAGCAGTAGAGGCGGCGCAGGCGGTCGCGTCGGCGCGTTGCCCAGTCTTCATAGAGGTCTTCCGGCAGGAAATCGCCGCCGTAGAGGTTCAGCACACGCTCGCATTCGTCGAGCAGCACCTCATCCTGCCGGGCGGAACGGCTGCGCAGCCTGCCCTGCAGTTGCTTCGCCGTGATCTCGAAGAGGTCGGCATCGATGCGCATATGCTCCGGCAGCAGCATCACGGTGTCGCGGTCCAGCAGGACGTAGATCGAGGCGCTGCCCTTGCCGGCAGCCAACTCAGGTTCGAGGGCGCGGCGCAACAAATAGAGGGTCTTGCCGAAGGAATTACCGGCCTGTTCCAGGGGCGAGGCAGGCCAGAGAATCTCCTGCACCTGTTCTCGATGCAGGCGGTGCTGCTCGGCAGAAAGCAGGAGCTTGAAAAGATCACGCACTTTGCGGCGGCTCCAGTTGCCGCCGACAAGAGGCTCCTGACCGCGATGAACCTCAAAGCGACCCAGGGTGGAAACTTCAAGTAATGTGGTTGCGCCGATCATACTCGACCTCCTGAAGGACCGTCCAGGCGAGCAACTGCATCTTCCAACATACGCACAGGGGCATCCCTGCCCCGTCCAACCAACCACACCTTTCTGAAAAAAGCTGAAATAAGAGGACTATTACATGCAAATTTCTACAGCTTTGCATGCATATTAACGTATCGACACAGAAACTGTCAATAGATTCGGCATTATTGCGGAAAACTGCTCAGCTCAAACGGGATATTTGCCCCGGTAATCGCCCGGTAATCGGAGAGCAAAGCCAGGGTAATATCGCCCCGGTACACTTGCTGCTACAGAGAACGAGAGAGGCGCGACGACCTATCGCCGCGCTGGCAAGATAAGGCAGGAAAGAGAAGAGAGAGCAGCAAGAAGGAGCAAGCAGATGACGACACTGGTACTGGATGCCCCGGCCCTGATGCCGACTATTGCGCCGCGCAAGCAGAAGCAAGCATATCCACTGACGCCGTTACAACACCCGGCAAAGACGAGCGCGGCACCCCTCCAGGCGCCCCCGCGCGAGCAGACGAGCGACGAGGATATCCTGCGTGCCATCAGTCAGGGAGAAGAGTGGGCGATGGAGCTTCTCTACACGCGCTATCACCGCTACGCCTACTCACTGGCCTATCGCATTCTGGGAGAGAGCGCGGCCAGCGAAGATATCGTGCAGGAAGTCTTTCTCTCGATCTGGCGCAAGGCCGCTTCCTACCAGCGCCAGTACGGCAGCGTGCATAGCTGGTTGCAGGCCATTGTCCACAATCGGGCCATTGACCGCGTGCGTTCGGCAGCCTATCGCGAGCAGCAGTGGAAGTCGCTGCAAAGGGATGAGCGAGAGGAGAATGGGGGGCGCGAGGGCGAGCAAGACCCCGTCAGCGAGCAGCCGGACGTGTGGGAAGAGGCGTGGCAACGCGAGCGCAGCCTGCTCATTCGCCAGGCGCTGGCCTCACTGCCCCGCGAGCAGCGACAGGTGATCGAAGAGAGCTATTTCGAGGGCCGCACCCATTTTGAGATCGCGCAACGCTGCAATCTTCCCCTGGGAACGGTCAAAGGGCGCATGCGGCTGGGCCTGCAAAAGATGCGCCGCTACCTGGAAGAACACGGACTGGATGTCGACTTCTAACCAGAAAGAAACGAGATTATGACCCAAAAGTAACAGGCAAGTGAGAAATAGTAGACGCCCGGAGAAACGTAATGGTACAATTTGCTACAAATTGCTGTGTATTCATCCGTTTTGTCTGTTGACAGCGTCGGGAAGAGCGTTGTTGGCAGGCTTCTGGCCCCGCTCCGTCTTAAAGGTGGAGAGAGCAAGCAGAATGTAGTATACTATTCTGTGAAACGGCTTCACTCGTGGAGAGTGGAGAGTAGAGTAGAGAAACTGTAGCATAGTAGCACAGCAGAGAGAGATTGAGCCGAATAGAAAAGGAGTGCTCATGCCACAGAGTGGGGAGCAGGCGCGGCGGCGCCGGACCGGGGAGATGGAAGATGCTTATGAAGGGCCATCGCCGTCTATTTATCCTGTCCGCAGCGAGCAAGCGGCGCCGGAGACCGATGATGCGTTTGATGATGGAGAAGCCGAGACAGGATCTGTAGTGCTGGACGATCCCCCTCGTCCACCCAACAGCGCGGTGAAGTTGCGCCCACTGCCGGGGCCAAACCGGGCAAATCGAGGCCCGGCAGGCGCGCCGGTGACGCCTATTCCGCGCCGCACGGGGCAGCGGGCGGGTAAGGCAGCTACGACGGCGGGAACGCGCGCTTCGTGGCTCTATAACGAGCCGGACGAGAAACCGGCGCGGCGCGTCCACTGGCTGCTGCCGCTCGGCATTGGCATGATCGCCATGCTGCTGCTCTGGGTGGTTGGCTCGTCCGTGCTGGCCTGGGGACTGGACAGGTACGACGACCTGCGCTACGGCAATCCGCGCACCTACCAGATAGACGCGGTAGTCGGTCATGGTGACAGCACGCAACACCCCAGCCATTTTATTGCCATGAACCTGCACGGGCAGGCCATCGTGATTGAATTCCCGGCGGGGAACCCGCAGAACGCGATGAGCTACGTCGTCCCCTACTACATCCGCCAGGTTGGCGGCGGACAGGGTGGCGATCTCACGCCTGTAACGGTGACATTTCGCGATGTGAACGGTGACGGGAAGCCAGATATGCTCGTTCAGATCCTCTTCCGCACACAGGTGCAAACCTTCGTCTTTATCAACACCGGCACAAAATTCCGCCCCCCGACCAGCAAAGACGTGATTCACATGTGACCGGGATAGAACTATCCAAAGATGCTGTGGTAGTGTTCGGCCATGAGGTCGGCGGGGAAGAGGCGCAGTAAGACGGGGATAGCCAGGATGAACGCGGCCCAGTCGAAGCCCGCGTCCAGCGGAATGCCCACGATACTGCCGACCAGGGGCAGGACCGTATTCATGACGAACTCGCCCAGCAGGTCGGGAAAGAACAGCACGACCAGCAGCAGGGCAATGGCGCCGAAGAACAGCGCCTTGCGCCAGAGGGTGATGCGCCGGTCGCTCACCAGCGAGCCGATAAATTTAAACGATTTGCCGATGTGCAGCAGCATTTGCAGGCGTTTAGGGTGTGCAAGCAGCCTTGCTCCTCTGTAAAGTTGTTCCTGTGTCATGTATCATCTCCTCCTGTATTACTCTTTTTACGAGCGAAACACGATACAGGTTGCATGTTTCTGGAACAGATATTCGATCAATGCAGGAATGTAGGGATGAGCAACTGCGCCGCGTAGACGAGGTGCCAGACGGTCAGGCCGATGGTGAGCAGAGCGAGCGCGACATGGAAGACGCGCCAGTAGCGAATGACGTAGCGATAGAATTGCTCGCGCTGCATGGCCTTCCGCACGCGCTCCAGCTCTGAGATGTATTCCTGAGCGCCGGGCAGCAGAGCGCCGGGCCGGGTAAGATTGCTTTTTCTGTCGGGGATGAAGCGATACTGCGGCGCGTCGACGCTCAACTCCTGGGGTGTGGCCTCAAGCGAGATGTAGGCCAGGTCCCAGGGAGTATGCAGAGCCTGCTTCGATGGCTCGAATGGCAGGGGCGCGCGCAACCCCGGTACGAGCGAGGTATCCCGATTGCTCGCAGTGCCTCCTGTAGAGAACGTTCGTACCTGCTCATTGTTATGAACGACGATCGCCTGCAACTGCTGTGAAATACGCTCGATGCGATCCTCACCCTGTTCGGTGAGAGCCTTGCGCACCTCGCGGGCGATGAGCCGGGGCATGACGCGATCAAGGGTGCGTCCGACGAAGCCGCTGATGACGAGGGCGATCATGCTGTAGAGGGCATAGGTGCCGCTACGCGGGTTGAAGTTGCCGAAGGAATGCATGAAGAGCAGGGCAAGGCCGAGGATGCCCAGAAAGACGTGCCAGTTGAGCGCGGCGTTGAGCTGGCCGATAGCTCGCTTGCGCGCGCGGCGGCGAATGCTGTAAAGCGTCGCGGCCAGCACCAGGCAGATGGTGCCGACGATGGCATAGCCGTAGCCCGCGATGCTATCGGGCGAGAGGTCGTTGCTGTGACGCACGTACCAGAGGAAGAAAGCGACACTCAGGCCGAGAATCAACAGCGTAAAGAGCAGGGCGAGCAGCCAGGAGCGACCGCCGGAGAAAAACAGCAGGGGGTAGCCTCTTTCTCCCTGTTCGTCACTGCCTGCGGTCTCGCGATATGCCGGGCGCATGGCTACTCCTCCCGCCCGGAGCGCAGCAGGCGCACTTTGAGCCACATCATCATGGCGTCGCGATGCAGGCCAACGGGACACGGCGCAACGCAGGCTCCGCACTGGTAGCAGGCGCGAGCATAGCGCGCCACCGGCTTCGAGATCGGCCCGGAGAGCGTCTCGCGGTTCAACACGTCAATGGTGATGGGTTCGGCCAGGGCCGGGCAGACCAGCAGGCATTCGTTACAGCCGATGCACGCCTGCAACTCCTGCACCACCTGCGGCCCCGTCTTATGCAACAGCACGGAATCTCGCATTGCCTGTTCTCTCTATCCTTTCCAGATGGCTAGTGCGCCGATGCGGTGCGCCTGGCGGTATCGCTTTTGCTGTGACCTCCGCCATGATTCGTGACAACAGGCCGCCTCTCGCCATACGACCATAGATTGCGCAGTGGTCGCTTTTCTTTGCTATTGACATTGATAGCGGGCAGTTTGGCGCTGGCAGGCAGGAGTTTCTGCCCTGAAGAAGCTCGTCCGCGTGCGCTTCCCTGCGATAGCGGGCGCGGTTGGAATCGCTTGCTGCCGGATGGGCTGGCAGCAGGCCTGGCGACGGCAGGAAGGTTACCGGTGAAAGGGCTGATCTCTTCACTTTCCACAATGGCGAGCGGGGCCGTGTAACGCGGAATGGCAGCGGGAACGGCGAGCGAGGCAGGCGCCGGGACAGGCATGGGTGCAGGGACGGGTACGGTTGCAATGGCTGTGCGCAACGGCCCTGTTTCGGGCAGGCGGGCTGTTTTGCTTGCCTGTGCGGCTGGTTGTCCCTGTTTTACGCCTGGCATGGGAACGGGGGCAGCGGCAGGCAGCGAGGCGGTGGCCGACAGGACGCGCACAATGGACGCGCTTTTCCCTGTACTGGCGACGGGAGCCAGATCGGGCAACTTGCCGGTGGTCACGAGGTCGTGAGCGGCCTCCGAACGACGCTGCGAGAGGTAGGCGCGGGCATCGAGGGTGCCTTTGAGCAGCGCCTTTTTGATAGAGCCGACAGGCAGGCAATCGTCGACGATGCGCTTGATGGCCAGGCTATCGGGCTGTTTGGGGCCGAGCGAGAGGTAGCCAACGAGGCGATCTCCGGCAAGGGCCATCAGACGATAGCAACCTTTGCTGCTATCGGTCAGCGTGGTGATCTCGTCTGACCAGTACAGAGGGTTGCCGACGGTGAGCATGGAGAGTTCGCCCAGGTGCGTCGCGTGCCAGGGGACGCCGAAGGAAGAGGATTCTCTCTCGCTCTGTGATCCTCCTCTACGGTCGGATTGACGACCTCCCAGGTCGTCGATCATGGCGGTGGCGGCGATGCGGCCTTCCAGCACGGCGGAATACCACTGAGCGCGCGGCTCGTAGCTGCCCGTCTGTGGATTTTTGAGCGCGGCAACGTCCCCGGCAGCGTAGATATTACGCACACTGGTGCGCAGGTGGTCATCGACCAGAATGCCGTTTTTGCATAGCATCGGCTCCGTGCAGTGTTGCGCCAGGGCCGCGTTGGGCCGCGTGCCGGTGCAGACCAGCACCATCTGGCAGGGAATCAACTGATTCTGGTTCGTAATCACTCCTGCGACCGCGCCCACCCTGCCGACGATGCCCGCGACCTCCGTTTCCAGATAGATTTTCGCGCCCGCCCGCTGGATGTGTTCCAGCACCAGGGACGACGCCGCTTGATCGAGGACGCGCGGCATGATGGTTGCGCTGCGCACGAGCCAGTGGACGCTAATGCCCCAGGTGAGCAAACCCATTACAGTTTCTATGGCATGCACGCCGCCGCCAATGACGACCGCCTGGCTGACTTCGCAGAGCCTGCGCCGCAGATCCAGATAGTCTGCGAGGCGGTGCAGAGTGAGAACGCCATCGAAGTCGCGGCCCGGCGTAGCGGCAGGCAGGCCATTGGGCTTACTGCCGGTGGCGATAAGCAGCGAGTTGTAGCCAAAGCCGCCCCCGCCCTCCAGACAGAGATACTTGCCCTGCGCGTTGATCGATTCGACGTGGGCCTGGATGACATGGATACGCTGCTCCCGTTCGGTGCCTGCCGGGTATGCCAGCAATTGCTCCCGCTCCAGTTTGCCCGTTGCGAACTGCTTGAGCGCGGGCGTATTGATCGTCGGATGGCACTGGTCGGTGATGATGACGATGCGCGCATCCGGCGCCAGTTGCCGCGCTTCCACCGCCGCCGTCAGCCCGGCAATGCCATTGCCGACAATGACGATATCGGCGCTCTCCACATACGATCTACTGATGCCTGCTTTGTTCTCTCTGCTCATGCTCTCTCGGTTCTACTGTGACCAACCATCGGCTCAGTTCAATCTACATCCAGCGCGACAAGGGTGCCGCCGGGGCCGTGAATATAGTACACATCGGTATGGGCGTGTTCACGCAGATGGCGTTGTAAGTGGGCAAGCGAGGCGCGGCAGTGGTTGCCGCATTGAAAGTGCAACTGTTGCCTGTCCGCCGTTGCCAGCACGAAATCCTCGCCGGGGCCAATCTGTATAATGTTGCCGTCTTCGTGTTCCACCTGCGTGCCGTGCGCCAGCACCGGGCCGATCACGGCCACCGCCCCCACGCCCGCCAGCGCCAGGCTGCCGATGAGGACGAAGACGAAGAACATAGCGGCTATCCGGGAAAACCCCATACTGCTCCGTTTTCTAGTTTAGATTATTCAGATATATCATCTACCTGCGGGTATTGTATATCAGCATGTATCAGTCCACGCTGACAACCCTGAAAATTAGCCAGAATGTCTTATTGCGGGGTTATGATTTTTCGGAAGGAGGCTTAAGAATCGGTTAGGATCGAGCAAAATGACCCGTTTTCTCTTGACACAACATCTTTTTCTCTGTATACTGCTTATCAAGCGATAGGCTATTGACAGAGGAGCGATAAGACATATGGTTCGCGGACAGAGGAGAAGCGTGGGGGAGTCGCAGTTTGAAGACGCGGAAGAGACCCTGCGCACCATCTTGCGCACGGCTCAGCAGTTGTTTATGGAGTTCGGCTATCGTGCCGTGACGACGCGGCAGATTGCCAGCGCCTGCGGGCTGACGCAGCCCGCGCTCTACCACTACTTTCATGATAAGCAGGAGCTGTACGTGGCAATGATGCATGAAGAGGTGGCGAAGATGCGCGCAGCCCTGGAACGTATTGCGCGGCGCAGTGAAAGCGTCTCCGAGCGGCTACAGCGCATTGTGGTCTACCTGCTGAACAGCGGCCAGCACGACCTGGATATCATGCTGCACGATATCCGTCACGAACTTTCGGCGGAGGCGCGGGCAACGCTGGCGAACATCTTTCGGACGGGTATCGTCGCGCCCATCGCCACCGTCTTTGCCGCAGGGATCGAGGAGGGCTTGCTGCGCGACCGCGAACATGGCGGCGTGGATGCTATCACCGCTGCTTATCTGCTCTTGAGCATGATCGCGCGCCAGCCGGGCAGTGGAAGGCCCAACGAGCGCGAACGGGGCGAGCAGGCCGGGCAGCAGGGTCACAGCATTCTCTTTGCCGGTGATGAGCAGCGGGCCAGTATGATCGTGCGCGTCCTGCTCCATGGGCTGGCCTATCCTGACCGAGAGGTCAAGGATGCGCGGCAGTCACGTCCAGAGGCATAAAAAATTTTTTGTCGTTTGCTTATCGGATGATAAATAAGCCTGTTTTCTCTGGGAGGTTTTTCGTGGCGACACCTGAATCTGAATATTCAGCACAAAAGCAGGAACAACGTAAAGATACCGTTGAGCTTGCGAACGTACAAACGGGTATGGAGACTGGCGGCAATGGCAGCAAAGGTGGGGAAGGCGGAGATCGCAACTACAAATGGAAGGTGATGGCCTCCGTTGTCTTCGGCACTTTCATGGTCATTCTCGATTCGACGGCGGTAAATGTCGCGCTGCCGACGCTGCAAAAAGTCTTTGCCTCTGGCGGCCAGAAGGCACCGGTTGACCAGGTAGACGGCGTGCTGACGGCCTATATTCTGGCGCTGGGCATCATCACGCCGCTGGCGGGCTATCTCTCCGAGCGTTTCGGCATCAAGCGGATGTACCTGGTCTCGCTCGGCCTCTTCGTGGCGGGGTCGCTGCTCTGCTCGTTCGCGCCCTCGCTGCCGCTACTGGTGGCTTTCCGCGCCTTGCAGGGACTTGGCGGCGGCATGCTTGGCCCGCTGGGCATCTCACTGCTTTTCGGAGCCTTCCCGGAACGCGAGCGCGGCCTCGCCTTCGGCGTTTATGGTATTCCGTTGATTGTCGCGCCGGCCAGCGGCCCCGTGCTTGGCGGCTACTTTGTGCAATATCTGGACTGGCGCTACATTTTCCTGATAAATATCCCCATCGGCATTGCCGGTATCGCTCTGGGCAGTTTCTGGCTGCGCGAACAGGTGCGCGGCACGGCGGCGAAGCTGGACATTCCGGGCATCATCCTCTCCACCATCAGCTTCGGCACCCTGCTCTACGCCATCCAGCGCGGCGGCAGCGATGGCTGGACATCGCCGCGCATTTTGACGCTGCTCAGCGTTGGCATTGTGGCCTTTCTCGCCTTCGTCATTGTCGAGCTGCGCGCTCGCGAGCCGCTGCTTGATCTGCGCCTCTTTCTGAAGCGCACCTACGCCTTCGCCAATATTGTGGGCTGGGTCAGTTCCATCGCCCTCTTCGGCGCGGAATTCCTGCTGCCCATCTACCTGCAAAGCCTGCGCGGCCAGACTCCCTTGCAGGCCGGTCTGCTCGTGTTGCCGCTTGCCATCTCTTCGGGCATCGTCACGCCCATCGCGGGCGCGCTCTACAACCGGCTCGGTGGGCGCTGGCTCATCCTCATCGGCAGCGTCCTGCTGGCAATCAATACGTGGGAACTGGCGCACCTGACCGTCGATACCTCGTTCCTGGAAGTCATGCAGATCGTGGCTGTGCGCGGCGTTGCTCTGGGCTTCGTGCTGCAAACAACACTGACGACCGCGCTGCTCGGCCTCAAACCGGCGCAACTGCCCCGCGCCAGTTCGCTGCTCAACGCGACGCGCAACGTTTTCCAGTCCTTCGGCATCGCCATGCTCGGCGCGATCTTTACGCACCAGTTCACCGCGTACAGCGCGCAGACGATGCACGACCTGCACAATCCGGCCACCGGCATCGGGCAGCAGTTGCTCCACCTGGCGCAGAGCTTACAGCAGCACGGCCTGCCCGCAGCCGCCGCTCAGAGCGCGGCCCTCGGTCAGCTCCTCGCGCGGCTCATCCCGCTGGACTTCAATCAGGCTCTCAACGACGCCTACCTCGTCACCTTCTGGCTGGCCGTCGCGACCATCCTGCTGGCCTTCACCCTGCCCGGACGCCCGCGCAAGCAGGCAGAGGAGCATAAGCAAGATGACATAGCGATTGAGCAGGGTCTGAAGCAAGCATAACTGCCTCTCTTACTGAGGAGTAGGATTGATCTGGTCAGGTGTGACAGGTTTGATGAGGCCGATCAAGATCATGATAATGCCGATGATGATAACGAGGATGCCAACGCCGACCAGCACGCCTTCGAGGGAACGCACGCCGGTATTGAGCAGTAAACCGATAGCGAGCAGAATGATGCCAACTGCCAGGGTGATGAAGCCTCTGGGAATAAAGCGTCTCTTTTTTTCCTGCTCGGCCTGCTGTAAGAGTTGCGGGTTGTTCAAATCCGACATACTCACGCTCCTTTTGCTCTCATATGTTCGCAAGCGAACGATAATCCTGTTCAGATCATAGCTGCCGCGAGCGAATTGCGCAAGCAAGCCGGTGGCCGGTCATGGCAGCGGTTTTTTTCTACTACAATCGCTGCTAGATGCGCGCCTGCCACCGCTTTGGCCGCTTGAAAAAGAGGTTGCTGCCAGAAATGGCAACAAGCTCCCAGCCCTCCTCACCCAGCTGGTTGAGAAAGGTGGTGTAGTGAGGGATGTGCTGCCAGTTTTCCAGTTCCTGCCCGTTCACCCAGCGCGGCAGGAACTCGGCCTGGCCTTCCACCTGCCGCCCGGTATAGCTCAGCGTCACGCTCAGGTACTCCCACTTGAAGTACGGCCAGTTCTGCATTGCCCCCTCCTCCAGCATTTCCTGCATCATAGCCGCCTGCTCATTTCATGTCAATACAGTATTCCAGACGCCAGGCAGGCAGGGGGTTTTGCGCAAGGGAGGGTACGGAAAATGAGGCGAAAAATGACCGGGAGAAACGTAGATATTTTTTTATAACAAATATGTTATACTCTGGTCGTGGTTAGCGAAGGTAAGAGGTCAACCTGCCCAACCACAATTTTTGAGCGCCTGTATGCCATTTGAGGCGTATACAAAGGACGCATGGAAGGGTGGCCTCTTTGTGGGTTCGAGAAGTGAAACGATATTTCTAGTTGAGTCTCGATTTCAGAAAGAAATCAGAGGTTTTGGACCTGATACGTAAGGCTCTATGTCTCTTCGTCGTTACGTGGAAGCTGCCCTTGCTTGTGGCATGGTTCCTCTCGATATTACGCTTGTGCCAGTTAGCGCCCTGCGCGAGTATGCTATAGCCCATCCAGAGGCGCCACGAACGCAGGAGGCTTACAATGAGTGGCTGCATACGATAGCTCAAGCGCAGGCAGAGGTTCATACTGTGCAAGTAGAGAATAATCCAGCCTCATCGCTGGATACCACAGCTTTGACAAAACAAGTTGCCTCACCTGTTGTAGATTTTGATACCAACTTCTTGAAGCAACTATTACAGCCGTTGAGTGGCAATATGGCTTCTACGGTCTCAGGTCAATCGACACCAGCACAGTCTCTAACGACAACTTATTACGCTCGATCAAAGAAGAGCATAGAAAAGGTGGCTGCATGATATGCTAGAAGATGAGTAGCAAAAAGTAGTCTAAACGAGATACCGAAGTGTGTTCATTCCAGGCCAATCGCGGCTTATACCCTCAGTCTGTATGAAGGATTATCTTTATGAAGTTTAAGGGGCATAGGCTTTGAAACACAGAGAGCTGCCAGAAAACAAACTTGCAAGCCCATTAACACGAACGGGCTTGCAAGCTGATTATGAGAGTTGGTAGCGGCGGTTGGAATCGAACCAACGACACAGGGCTTATGAGTCCCTTGCTCTACCGACTGAGCTACGCCGCCAGGGAAAGTAGCGGGAGAAGGATTCGAACCTTCGGCCTCCGGGTTATGAGCCCGACGAGCTAACCACTGCTCTATCCCGCGCCGGTTTTTGCTTTTTTGTTTTTGTTTGATTGTTCTATGTGCTGTGCCGAATCCGAGTGACCGGCTCCGGTTTTGCAGTAGCGGGGGGAGGATTCGAACCTCACTGCCCCATCGGCTCCCCTATCATACTCCATCGGCTCGCATCTGTCAAGAGGCTGATTCGCCCAAATTGAGAGCAAAAGAGGAACTCCATTTTTGTCCATCTTTTACGCTGATTTTTGATGCTTGTCTGGCGGTTTTGCTCTCACTTTTGCTCTCATTTATTTGCTAAGGGGCGGATACGATACTGCCTGGTTGTCGTTGTTCTTTCTCGTCCTCAACGCGCTTAAATGCTTCTGCTCGCCCCCTTCCCTGTTGGTCAATTCCCATTTTTGTTTATGAAGGTTGCTGTAGTCGTTGCTGTAGTTGTTATGGCATGCCATGACAAAGTGACCGGGACATGTCATTCTGAGCGCAGCGAAGCATCCGGGGTGACCAGGCGGGCGGCGTGGCCCACGTGGATGCTTCGCTGCCGCTCAGCATGATACGCCAGAGGGTCTTTTTCATGGCATGCATGCTATTGGCGGTCATTGGGGAGAGTTGAACTCATTTTGAAGGGTTTTCCCGTGTTCATCACCGTTCATTTTGAGCGTAAAATGGGCTGATTTTGTTTCTGAGAGTGTCTCTTGATCACTCGAAGTTTGCGGGTGTTGCTATATGGGTTGCTACATTGTGGTTAGTTGAGAAAACACAGGTTTGTATGGTATGATTGTACTGGCTTATTGATGAAAAGAGAGGGTTCTATGTATACACAGGAAGATCGGTTGGCCGCTCTGGAACAAAAAGTAGCTGCCTTAGAGCGTCAAGTGTTTGCTCGTCAAGCTGAGCAAGGACATGTTATCAGTGATTTGCAGCATGATCTGACTATACTGCTTGGCTTGGCAACAAAGGAAGTAGAACTCACGAATGGGTTGCGTACAGAGGTAAGTAACCTAAAAGAAAATATGAGTGAGCGGTTTGACCAGCATGATCGGCGGTTTGACCAACATGATCGGCGGTTTGACCAACATGACCAGCAATTTAGTGAGATAAAAACGCTGTTGGCTCAACATACGGCCTTATTCGCTGAGATTCTTGCGCGTCTTCCTGAGAAGCCGCAGTGACCTTAGTGTAGACATATCTTTAGAGAAAAGCCCTAAGCCGATGAAGTGATGGTTAGGGCTTTTTGATATCGGTTGATGACTGAGTCTGTCAAGTATTTTGTGGAAGTCGTGTTCATCATTGGGGAAGCCTACCAGCAAATTCAATGGCAAAGCAATTGAGAGCCGGCTTCCAGTTGTGAATAGGCATCGTCCATTTCTTGACGATATTCTGTAGCGCCAGGTACACCACCTTAAAGGCCGCCTCATCGGAGGGGAAAATCCGATGATTGCGCGTCACCTTGCGTAAAGACATATTGAGCGACTCAATGGCGTTGGTCGTGTAGATCACCTTGCGAATGTCTTCTGGGAAGGCAAACAAGGGGATCACACGGCTCCAGTGCGTGCGCCACAGCTTGCTGATGGAGGGATAAAGCTGATCCCACTTCTCAGCGAACAGCTCAAGATAGACCTGAGCTTCGGCCTCTGTCGCCGCACTGGAGAGCAGTTTCAAGTCGGCAGCTACCTCCTTGCGATGCTTGTAGGAGACATACTTGAGCGAGTTGCGCACCATATGCACCATGCAGAGTTGGACGCGCCTTTGTGGATAGAGCGTCTCTACGGCTTCGGGCAGACCAGTGAGGCCATCCATACAGGCGATGAAGATGTCTTTCACCCCACGGTTCTGCAATTCTGTGAAGACAGCGAGCCAGAACGTGGCTCCCTCGCTCTGTGACATCCACATGCCCAACCATTCCTTGTGCCCCTCCACATCGACGCCCGGCACCAAATAGAGCGCCTTATTGAGCACGCGCTGGTTCTCGCGCACCTTGAGCATCAGGCAGTCTACATAGACAATGGGATACACGGCATCCAGCGGGCGATTCTGCCATTGGCGCACCTCTTCCATCACCGCTTCCGTGATATTGGAGATGAAGGTTGGCGAGACCTCCACGCCATAGAGGTTCTGGATTTGGGCTTGAATATCTCGGGTGGTCATGCCGCGTGCATAGAGTGCTAGGATTTTGTCCTCAAAGCCTTCTAAGCGAGTCTGATGCTTCTGGATGAGTTGTGGCTCAAAGCTGGCCTGTCGGTCTCGTGGTACGGCAATCTCGATCTCGCCCTGGGTTCCTTTGAGCGTCTTGCGACTGCGGCCATTGCGCGTATTGGCTGAGCCTTCCTCTCGTCGTCCATGTTTGGGGTAACCCAGGTGCGCGTCCAGCTCCGCCTCCAAACAGCGCTCGATGATCGCTTTGCTCAGTTGCTTGATCAGTCCTCCCTCAGCCAACACCTCACGCGGATCTGAGCCGTCTTTGAGCAGTTCGTCGATCAATTCGGGTCGAATGGTCATCTCTTTCTTCTCCCATCTTCCACTTCTTCGTCCGGTTGTCAGTTTGACCACTTACACAAACTATTTTACACCCTCGGCATTCAGCTAAAATTGCTTCAAGACAAAGATGAATAAGCACTTGAACAACTGAATACCCTACAAACGCGCCTAAGAAGTCAGGTTGACGTGTCCCTGCTTCTGAAGATGAGTGGCTTAGTGGCTGAAAGTCTTGCCTGGATGTGGAGTGATGAGGTGGAAGTGGTCTGGGCAAGGCACGAAACCGATGTGAGAAGGCCATAGATGAGGGAAGGGCGTAGGGGCTTCAGCGGCCACGTTCCAGTGCCAGGTGTCCTCGAAGGCGGTGATCTGCGCTTCGCTCTCGCTGCCGCTTTCATCTTTGAAGAGGACGTTGTAGTTGCGATTGGAGTTGAATGGCGGGTCAAGGTAGATCAGGTCAACGCTTTCGTCGGGGATGTACTCGCGCAAGATGTTGAGGTTGTCGCCGTAAAATAAGGTGTTCTCGCTGATCGATTTCTGGCTCATGTCGCTCTGCCTCACATTCTATATACTATCTTGCTGACCGGTGAGCTTATCTTAGTATAAAACTGCTTTGCTGGCTATTCTATTTTTGTGTTGAGTTGTTGGCCTGGTTCAAGTTCAAAAAAAGCCCTGACCAGTTGAGTCATCTGGTCAGGACTTTTTAACTTTGTCTCTTTTGTTCTGGTAGCGGGCAAGCGTCAACGAAGGCCGCGTATCTCAATTTCACTTATAGTTTTATTGTAGCAGTTTGTATTACATTGTCAAGCGGTTGTGAACAGGCATGAGCTGACTGCTACTGCTTTCGCTGTCTGTATTTTGTTTCTGCTAGTGGAACAAGGGGGTGTTCTTCACGGATACTGCCTTGATGGATGCGTCTGGCGATGACTGCTTCTGCTGATGTCTTCTGAAGTTCCATGTTAGAATATAGACAAGGTGTGCGTTGTAGGGAAGAGATGATCGTCAATGAAGGATTTCACAGGCTATGGCTCAGCAGATTTCTAATAATCAAGATGCCTGGCATGTTCAGTTAAAAGAGTGTTCTGCTCCGCCGGTTGACGAGGCGTTTCTGGATAAACTGGTTGCAGAATTGGATAATGATGCGGTAAGGGCTATTATTCTGCGGGGGAGCTATGCTCGTGGTGATGCAAGCTCTTACAGCGACCTTGATTTCACCCGGTTTGTGAAGGAACCGCCAGAAGCATTACAGGCAAGGCGGTTTACCTATCGAGAAGGGCGTCTTATCAGTGTCTCGACGCGCACACTCGAGCAGGAACGCAAACGGCTGGCTGTGCCGGAAGAGGCGGTTTTCGTCGTAGAGGGCTTGCGAGAAGCGCGGATTTTGCTTGATAAGGATGGGGCTTTTGAGGCCCTTCAGCAAGAGGCAAGAGCTTTTTCGTGGGAACCGTTGCAAGCGGCTGCTAATGTGTATGCCAGTCGGCAACTGATGCTGCACACGGAATATGTGCATAAAATTCTCAGGGCGTTGCTTTTGCATGATGAATTTGCTCTTTCAGAAATCGCCCTGGAATTGCTTTTTATCCTTACTGACGTTGTTGTTGTCCAACGCGGTGTTCTGATCAGGAGCGGAAACACGTATTTCCGTCAGGCAGAAGAGGCTATTGGTCGTGATTCTGCCTGGACACACTATCACAGGTTAGTTGCCGGTATAAAGGATGATTCTTTACAGGCTATCACTAATGAGATGAGAGGGGTTGCTGTGTTGCGTTTGTACCAGGAGACTGTGAAGCTGCTACGCTCAATTCTTAGTCCTGAGCATCGTGATGTTGTGGAAGAATCGATGATGGTGATTGATCGGGCGCTAGCGGATGAACAGGTCTCCTAATTCCCTTATTCCTGGTTCGTGGCGCCAGATAATACGCATCTGTTTATAGATTTCGTGCGCTTCGTTGTAACGTCTCTCACTTCCTAATGCCAGCGAAGCTTTTACTGCTTCTTCAAGATATGTATGTGCCTCATCCATTGCTCCAAGTCGAGTAAATGTCTCGGCTTGATAATTCAGAAATTCGATGCGTACTTTCTCAGGAAGCCTGGTTTTCGGCTGTAGGCCGTCAATGCGTTCAAAACGCTTTTCGGGCTGCTTCTGGTTGATCGATGTCGAGATGAACCAGTCCATCCCAGAGAACAATGGTAAAGTAATCGCAGTCAGCATAGAGAAAACTTGGGTCTTCCTCCGGTTTCTCAGGAAAGCTTTCGTAGGCATGACCCAGAGCGTTCAGGGCTTCGTCTACCTGTCCACCTTGTTTCTGGTTGCATTGCGAATATGCTCCTGCCAGTCCTGCGTACATACGAGCGCGTAAAAGAGGTGATACCTCTTTGAGGTAGGGAATAGCTTTCTGATAGGTTTGCAGGACAGCGCCAGGCCGATTTTCGTATTCAAATGTGAGAGCAAGCTGTTTTAAGGCAGAGACTTGCAAGTTTCGATTTTGAAAAGGCTTGTTCGCTGCTGTTCGTGAAGGTTCGTCTCGTGCTTACAAAGAGGGTTTGTTGTTCGCGCTGTACCGTTTCGTCGTGTCGTTGGTTGCTGGATTCGCTGTCAGTTTCGCTGTCAGGAAAAAGAGGCTCCGATTTGAAGCATGGATAAGCTCAGCCGCGAGAGGCGCAGTGACGCCATCTCTGAGCGTCGCCTCTCGCATGGCTTCCCAAGAGCGTGCAGGCTCATTTTTGAGAAACGGAAGAGGTATGGAGACAGGAAAAATGTCTCCAAAAAAAGAGCCTCTCGCAAATGCTTGATTCTTGCCGCTTCTCATGCTATACTACAAGCACATAGGCTAAAGGCCTGATCGCCCGCTTGCGGGATGGAAAC
>CADDYT010000066.1 GCA_902810755.1 Chloroflexota bacterium
GCATGACATGAGAAACACGTTCGTAGATGCTATGGAGGCCAGGGCGCAGGCCAGCTGCGCCCTGGCCTTACACCGCTCAGCATGACACATTCCATCACACACGGATGCTTCGCTCCCGCTCCTCATGGCATGGCTCCGGGCGTTTTTTACAATTCGACCGGGATACAGAAGGGATAGCAAAAGCCGATAGAAAAAAGGGAAAGAAGGAATCAGTTCAGTTGTGGGTCGCCGGGATGGCATCGAGCAGGACCCTTGTAGCCGCCCGGCGACCATGTCCTGGGAGGTCTCTATGCCCTTTGCTCGTATTCGGCATCTGAAACCCGGTCGTCTGCTTCGGCGAAGTCTGCGGGGCCGCGTTCTTCTGTCCTTTGCCCGTCTTCAGCGGCTGAAACCCACGCCCCTGCTCTTCCTGGGCTTTGGCCTCATGCTGCTGTGCATTGTGATCACTGCTGGAGCCAATCTACTTGCCTCCAATCAGTACCAGGCCCAGACCGGCCTCATGATCAACCATCTCTATCCCGCTCGCCAGGAGGCCCATGCCATTATCCTGCTTGTGCTGGCTATCGACGACGAGGGAGCATGGTATATTTTATCCAACAATCCCACGCAACAGGCGCAGTTGCTGCAATCCTACCGACAGAACGTGCAGGCATTGCGCGCTGCAGTTGCCAGAGCGAGGGCGCTGGCCGATACACCTCAGCAACGTACTGCGCTGGACGATTTCAGCAGCTACTTCTTCGGGAAGGGTGGCTATCTTGCCGATAATCAGGCCGCCTTTGCTGAGAAGCAGGCCGGTCAGGAGCTGACCGCCGAGGATCACTATGTGCATAGCGCATTTTTTCCCATAGTTCAGCATGACATCCAGGTCTATATCGATGTTGTGGGGCAGGAAATCACACAGGCGGACGTCAGCCAGGACACGCTTTCCAATCTGGTGCGCTTCATCAATATCGGCGTCGGGTGCTGCACCGTCCTCTTCGGGCTCGCAATCACGCTCTCCATCACACGCACAATCCATCGCCTCTACCGACAGGTCGATGAGCAAAATGCGCGGCTGGCCCGGCAGAATACGCGCCTGCTCGCGCTTTCGACCACCGACCCACTGACGATGCTGCCCAATCACCGCGCCCTCTCCGAGCGGCTGGAACAGGAGGTGGCGCGCGCACGCCGCTACGGGCATCCGCTTTCAATTCTCTTCTTCGACGCCGACCATTTCAAGCGGGTGAACGATACCTATGGACATAGCACGGGAGATATCGTGTTGCAGGAACTGGGGCGGCTGGTGAACAGCCTGCTGCGCGCAGGAGATTCAATAGGGCGCTATGGCGGCGAAGAATTCCTGGTGCTGCTGCCAGAGACGACGCAGGAGGAAGCCTGCCAGGTCGCGGAACGCATACGCAAGACAGTTGCCGAGTCCCCTCTGGCGACTTCAGCGGTGAAGGAAGGTATCCCTACCACTATCAGCCTGGGCGTCGCGACCTTTCCGACAGATGGGATATCAGTAAGAGAAGTAGTGGAGCAGGCAGATCAGGCGATGTACTGGGCCAAACGGCTGGGACGCAACCAGGTGCGCACCTCCCAGGAGGCTGCCCGCCTGCGTGAAGACGAGGCGCTGGTTGCCACCATTTCCAATCTCGAACGCAGCACCGATACGACCATCGATGGCGCGAGTCTGGAGGAGGCGGTGCGCGCCCGGCAATTGACGACCATCCAGTCGCTGATGTGGCTGCTCGACCTGCGCGATCAGAGCATCTTCTCCCATTCAGCGCAGGTGAGCGACCTGGCCGGGGCTATCGCGCGGGCGCTGGGGGAAAGCGAGACGCAGATCTTTGCCGTCACTACCGCCGCGCTCCTGCATGATCTGGGCAAAATCGCCTTGCCCGATAGACTGCTCTACAAAGCTGGCCCGCTCACGCCGACCGAACACGCACTCATCCAGCAACATCCCACTATTGGCGCGCAGATTCTGGAGGTGAGTCCATTCCTGCATCATTTGATGCCAGCGGTGGCGCACCATCATGAAAACTGGGATGGCACCGGCTACCCTGATGGCCTCTGTGGAGAGAACATTCCCCTGTCGGCGCGTATTATTCGCGTGGCGGAGGCATATCAGGCGATGACAACAGACCGGCCCTACCAGCGACGCCGGGGCGAAGAAGAGGCGCGCGCCGAACTGGCGCGCTGCGCCGGAAAACAGTTCGATCCTGCCGTCGTGCAGGCCGCGCTGCGGGTCCTGGCCGATCAGGAGAAAACGACGGTCGTAGAGACGCCGCTCATGCCGCCATCCACCAACAGCCAGCCGCCAGCACCACTTTTCAGCATATGAAACAGGGTCACTGTACAGATCACAGCACATGTGGCATACTTTAAGGTGTGGTATTATGATATGGTATCATGTCATGTACCTGCACTCAGCCAGAACAGACAGGCAAGAGCATAGGCAATATGCGAGCAATCCCTGACATGCAACACGTATCGCAATTTCTTGTAGTGCAGCTTCGCAGCGCGTTCTGCTTGTAATAGCTTCTCTTTGACGTGATCTGGCTCGACATAAAAAAGCAGATCACCGATATTTTCGCATTTCAGCAAGCGAATCAAGATGAACAACGGCGTTTTGTCATTGCTCTCTGTACCATAGCCCATTAGGAGGAGTGGCATGATAGGAGATTCGCAGTCGGCAAAGGCACGGGCAGTCTACGAGGCGCGGCCCTGGCTGAAGCATTACCCTGACTATATGCCTGCTGATATTACCCCGCAATTTGCCAGTGGGCTTGACATGCTGCGCGAGACGGTGCGCGCCATGCCGGAGCAGCCAGCCATGTACTATTTTGACCGGTCGATCAGCTATGGCGAGCTTGACCGAGAGAGCGACGCTTTTGCCGCCGCGCTCAAAGACCTCGGCGTCACGCAGGGCGACCGCGTGGCGCTTTATCTGCAAAACATCCCGCAATTTCTCGTTGCTATGTATGGCGCGTGGAAGGCAGGGGCGATTGTCGTCCTGTGCAATCCAATGTTCAAGCAGCGCGAACTGGCCTACCACCTCAACGATTCCGGCACAAAAGTGCTGGTCTGCCTGGAATCGCTCTACGAGACGGTGGCGCGCAGCACTGTCCCCGATACGCAGGTCAGGGCCGTCATCACCACCAGCGAGCTGGATTACCTGGGCAACAACGCTCTTCCCGCCC
Source organism: Chloroflexota bacterium (assembly GCA_902810755.1). The sequence continues at coordinate 3,186 of CADDYT010000066.1, forward strand.
TGCTGGCAGGCTCGCATAAGCAGCATTTCGATGACACCTTCGATATGCTCGACCTGCTCAAACGTTACGAAAACGCCGCCATCGAAGCGGCCACACTCACGCCGGACGATGTGGCCTTCCTCACCTACACTTCCGGCACCACCGGCCAGCCCAAAGGGGCGATGAACACGCACAGCAACGTCGTCTTCAACGCCACGTTCTACCGCGACTGGATGCAGCTGGATAAAAACGACGTGGTGATCGGCGTCGCGCCCTTCTTCCACATCACCGGCCTGATCGCCCACATCGCGGTCGCCGCCCTCACCGGCATGCCCATCATCATGTTCTACCGCTTCGACCCGGCAGAGATGCTGCGGCTCATCGAGAAGTGGAAGGGCAGTTTCACGGTAGCGGCCATCACCGTGTTCACCGCCCTGATGAACCATCCCGATATCAAGACGCGCGACCTCTCGTCTATGAAAAAGATTTACAGCGGCGGCGCGCCCGTTTCGCCGAGCATCGTGGAGAACTTTCAGGCGCTCACAGGGGCCTACATCCACAACATCTATGGCCTGACGGAAACCACCTCGCCCTCACACGCCGTTCCGTTGGGTGGGCGAGCGCCCGTCGACCCCGATTCGGGCGCGCTCTCCGTCGGCGTTCCCATCGCCAACACCATCTGCCGTATCGTCGACGTGGCGAACGGGCAGGATTTGCCGGTGGGCGAGGTGGGCGAACTGATTACAAAAGGCCCGGAGGTGGTGGCAGGCTACTGGCAGAAGCCGGAGGAGACGGCCAACGCCATTCGCGACGGCTATCTCTACACAGGCGACGTGGCGAAAATGGATGAAGAGGGCTGGTTCTACATCGTTGATCGCAAGAAGGATATGATCATCGTCTCCGGCTACAAAGTCTGGCCGCGTGACGTGGAAGATGTCCTCTACCAACATCCCGCCGTGCGCGAGGCCGCTGTCGTCGGCATTCCCGATTCGTACCGGGGCGAGACCGTCAAAGCCTATGTTGCCCTGAAAAGCGGCTTCGAGGGCAAGGTCACGCCCGATGAATTGATCGACTTCTGTAAGCAGCGCATGGCCAACTACAAGTACCCGCGCTACCTCGAAATTCTGGATGAGTTGCCCAAGACCACAACAGGCAAGTACCTGCGCAGAGAACTGCGCGTCAAAGCCAATCAGCAGCAGTAATTGGAGTGTACCGTACAGCGTTTGTGTAGGTCGTCCCCTGTAGCGTCAGTTGCTTTATCTGGATACTGGACAGGCTTTTTTGCGAGGAGGCAAAACAATGGCGAAAGCTCCGATTAAAGTGTACGTACAGCATCACGGCAATATGATGTGCGATTACAAATGGCTGCTGGTCAACGCGGAATGGATGCAGAGCAAGAGCCATCCAGACCCGCAGTCGACGTGGGGGCCATGTCCGACGCACACCGTCGTCGTCGAGCATCCCGATGGCCGTCTGCTCTTCGACACCACCTGCCCGCGCGACTGGCAAGAACACTGGAAGAATACCGTCGCCGACAACTGGTTCCCTTACGAAGATGTGCAGCCGGAACAGTATTTTCTGGAACGTCTCAAACAACTGCATCTCGACCCCTCTGACTTCAGGTATGTGGCCCTGAGCCACCTGCACCTGGATCATGCCGGCAACATTAAGGCGTTTCAGAATACCGGCGCGAAGATTCTCGTCCACCGTAAAGAATATCAGGGCGCCTTCTCAATTCCCGGCCCGGTGCAGGGCTTCCACCTGAAAAGCGACTATGTGATGGACGGCCTGAACTGGGTGCAGCTTACCGAGGACACGGAGGTTATGGAGGGCGTGCATCTGCTGGAGGTTCCCGGCCACACCTGGGGAACGATGTGCCTGATGGTTGATCTGCCCAATACGGGAACGATGATCTTCACCTCGGACGCGGCCTACATGCGCGAAAGCTACGGGCCGCCGCCGGTCGGCGCTGCCATCGTCTGGGACAGCCTCGGCTGGCTGAACTCCATCGAGCGCATCCGCAGCTTCGCCAACATGCGCAACGCCACGCTCATCTTCGGCCACGACCCGAAGCAGATCAAAGAGATTCGCCTCGCGCCCGACGCCTACTACGATTAGGAAGTATTGAACGTCCGATGAGTTTCATCTCTATGATAAGTCGGTACGCCAATCTGTAGGCGAGGTGCCGATTGGTCGCGCACTGCCGATTTATCGGCCTGGGAAGCCGTATCTCCCACATGAGCCGATAAATCGACAGTACACGCGATAAAATCAGCGCCTACGGAGATCACGGGTATGGGTGACGCTCACCGGATGTTCCTGGAGTTCAGGGGAGAGAGATTATGGGTTGCCTTGATATTCCCAATGAAACCGTTTTTACGATGGAGATGACCCCCATCAAGTTTGGGCCGGGCGCGACCGATGAAGTCACATATGATCTTAAGCGCATGGGCGTGCGCAACGCGCTGATCGTCACCGATAAGGGGCTGATGCAGGTAGGAATACCGGAGCGCGTGCGCAACCTCTTGCGGGAAGATGGCATCTCCGCCGACATCTTCGATGATGTGCATGTCGAGCCGACCGATCAGTCGTTTGAGGCCATCGCCAGCTATGTGCGGGGGCGCGACTACGACGGCTTTGTCGCCATCGGCGGCGGCAGCAGTATCGATTCGGCCAAAGCGGCCAACCTCTTCACGACCTACCCGGCCCCGGTGATGGACTACATCAACAAGCCCATCGGCAAGGGCCTGCCCGTTCCCGGCCCGCTCAAGCCGCTCATCGCCATTCCCACAACGGCAGGCACCGGCAGCGAGACAACGGCGGTGGCTGTGCTGGATGTGCTTTCGCTCAAAGTCAAAACGGGCATCTCGCATCGCTACCTGCGTCCATCGCTGGCCATCATTGACCCGCTCAACACGGTCACGCTGCCGCCAATGGCGACGGCCTATCCCGGCTTCGACGTACTCACGCACGCGCTCGAATCCTACACCAGCCGTCCCTACGATGCGCGCCCCCGTCACAAGCCAGACGAACGGCCCGTCTACGTGGGCAGCAATCCCGTCAGCGATCTCTGGTGCGAGAAGGCGCTGGAATACACGGGCCGCTACCTGCGCCGCGCCGTCCTCAACGGCATGGACGTGGAGGCGCGCACCTACATGGCGCTGGCGGCCACCTACGCCGGCATCGGCTTCGGCAACGCGGGCGTCCACGTGCCGCACGCCATCGCCTACCCCATTGCCGGGCAGGTCAAAAACTATATGCCGGCGGACTACCCGCACGAGGAGCCGATGATTCCGCATGGCCTTTCGGTCGTCATCACCGCCCCCTCGACGTTCCGCTGGACCTATCCTGTCAACCCCGAACGGCACCTGCGCGCTGCGCAACTGCTGGGCGGTGACGTGAGCGGGCTGAGCGCCGCCGAAATGCCCGAAGTTCTGCCGCGCACGCTGCTCTCGCTCATGCGCGACACCGGTATTGCCAACGGCGTCAGCGCGCTGGGCTACAACGAATCGGACGTTCCCGCGCTGGTCGATGGCACGCTCAAGCAGCAGCGCCTGCTCGTCAACTGCCCGCGCCCGGTCGGGGCCGAGGAACTGCACAACGTTATCGTGAATAGCTTCGAATACTGGTAGATACAGACAGACAGGCGAGTGCAGGGACGATTATACGTCCCTGCACTCACTTGCTGTGAGGAGGGAACATCATGCCCGTTTACGAGTATCGCTGCCAGGCATGCGGCGAAGTCTTCTCGCTCCTGTTCCAGAGCTATAGCCAGGCGCGCGAACAGGAGCCATGCTCGCACTGTGGAAGCCAGCAAACCCATCGTATTTTCTCGGCCCTCTCCATCGTGGGCAAGGCCGACCCCGGCCCCGGTCGCAGAGCATGGCCCACCAGCTGGGATGATACCAACGGCGGCGACCCCGAAACCCTGCGTTACTGGCGCAAACGCATCGAACGCGAAGCCCGCCTGGAAGAGAAATATCCCGAACTGCGCGACCCCTCGCTGCTCACCGGCAAAAACGAGGTCGAATCACAGGTTGCTTCAGCAGAAGCGGCACATAGCCACGAGGGACATCACCACCATCATCACGGGCATGAACATCCCCATCCCCACAGCCATCCCGGACCGACTGGCGGCAGCAGTGCAAACGGAAACGCTTCTTGAGAGAGGAGAATTGAGGATCATGCCAGAAAAGCCCACGATCGATCAGTTGCGCACCATCGCCGAGAGCTACGGCATGCATATGAGCGATGCCGACCTCAACTCGTTTCTCGGCCTGATGGGAGCTACACTTGAGTCCTATCGCCGCCTCGACCAGTTGACGGAACCTGCTTTGCCAGTAAAATACCCGCGCAACAGCGGTTATCGACCGCAGCCGGAGGAAAATACGCTCAACGCCTGGTATCGGAAGTGTTCGATCAAGGGGGCAGCAAGCGGGCCACTGGCCGGGAAGCGTATCGCCATAAAAGATAATGTCTGCGTGGCGGGCGTGCCGATGATGAACGGTGCCTCGGTGCTGGAAGGCTACACGCCGGAATTTGATGCCACCATCGTCACGCGCATTCTGGATGCAGGAGGCGAAATCGTCGGTAAGGCCGTGTGCGAACATCTCTGCTTCTCCGGCGGCAGCCACACCTCGGACACCGGGTCGGTGCATAACCCGCACGATCCTACTCGCTCGGCTGGCGGCTCATCCAGTGGCAGCGCGGCGCTCGTGGTAGCGGGCGAGTGTGATATGGCAATTGGCGGCGATCAGGGTGGCTCCATTCGCATCCCCAGTTCCTGGTGCGGCGCCTATGGCCTCAAACCCACCTATGGCCTTGTTCCCTACACGGGCGTCTTCCCTATCGAACTCACGCTCGACCACACCGGGCCAATCGCCGCTTCGACCGCCGACGTGGCGTTGCTCTTAGAGGCCATCGCGGGCGAGGATGGGCTTGACCCACGCCAGAAAAACGTCAAGGTTGAGCAATATACAAAGGCCCTCGTCGGCGATACAGAGGGGCTGCATATCGGCATCGTCAGGGAAGGCTTTGCCTGGCCCGGCCTCTCTCAAGAGGATGTCGACGCGCTGGTTGAGGCTTCGGCGCGCCGCTTCGCCGAACTGGGCGCGCAGGTCAGCAGCATCTCCATCCCCCTGCACCGAGACGGCATTCATATCTGGAACGCCATCGCCGTTGAGGGCGCAGCCATGCTCATGGTCAAGGGCAACAGTATGGGAACCAACTGGAAGGGGCATTACAGCACCTCGCTGCTGGACAGCTACGCGCGCGGGCGCATCACGCGGGCCGATGACCTCTCCGACACCGTCAAGCTGGTGGTGTTGCTCGGTCAATACATGCAGGATAGCTATCATGGTCGCTACTATGCGAAGGCGCAAAACCTGGCACGCACGCTCACCCAGGCTTACGATGCTGCCCTGCAAGATGTCGACCTGCTGGTCATGCCCACGCTGCCTATGAAAGCCACCGTCATTCCCGCGCCCGATGCGCCCCGCGAGGAGCGTGTTGCCCGCGCGCTGGAAATGATTCCCAACACTGCTCCCTTCGACGTGACCGGCCATCCAGCCATGACCATCCCCTGCGGCCTCTCCCAGGGCCTGCCGGTCGGCATGATGCTGGTAGGCCGGAAGTGGAACGAATCGACCATCCTGCGCGCCTCCCACGCCTTCGAGCAGATCAGCGGTTACACCGTGCGCCCCCAGGCCGCGTCTGCACAGGTAGCATAATAACATGCCATGAAAAACGCCCCCCGGCGTGTCATGCTTCGCTGCACTCAACATGACACGCCAGCGGACGTTTTCAACCGTATAGCAGATTGTGGCCTCCTTCACCATCAGATTGTGACGAAGTTTACAGGTATTTTGTACGCTTGCTGATAGACTTATTACAGAGCAGGAGAGATGGGGCAGAATTTGCTATTTGATCGAAGATAGTCTGATATAATGTCCAGAAAACAGGAAATCGTGATGTCTTTGCATGAGAACAAAGGAGTTGCTTCTATGGAAAAAAGTCGTATGTTCAAAATCTCTGGCATATTCCTGTTGTCGTTCTGCCTTGCGCTGCTCTTCGCTTCGTGTGCAGCACAATCGTCCGTTGGAGCATTGTCATCGCCAACGGCGGCAGCATCACAAACCACGTCACCGGTTCTCTGTCAGCAGTGGAGAATTATCAGCGGGCCAACTCCCGGCAGCTATTACAATAGCCTGAACGGCGTCGCTGCCATCTCGACGGGAGCCGTCTGGGCTGTTGGCAGTTACGCAGATTCCTCCGGCCCGCAGCGCACGCTGATCGAATACTGGGACAGCTACAGGTGGCAGGTTATCAAGAGTCCCAACCCGACCGGTGCACTGAATGCCCAACTGTTGGGCGTCGCAGCGATTTCCGGCAGCAACGTCTGGGCCATTGGCACGTACAACGACAAGAATAATGCAGTACACGCGCTGATCGAACACTGGAATGGCACAGCATGGAGTATCGTCAGCAGCCCGGCTCCCAACGGTAGCCAGGATCAGCTTTACGGGGTGGTCGCCATCTCTGCCAGCAATGTCTGGGCCGTCGGCTACTACGTCAATAGCCAGTTTGTGGAGCAGCCACTGATCGAACACTGGAATGGCTCCGCATGGAGCATTGTCAGCAGCCAGGCGCCGAACGGAACGACGCAGGATCAGTTATTCAGCGTGACGGCCATCTCCGCCAGCAACATCTGGGCGGTGGGCAGCAGCCATACCAAACAGGCTTCAAAAACGTTGATCGAACACTGGAACGGCTCCTCATGGAGCATCGTCAGCAGCCCCAACACACAATCTGCTGGCAACGGCTTGAACAGCGTGACGGCCATCTCCGCCAGCAACATCTGGGCAGTGGGCGAGTCCTACTCCCAGTACGGCTCTCCCTCACAGACGTTGATCGAACACTGGAACGGCTCCGCGTGGGGCATTGTCAGCAGCCCGAATGTTGCCGGTGCGCAAAACAACGATCTGCTCGGCATCGCGGCCACTTCGAGCAACAACATCTGGGCCGTCGGACGCTGGGACGCGGGCAGCCAGAACTACCGCACGCTGATCGAACACTGGAATGGCTCCGCGTGGGGCATTGTCAGCAGCCCGAACACCGGGGCCACCCCCAACACCTTGCAGGCGGTCGCATGGGTGCCAACCCTCCCCAGCGTCTGGGCCGTCGGCTCCCACTTTAGCAGCACCCTCTCCGAACCACTGATCGAAAGTTACTGCTAGCAATCCAGCCGGGCCAGAATGGAAATCCCATCCCGGTCAGGCTGGTATTTATTCCTCTTACTCTTTAGTTTGTGATAGACTCATGGTATGCTTTCCCTCAATGAGGAAACGATGCACGCACCAGAATGTAGAAGGAGCAGGAGGAACGGTTATGCTCTATGGAGGTATTGAAGCGGGAGGCACCAAGATGGTTTGTGCGGTCGGCGGCGGCCCAACAGACCTGCGGGCCGAAATGCGCATTTCCACGACAACGCCAGAGGAGACGCTGGGGCAGATCATCACATTCTTCCAGCAACAGGCTTCACCGATCGCGGCGATTGGCATCGGAGCGTTTGGCCCGCTTTCGCCTGACCCCGCTGCACCGGATTATGGCTTCATTACCACGACGCCCAAGCCAGGCTGGGCCAATGTCGATGTAGCGGGAACCATCGGGCGAACGCTGGGCGTACCGGTTGGCTTCGATACCGATGTCAATGTGGCCGCGCTGGGAGAAGCGCGCTGGGGTGCGGCGCAGGGCCTGAATACCTTCCTCTACCTGACGGTGGGAACCGGCATCGGCGGCGGCGGGCTCTACAACGGGCGGCTGATGCATGGCCTGCTCCACCCCGAAATGGGCCATATCCTCCTGCCGCATAATCGGGAAAGAGATCCCTTCTCAGGCGTTTGCCCCTATCATGGCGATTGCCTGGAAGGGCTGGCGAGCGGACCGGCCATGCGGGCGCGCTGGGGCAAGGCGGCGGAGACGCTGCCTCCCGATCACCCGGCCTGGAAGCTGGAAGCGCACTATCTCGCGCTGGCCTGCGTCAACTTCATCTGCACGCTCTCCCCTCAGCGCATCATTCTGGGTGGCGGCGTCATGAATCAGAGCCAGCTCTTCCCGCTCATTCGCCGGGAGGTGCAGAACCTGCTCAACGGTTACGTGCAGGCCCCGGCCATTCTCCAGCACATCGACACCTATCTTGTTCCTCCGGCGCTGGGTGGCCGGGCAGGCGTGCTGGGCGCGCTCGCCCTCGCCGAGCAGGTCGCCGACGAAAGCGCGCTTCAATCCTGAAAAACGCCTCACTCCTCTACCAGCGCAACCGCGCGTACCGGCGACCCGGTGCCGTTGCGGATGTTGAGGGGAAAGCCGACAAAGGTGAAGCGTTTGCCGACGACCTGATCGAGGTTGGCGAGATTCTCGTAGTGAGTAATGCCGTACCGGCGGCACATCATGTGCAGGGGATAGGTGCGGCTGATGGGGTTGTCGAGACTGGGGGAGTCGACACCGAAGGTTTTGATGCCGCGCTCGACCAGCCACATGCTGCCGGATTCGTCGAGGCCGGGATACTGGCTGAGATAGTCTTTGCTGCCGTGATAGCGGTTGTAGGTGCCGGTGTAAAACAGCAGGATGTCGCCCTCGCGCACATCGAGGCCGGTGCGGTCAACGATGCTGTCGAGGTCGCTGGCGTTGATGTAGGTCTGGGGCGGGGCAGTAGAGACATCGATGCAGGTGGCAGGCCCGTAGAAGAGGTCGAGTGGCATTCTGTCTATCGATGGCGCTTCCGGGCGCGGGTCAAGGTGGCTGAGCGCGTCGACGTGCGTGGGGCCATGATCGCTCATCAGCAGGCCGCGTGACTGGTAGGAGAAGCCGCCCTCGAAGTTTTTGACGGTCTCCTCGTGCGTATGATGCTCCCAGATCACCGTCTTGAGGTGGCCGGGATAGACAAACATGCCCTGATAGATCGGCTGAGACAGGTCAATAATTTTCGGCATGAGCAAACCTCTCTTTCATATCAGTACATGGTTGAACCGGCGGAGACGTTCAGGTCTTCGCCGGTGATTGAGGCGGATTTGTCGGAGCCGAGGTAGACGGCAGCGGAGGCCACGTCTTGAGCAGGGATGAGCCTGCCAAGCGGGGAACTACCCGTAAACTGCTGCCGCGCCTCCTCGACGCTGATGCCGCGCACCTCGGCCTGTTTGCGTATGACCATCTCGATGCGCTCGCCCTCTATCGGGCCGGGCGAGATGACGTTGACGCGAATGTTGTAGGGACCAACCTCCCAGGCCAGCGTGCGGGCCAGTCCGACCAGCGCCAGCTTGCTGGCCGCGTAGGGAGTACGCCCGTAAAGGGGCCGCTTGCCCGTCATCGAGCCGATGATGACGATTGAGCCAGAGCGCCGCTCGATCATCGAGGGCAGGAAGGCGCGGCAGCAGAGATAGACGCCGCGCACGTTGACGGCAAAGGTCTCGTCCCAGTCTGCCGGGGCAAGCTGCCACAGCGGCGTGGTCGGCCCGGCAATGCCGCTGTTGTTGACGAGAATATAGACATGGCCGAAGTGGGCGAGGGCCTGTTCCGCCAGGTTGCGCACGCTCTCTTCCTCGCGCAGGTCGGTCGGTACGACCAGCGCCCGACGCCCCTGCGCTTCCACCATCTCCCGCGTCTCGTGCAGCGCCTCCACCGAGCGAGCGGCCAGCACCAGATCCGCCCCCTCGGCGGCATACGCCAGCGCAATCGCTCGCCCGATGCCACGCCCGGCCCCGGTGATGACAGCGATTTTGTCTTTGAGCAGCATACGGATTTCTCCTCTATAATCTACCCGGCCCTCCCCAGGCCAGCCGCCAGGGGTGGCCCTACTATATACGCCCATCCCCACCCTGCCCCACCGTTCGCTCGCGGTGCGAACGAACGGACCGAACGCCGGGCGTCAGTCCGGCAAGCGCGGCTCTGCGAGCCGCGCCAGCGCCGTGTATAGTAGGGCCACCCCTGGCGGCTGGCCTGCTTCGCGCTCGCACAGGCTTCAATTAACGCTTCCAGAGCCACCCCTGGCGGGTGGCCTGGAGTGGGGCCGGGTGACACAATCAGGGCTGAGCGGTTCGGGCCTGCGCCTGCGCGACCCATCGCACGATCTTTTCGGGCGTCATCGGCATCTCGTCGATCTTAATGCCGAAAGGCTTGAGAGCGTCTTCTACGGCGCTGGTGACCGCTGCCGGGGCAACCATGCGCCCGCCTTCACCGCCGCCTTTGACGCCATAAGCCGTGAAGGGCGAGGGCGTCTCGTGGTGGTAGACTTCGATGGCGGGAACCTCGGTCGATGTTGGCAGCAAGTAGTCGTTGAAGGTCGAGGTCAGGTTCTGGCCGTCGGGGCCGTATTTGACCTCCTCGTAGAGCGCGAGGCCAATACCCTGCGCGATCCCGCCCTGAATCTGCCCCTGGAGCGAGCGCGGGTTCATGACGGTGCCGACATCATGCACGGCCACGAACTTGAGGAAGGTGACTTTGCCCGTTTTGATATCGACCTCCACGACGGGGATGTGTACCGCGTGACCCATGATAGGGTAGAAGACGCCCAGGTCTTTGCGGTCATCCTGCGGCGGCGTCGTGAACGGGTGGTCATAGGTGAAGCTGCCTTCCAGCCCGCTCTCCATATCCTTCGGCAGGTCGAACTTGAACCAGTAGGCTTTCATGCCGATATCGGCGATGGTCAGCGATTTGCCCGGCACGCCTTTGACGGAGACGCGCCCCTCGCTCAGTTCCAGGTCGTCGGGGCTGGCCTCCAGTGCGTGAGCCGCTATCTTGAACATCTTCTCTTTGACTTTCGCCGCCGCGCCGCGCAAAGCCCCGGAAAGCATGACCGTCATGCGGCTGCCGCCCGGCCCGGCGCTGGGTAAGCCGTGATAGGTACTGTCATAGGTCACGCTGACATCAGTGGGGTCAACGCCAAACTCTTCGGCCACAACTTGCGCGGCCAGCGTCTCCGGGCTGTTGCCCCAGAAGGGCGAGAACATGGTGACGGTAATGCCGCCGGTTGGCCCAATGCCGATACGCACGCTTTCCGGTGAGGTGGTCAAGCCGGTGGCAGGCCCGGGATTATGGAACCAGAATTCGGTGGCGCTATAGGTGCTGCGCTGCTGGCAGGTCGCGAGGCCAATGCCGATATAACGACCCTGCTGGCGGGCACGCTCCTGCTCCGCGCGCCAGGCATCCCAGTCAAATTTCTCCAGCGCCATGTTCAGCACGGCAGGATAGTTGCCGCTGTCATAGTGGTTGCCGGTTGGCATCCTGTAGGGAAACTGATCGGGCTGGATGAAGTTCCTGCGACGAATCTCCCTGCGGTCAATGCCCAGTTCTTCGGCGGCTTCGTCAACCAGCCGCTCTAACACCCAGTTGCCCACGTCTGAACCGGCGCCGCGAAAGACCGTTTGCTGGTTCTTGTTGGTCAGCACCGCCTTGATGCCCGTCTCGACGCTGTTGATAGTGTAGGGGCCGGTGATCTGCGACATCATGTTGGTATTGCCGGTGATGGCAAACATGAAGTACGCGCCGTAATCATCGATGGTGTGCAGGCGCAGGCTGAGGAATTTGCCGTCGTTGGTCACGGCCAGCTCAGCATCATAGATACGGTCGGGACCCTGGCTATCGTTGGCTGCCAGATTGTCGATGCGATCCTCCATGAACTTGACGGGCCGTCCGGTGACTTTAGAAAGCGCGCCCGCGATGGCGATGACCTTGCCGATAACGTGCTTGCTGCCGAAGCTACCGCCGGTGTACATAGGATGGAAATTGACCTTGTGCGGCGGCAGGCGTAGCGTCCCTGCGATGGTCCAGGCCACGAAGTTGAGCATGTTGGTATTAGAGTAAACCTCCATGCGCCCGCTGGCCGGGTCATACTGGCAGACCGCGCCCGCCGGTTCCATCGGGGCCGCCGTCGCGCGAGGCCAGCGCAACCGGCGCTTGATGACACGGTCGGCGCGGGCAAAATCGCCATCCACGTCGCCAAAGGTGAAGGTTTGATCGTAGACGACGTTGGACGAGAGATTTTCGTGGACGAGCGGGGCGCCCGGCTTCATAGCTTCTTCCGCATCTACAACGGGCGGCAGTGGCTCCCACTCGATCTGCACCAGTTCCAGCGCATCCTCGGCAATATAGCGACTCTCCGCCGCGACGGCGACCACCGCCTCACCGGCATAACGCACTTTCTCGACGGCGATGGCGCGCTCCACCACCGGCTCGGCACAGAAGGCGGGAACGGGATCGATGACTTCAAGGGCCTCACGCCCCGTCAATACGGCATAGACGCCGGGCAGCGCCCTCGCCGCGCTGGTATCGATGCTCACAATACGCGCATGGGCATAGGGGCTGCGCAGGACGGCGGCGTGCAACATGCCCGGTAATTTGACATCGTTTGTGTAGGTTGCGCGACCTGTGAGCAGATCGGGGTCTTCGCGCCGCCTGATGCTCTTACCAATCCAGGTATGCCCGTGCCCGCTTGTTGTCGTTGTCATAATTTCGCTCCTTCACACACTCTGTCAGGCCACAGATTCGGAAGCTGCCTGCGGTTGCGCCATCTCTTTCGCGGCTGTGCGCACCGCGTTGACGATATGCTGGTAGCCGGTGCAACGACAGATATTGCCGGAAAGCGCGGCGCGAATCTCCTCCTCGCTCGGATCGGGATTCTGCTGCAGCAACTCATAGGCGGTCATGAGAAAGCCGGGGGTGCAGAAGCCGCATTGCAGGCCCTGCTCCTCCCAGAAGGCTTTCTGCAAGGGGTGCATGTCACCGCCGCGCGCCAGCCCCTCCACCGTCGTGATCTCGTGTCCGTTGGCCTGCACGGCAAACATCAGGCAGGAACGCACACTCTGTCCATCGAAGAGGACGGTGCAGGAGCCGCAGACGCCGTGTTCGCAGCCCAGGTTCGTGCCGGTTAACCCCAGATCGTCGCGCAGCACATCGGCCAGCAAGCGCCGCGACTCGACCTGCAAACGATGGGTGGCACCGTTTACCTTCAGGGAAATATTCTTGAAATCTTCTTGCATCAGCGATTCCTTTCTGCTCGCCCGGCAGCGGCGGCGAGAGCCTGTTCGGTCAACACGCGGGCAAGGTGACGCCGGTAATCGGCGGAACCGTGAATATCGGACGGGGGATCGGTGAGGGCGGCAACAACGGCACCGGCGGCGGCTGCCCATAGCTCGGCCCCTGGGCGCTGGCTCTTGAGCATTGCCTCGGCGGCATGGGCGCGCACGGGGGCAGGCCCGACGCTACAGAGGCCAAGCCGCGCATCGGCGATGGTGCCGTCCTCATCCAGCGCCACCACGGCGGCCACTCCTGCCAGGGCAAAATCTCCCTCACGGCGCGCAAACTCAACGAAGGCGCTGCCAGAGGGCGAAGGCAGACCCGGAATGCGAATTTCGGTCAGCAGGTCGCCCTCCTGCATGACCGTCTGTAGATAGCCCTTAAAGAAGTCCTGTGCCGGGATGGTGCGAACGCCTTTGCTGTTGCGTACCTCAAATTCAGCGTCCAGCGCGACCATCACAGCAGGCAATTCTGCCGCCGGGTCGGCATGGCTGATGCTGCCGCCAACGGTGCTGCGGTTGCGAATTGCCGGGTGGCCGACAAAGCGAGCCGCCTCGTGGAGCAGGGGCAAGCGTTCCGCCACCAGCGCATCACGCTCGATGGTGGCATCGCGGGTCAGCGCGCCCAGAGCAAGCCCGCCATTTCGGGGTCGCACATAGGCCAGTTCGCTCACATTGTTGATGTCAACGAGTACGCCGGGATGGGCCAGGCGCATGTTCATGAGGGGGACAAGGCTCTGCCCACCGGCCAGCACACGCGCCTCGTCGCCGTGTTCGGCCAGCAGTTGCACCGCCTCCTCGATGCTGTGCGCGGCAAAATAACGAAACGGAGCAGGCTTCATAACTCTCTCCCTTCCAGAAATATCTGGGACAACTCACCGGAATGTGATGCGGGCGCCCGCTTCTATGTGCGGGTAAGCGGTTAAGAGTTTATGCTACTGTTCGCGGACAAAGAGTTCGACGATATAGCCATCGGGATCACAGACATACATCTGCATCACACCATCGCCGCGCGGGCGCGGGCCTCCCACCAGCGGCACATTCATCGCGCGCAGGTGCCGCTGCGCCTCCTCCAGATCGTCGACCTCAAAAGCGATATGGCTTCCGAAGCCGCGTGACAGCTCACCGGCATTGTAACCGGGGTTAACCTGAGCCACACGGGCCGGGTCGCTGGCACCAATGAGGTGAAGTTCGGCTCTGCCCTTGCGGAACCACGCACCGGGGAAATCGAAATTACTGGGGCGCGGAACCTCTTCCATTCCAAGCACCTGGCCGTAAAAATAGCGCGAACGCTCAACCTCGCTGACGAGCAAGGCCGCGTGATCCAGGCTGCGAATCTCCATAGGCATAACCTCCATAAAAAACATCTCCGCCACAGACAGACTGAGACGGGGTAAAGCAAGTCAGATACGCACAGAATTGCATGCTGGAACGAATGAAAGCCGCACTACAAGAGGGCCGACAACGCTTTGCCACGTTGCTCATGTATACATGATACCTGCCAGGTAGTTGAAAGTCAATGGATAAAAATACCACCCTACAGCGTAGTGTACCATCTGTATCGCGCGCGTGAAGCCCATTCATTTCACTATACGAAACAGGACTCGTCATATGGTGTTCGCAAAACGAGCAAAAAAAGTGGAAAAAGGGCAAAAAGACCACCTCCGCCTGAGATAGTTCGAGCGTTCTTTTTCATTTCGACCCGTCTTTCTGGCTCCTGAGCCATCACCTGTATGGCTCAGCTAGTTCGTATTAGTTTAAACGTCAACATATGTATATTGACATTCTTCTCCTCTTTACAATCTCTTGCCTGGAAAAACTCTCCCTTAAGAAGATTGTTCGATACTCTTCGCGGGCAATGGAAAGGAATGTAACCACCCACCGTACTCCTCTTTAGCATCACCAGATATTGCACTATGGGTGATCAACACAATTTGCTTGAAAGTAGAGGAGGTTTTCTGATGCGCCTGTATTCCTCGCGTCTCCCTTTTTCCAGACGCTCCCTCTGGATTGTTCTATCCCTGACAATAGGAGCATCTATCCTGTTTTCCGCCTGTGGGGGCAGTACCACTGCTACCAGTTCGACTCCGACCGCTGCCCCACCTGCGCCCACGCCGAGTCCAACCCCTGTTCCCGCGACAGTGCCAATGGGGGCCGTCGTGGTGCAGATGATTGAGAACCCGCCTGGCAACTACCTCTTTAAACCAGCGTCCGTCACGATCAAAGCGGGTACAGTGGTCGTCTGGATTAATAACAGTGACGCCCCGCACACGGTGACAAGCGACCCCGGCGCTCCCAGTCCCTTTAACACGACCAGTAATGTAACAGAAGGTCACACCTTCGCTCTCGTTTTCAACACGCCGGGGACGTACCACTATCACTGCAATATCCATCCAACAACCATGAAGGCAGTCATCATTGTTACCCCTTGAGAGGACAGGCTGACATACGGAAGAAGATAACCCACCTGTCGGCCACAAAGCTGTGACCGGTGGGCGGGTTATCGAAGAAGAGATGTGGAATGCATGCATGAAAGGAGTATTGGAGAAGGATGAGTAAGATACGTTATGCTCCTGAGTTAGAAGAAAAGAAAAATAACGTATCACCGGATCGGTTGAAGACCGGTCGAAAGCGCCGACCTCGCTCGCGTATGGTGGCTGTGCGCCACCCTGTGCATTTCGGGTTCATTTTTGCCGTCGCGCTCCTCGTCTTCGCGCTCAGTCTCATCCTGGTTCAAACTGGCATCATTCCTGCTGGACAAACAAACGCATTGCCCACCTCAATATCGAGGCCAACCGCCCGGATAGCTTCATCAACCATCCTTGCAAACGCAAAGGTTCATGTCTACCCGGTCGTTCCGGCAGATGCCGGATTGATGCTACCAGCAATAGACGGCAGAGGCAATATCTGGTTTGGTGAAATGGCAAGTAATCGTCTTGCTCGCCTCGATCCAGAAACAGGAAAAACTCAGAGCTGGACACCTCCTCGAGGGGAGGATGGCATCATGGGAACTGCTATCGACGCGCAGGGCAATATCTGGTTCGCTGAACAAAACGCCAACTATATCGGGCGTTTCGATCCGATCAGGCAAACGTTCCGCCGCTATCCATTCGCGCTGAGCAACGGTCATCCGGTGGGTTTGCAGGATGTACAATTCGACGCGGCAGGCAAGCTCTGGTTTACCGAACTGCTGAACGGGCGCATCGGGCGGTTAGACCCGGCAAATGGAAACGTGCAAACATGGCAGGTCCCAACCCTGGCCGGAGGCGCAACACCCTACCCTTTCGGCCTGACCATTGGCGCCAACGGGCAGGTCTGGTTCGGCACCTTCACCGGAGGAGTGATCGGTCGTCTCAACCCCGCCAGCGGCCAGATCACCCTGTACCACCTGATGCACTCACAGGAACAGATTTATGCAATGACGAGCGATGCGCAGGGCCGTATCTGGTTTACGGAACTCCAGTTCGGCAAGCTGGGCATGATCGATCCCGAAACCGGCAATGTACTCGAACTGAGCGTGCCTGCCGTTCTGGGCAACCCCGAAGATCTGCACGGCATCGTCGTCATGCCTGATGGCACCGTCTGGTTTACCAGCAGTGGCGCCAATGCCCTCATTCGCTATTCCCCTTCGACCGCGACCTTTACCTTCTTCCGCCTCTCCCTGCCAGGCAGCAATCCCTTCGGCCTTGCCCGCGATCGTGCGAACAATCTCTGGTTCACCGCAGGCGGGGGCCAGCAGCCCAACTATATCGGTGAAGTAGCCGCAAGTTGAGCTTTTCAATGACATTCTCCTCCTCATGCCTCATACCGTTGAAAACGCCCTTTGACATGGCCTACTTTGCTCTCGCTCAGTATGACATGTCCCAGGACACTTCTCATGGCATGACATGTCTGGTTACTTTTCGATATGCTAGAATGAGATAGAGTGTATGGACATTGAGCAGGAACATGAATTCAATTGAGGAGGATGCTTTATCGCAATAACTTCGACTATACCACAGTTTCATATGAGCGAGGAAGATCAGCTCAGGCTGGAGGGGTTGCCCTGGCAAGCGTTGTTGGAGAAGTGGCCGGAGCAAGGCGTGGTGCCGCTTCTCATCCGGCGGGGGGAATCGAGGCACCCGGTGATTTTTGTGGAACGGGAGGGGGTGCGCTACGCGATCAAAGAGACGACGCCGCGCATGGCCGAACGCGAGATCAGAAACCTGCGCGAGATTGAGCGGCGCGGCATTCCGGCGCTGAGTCCGGTGGGTACGGTGATAGTGCCAGCGCCGCCGCTTGTCATCGAGGAGCATGGGCCGGGCGGCCATCCACAGTATATCAGTGGGGATCGCGGCTATACCGTGACCCGGCTCGCGCCCCGCGTCATTCCCCAGGCGCTGCTCTACAGCATTCCGTTCACGAAGCGCAACAAGCGGCGCATCTGGTCGGCCATCGCCGTCCTGCTGGTCGAACTGCACGAACATGGCGTCTACTGGGGCGACCCCTCGCTGGCCAATATTCTCATTCGCTTCGATGGGCGGCGCATCCTGGCAATCCTGGCCGATGCGGAGACGGTGGAACTCTTCCCTGGCCCGGTGGGTGAGGGGCTGCGCGAACAGGATTTAGAACTCTTCAAGGAATCGCTGCTCTGGCAGGCGGAAGACCTGCGCGTGGCACGCGGGTTGCCTGAAGAAGAGGAAATTATCGACGACAGCGATTTCCGCTACATCCAGCAGCGATATCAAACATTGCGTCGGCAGCACAGCCGTTTAAGAACCCACTCAGACCTGCTTTCTCTCTATGAGGGACTGATCACGCTCAATCGTCTGGGCGTCGTTTTGATTGATCGGGGCGGCAAAGCGTTACAGCAATTTGTCGCCGTGCGCCCCGGCTGGTATGCAAATCGCATCCGCGAACTACTGGGCATTCATATTCCACGCGCTTATGCACGTCGGTTTTATGGCATGATCGTGGGCCATCAGGCCATTATGAGCGAACGCGAAGGCCATCGGGTGAGCATTGAGGAGGCAGCAAAGGACTGGTATACTCGCTATCACCTGCCAACGATTCTCCTGCTACGCCAACACCTGACGAAAGGCGAAGATCCACTGCCCGCCTACTTCGCCATCATGCGCCACAAGTGGAACATGAGCAAGAAAGCGGGGCATGAAGTGCCTATGGATGAAGCAGTCCTCGACTGGGCCATGCAACAGGCGAAGATCGGGAAACTCGGCACAGTTGACCCGGCGGAACTGGCGAGGTGGTGGCGAGAACGCAAACCGGTCGCGCAGGCGCTGGAACCCCCGATGATTGAGAGCGAGGAGTTAGCCCCCCTGCTCAAAACGGATGAACGACCACTTGTCAGACTACCCGCCCCTGAGCTGGATCAGAAACTTACCGATATCCTGGAACACCAGCACCCGGAACCAACAGGGATTGAGAACGAAGAATTGTAATTCTCAAGGGGCCAGGACGGCAAGCGGCGAGGGGAAGCGAGGGCCAGGGCGGAGGCAAGCTCCGCCCTGGCCCCTTGAGAATTACAATTCTTCATCGAGTGGCTCGTCGCCAACTTCGTCCTCAACCTCTTCTTCAGCGTCCCGGTTGTAGGAGAGCATGTTGCCGCGAATTTGCTCCTCGAGGGCGGCGGCGACATCGGTGTTCTGGCGCAGGAACTCTTTGGCGTTTTCGCGTCCCTGGCCCAGGCGAATGTCGCCAACAGTGAACCAGGCGCCGCTCTTCTTGACCAGCCCCATCTCCAGGCCGAGGTCGATCAGGCCACCCTCGCGAGAAATACCCTCACTGTACATAATGTCGAACTCTGCCACCTTGAACGGAGGAGCGACCTTGTTCTTGACAACGCGCACGCGCGTGCGACTGCCCGTCACGTCCTGCCCCTGCTTGATGGAGTCGATACGGCGGATGTCCAGGCGCACCGAAGCGTAGAACTTCAGCGCCTTACCGCCAGCCGTCGTCTCAGGGTTGCCGAACATGACGCCGACCTTCTCGCGCAGCTGGTTGGTGAAGACGACTGCCGTATTGGAGTTGCTGATGGCCGCTGTGAGCTTGCGCATGGCCTGGCTCATCAGACGGGCCTGCAAGCCGACGTGAGAATCGCCCATTTCGCCCTCGATTTCGGCTCGCGGAGCCAGCGCCGCTACAGAGTCGATCACCACAACATCGATAGCGTTGCTGCGCACCAGGGCATCGACGATTTCCAGAGCCTGCTCGCCGGTATCGGGCTGCGAGATGAGTAGATTGTTCGTATCAACGCCGCAGCGTGCCGCGTAAGTGGGGTCGAGCGCGTGTTCGGCGTCGACGAAGGCAGCATAGCCACCGGCGCGCTGCGCATTGGCAATGATATGCTGGCACAGCGTCGTCTTACCCGAAGACTCAGGGCCATAGATTTCCGTGATACGGCCACGTGGAACACCGCCCACTCCCAGGGCGAGGTCCAGCGCAATTGATCCCGTCGGAATGACTTCCACGTGAATTTTTGCCGCCTCCCCCAGCTTCATGATCGCACCTTTTCCAAAACGGCGTTCGATCTGCGCAAGCGCCTGCTCTATCGACTTTTCGCGTTCGCTGGTGGCGGCAGAGACAGCAGTACTGCTTCGATCTGCCATAGATTTGTCCTTCTTTGCTGGCATTGCTCAACTACAGGGCGTCATACCGTTGGAGACAGAGAGCCTGTTCCACGCCGCTTCACCACCCTGTTCCCTCCTTTTTTAATACTTGAATCTCCCTCGTCAGGGGATGGGAATATCCGTATTTCAATCCCAGATAGAAAACCAGACCCTTTCTGAAAAGGTCGGATTGGGTGCCTCAGATTCCCGTGCTTCGTACACAAAGATATTCTTTGGCCGGGCCGCGAAAGCGGAAACGGGTGTCTTCTTCTCCCTCCATCTCCAGAATGTAGAACGAGTGTACCACAAGTTCATGCATATGTCAAGTTGTTCAGACGCCCTACCTCTATACGGCAGGGCTACGCTCGTTTCGCCCGGCGGGCGAGTTTACATGTCACGGCGGCCTTCGAGGGCGCGACCGAGGGTGCCTTCGTCGGCGTATTCCAGATCGCCCCCGATGGGCAGGCCGCGCGCGAGGCTGGTGACACGAATGCCGCTGGCAGGCAATTCTCGCCTGATATAGTCCGCTGTGTATTCTCCCTCAAAGTTCGGGTTGGTTGCGAGAATGACCTCGCGCACGCCACCTTCTTTGACGCGCTTGAGCAGTTCTTCGATGCGCAGGTCTTTAGGACCGACGCCTTCAACAGGCGAGAGCGCGCCATGCAGCACGTGGTAGAGGCCCTTGTAGACGCCGGTTTTTTCGATGGCCAGCACGTCTAACGGCTCCTCCACCACACAGATCGTCTCCTGGTCGCGGCTCGGGTTGCTACAGATAGGGCAGGGATCGGTTTCGGTAATGTTGAAGCAGCGAGAGCAATAGATGATGCTCTCTTTGACGCGCATGATCGCATCGGCCAGGCGACGCGCCTGGTCGGTGGGGCTGCGCAGGACGAAAAAGGTGAGACGCTGCGCCGTCTTCACGCCGATGCCCGGCAGCTTCGAAAATTCTTCAATCAGCGCCGCGACCGGCGGTGCAATGTTGCTCATGGGTTTAGAACATTCCTGGGATTCTCAGACCGCCGGTGATACTGGCCATCATCTTCTGCTGCGCCTCACTGACTTTGTTGAACGCATCTCTGGACGCCGCCAGCACCATTACCTCGAGGTCGGCTATGTCTTCCGCACTAAACGCTTCGGGATCGATCTTGACAGCAGTGGTCTCGAATTTACCGTTCATGGTAATAGTGACCGCGCCACCGCCAGCCGTGCCGGTGAATTCGCTCTCCTCCAGTTCCTGCTGCATCTTCATCAGCTTCTGCTGCGCTTTTTGAAGTTCTCGCATATTCATCAGTTCACTTACTCCTTCACTATCCTCTTTTCGGGTTGACCTGGATGTTTTTCACAGTAAATGTACGCACAACCTCCTGCACGACAGGGTGACTTTTCGCCTTCTGTTCAAGCATCTCCTGAGCCGCAACAGCAGATAGCGTATTACTATTCTCTCTCACCATGTTCGATCTGGCAAGTGGTGCTGCGCGCTCCTGAGCAGTCGAGGCCACCGGAGCAGAGGACGCAGAAGGCGGATTTGTGCGCCCATTCGTCCCATCAGAAGCCGGCTTTTGCTTCTCAGGGACAACTGCTGACTGTGGTTGCGCCGTCGGCTTTATCATACCGGGCTGGCCGCCAGTATTGCCAGAACTATTAGGCTGCGCGGCAGGAGGAAAAACGGGCGGGCGTTCGCCTGTCCGCAGCAGACGAACGCGGCATGGCTGCCCGAACTCCAGAGACAGCGCCCAGTCAACATGTTTCGCGCGATCACCCTGAGAGAGCATTTTGAAAAATGTCTCGTTGGCAGCCTCGATCAGGATGATGGTCTCTCCTTCCGCCACTTCGACGCCCACGACCGTAAAATAGTTTAACATAGGAGACGTCTGTTTGTTTTTCTGTTTGACACGTGCTTTGACCGTTTCCCAGCGTTCCTTCACCTCCTGCACTGTCAGGCCCGGCTGACCGCCAGCACCTCCCTGCTCCTCAATCGGCGCTTCCCGCTCAGCAGCCGTTTCTGACTGGCTATCAGCAACATCTCCATTCGCCGCTGCTGACCGCTGGTCAACAGAAGAGGCATCAGCAGAGTAGTTATAGGCTTCATACTCATCAACAGAGGAGTCACGCTCCTCCGGCGCTTTCACGGGCGGACGAGAGGTCGGCGGCGCTGGTTGCCCCGACCGGGCGGCTTGCTGCACTTTTGCCGGTTGCGCGGCAGCAGGAGTGGGTTGAGCAAGACCAACGACTGGGCGCGCCGACGTTGGTGAGGGCGCGCTGGCAGAGGGAGATAAGGATTGACCGGAGCGGCGATGCAGTTCCACGCATTCGAGAAAGGCCAGTTCGAGGGCAAGCTGGGGCGTCCCCTGGCTCTTCTGCATGAGGTCATTCTGCGCGAAGATGCGGGCGCACTCGGTCAGTTCATCCAGTGTGAAGGGCTGCATCATCTGCGTGATCTCGCGAATCTCGTCTTCCGTGCGGTCTAGAATGGTCGCCACGTCGGCCCCGGCTTTTGCCAGCATGAGCGCGCGCCAGTATTCGACGACCTGGGCATTGATCTGGCGCAGGTCGGCTCCAGCCTCGGAAAGTTCGTGGATGAGGCGCAGGCCGTTAGAGGTATCGAGCTGAGCAATGTAGGAAATGAATTGCTGGATGGCGCGCGGGTCGGCAACGCCGAGCATGGCCTGTACCTGCGAGAGCGTGATCTCGTTGCCCGCGTAAGCTATGGCCTGATCGAGCAGGCTGAGCGCGTCACGCATGCCCCCGGCTGCCGCTCGCGCAATCAATTCGGCTGCTCCCGCCTCCAGTTTGACCTGTTCCTGCCCTGCAATGTAGTTCAGGTGCTGTACAATCTGCCGCGTGGTGATGCGTTTGAAGTCGAAACGCTGGCAGCGCGAAAGCACGGTGGGCAGCATCTTATGCACTTCGGTAGTTGCCAGGACAAAGACGGCATAAGGCGGTGGCTCCTCCAGCGTCTTCAGCAAGGCGTTAAAAGCCTCGGTCGTGAGCATGTGCGCCTCGTCCAGCACGTAGACTTTGTACTTGCCGGTGGAAGGGGGCACCATAACCTTCTCGCGCAGTTCGCGGATGCTGTCAATACCACGATTAGAAGCGGCGTCGATTTCGATGACGTTGAAGGAATTGCCCGCAGTAATTTCACGACACTGCTGGCACTCGTTGCAGGGCTCGCCATTGCGGGGGTTCAGGCAGTTGATGGTCTTGGCGAGCAGGCGGGCGGTGCTGGTTTTACCGGTGCCTCTTGGCCCGGTGAAGAGATAAGCGTGGGCCAGCTTGCCACTGTTGAGAGCGTTTTTAAGCGTTTCGATAATCGGTTCCTGACCGACCAGCTCACCAAATGTTTGCGAGCGCCATTTGCGGTAAAGCGATTGTGAGGCCATTGCGCGTAACTCCGCTGCGTTTCCTGAGAAGCATTCACCCGCCGCTACCAGACGAGACCAGATAAGATCAGTATGAGCATACCGCTACGAGAGAAAACCGGTTTTCGCCCGGTCCTGCCGATCAGCGCAATCAGGCAACCCTACGGCACCCAGAGAGGTCCGCTTACCGTTGCTTCCTCACGAACCTGGCGGGGTTCGCAGACATCTGCCGCGTAGGACCCGATTACGCCGATCGGCAGGACCGGACGAAAACCGGCCTGTTCCATTCGATTCGCTTTCTCTACGATCTCTCTTCGGAACGAGGCTATTGTACTCCTGTTCGCACGTTTTGTCAAGCCTTTTTCCCTGCGAACGCCGCCGTAAAGCATGCCGTATGCTGGCTCCCCGTCACAGGTCGACAGCATACGGCATGCCATGAGAAACTGTCAGAGATATTTTCCGATCAGCAAATTGTACCGTTCCCTCACATCTGCCGGGATGCGGCTGCGGTCGGTGATGATGGCGGTTGCCAGCGCGCCCGGACACTCGCAGGCGCCGCGTTCGGCGGGAATCTTCTTCGCCACGCTGCGCAGGATGCGCTGCGCGTTGGCGACGTTCGCGCCGAGATTGCTGATGACCATTTCGACGGTGACGGACTCTTCTGATTCGTGCCAGACGTCGTAGTCGGTCACACAGGCGATGGTGGCGTAGCACAGTTCGGCCTCGCGCGCCAGCTTAGCCTCCGGCAGCGCGGTCATGCCGATGATATCCATGCCCCAGCTGCGGTAGACCTTCGATTCGGCCTTCGTGGAGAAAAACGGGCCTTCGATGCAGACATACGCGCCGCCCTGATGCACCTTCACATCACCCTGCTCGCGTGCCGATTCCAGCAAAAGGTTGCTCAGCGTGGGGCAAAACGGCTCGGCAAAGGTGACGTGGACGACAATGCCGCCCTCGAAGAAGCTGTTGACGCGGCTCTTTGTGCGATCAAAGAGCTGGTCGGGAATCACAAGGTCGCGGGGAGCGATATTTTCGCGCAGGCTGCCTACCGCGCTGACGGAAATAACCCACTCGACGCCCAGACTCTTGAGCGCCCAGATATTGGCGCGCGCGGGAATCTCGGTGGGCGAGATGCGATGCCCGCGCCCATGACGCGGCAGGAAGGCCATCGGCACGCCCTCCACATTGCCAATCGTAATCACATCGCTCGGCCTGCCAAAGGGCGTCTCTACCGCGACCTCCTCTACATCAGTCATGCCCTCCATCTGATACAGCCCGCTGCCGCCAATCACGCCAATTTTCGCCTGTGGCATGGAAATACTCTCTTTCTGGTGTAGGGAAGGAAGCCCAGGGCAGCCGCAGGGGGCTGGCCCTACTCTAGACGCCCTCTCCACAAGCGCCACGGCACTATCGTATATAGTAGGGCCACCCCTTGCGGGTGGCCTGCGGCGGCCTTCAGGTAACGCCTATGGGGATGGTCCTACTCTACACGATCCCTCCACCAGCGGCACGACCGCATCGTCTCTCGCAGGGCCATCCCTTGCGGCTGCCCTGGGGCGGCCTGAAGTGAACGCTTCTGGCGCCAGCCCCCTGCAGGTGGCCTGAAAGGAGCTTCCTCCACTGAACATCCCACCTTATTTTCTGATACGAATGTAATTCAGTTTGCCCGCTCTGATTACCGCGCCTTCCTCCACCGGA
The DNA here is from genome assembly GCA_902810755.1 of Chloroflexota bacterium. Next base: position 27,891 of record CADDYT010000066.1, read on the forward strand.
ACGATGAAGTCAACATCGGCGATGCGCTGCTCTGAGCTGACTTCGCCGTTCGGGTAGAAACGCACACCGCCCTGCTGCACGAGACGACGCGCCTCGTTACGGCTGACTGCCAGCTTCGATTCCACCAGCAAATCGACGATGCTGGTTGGCTCATGGAGCGTGTATTCACGCATCTCTGCTGGTAGCTGGCGCTGCGAGAACTGATGCAGAAAGGCTTCTTCCGCCTCCTGGGCCGCCTGCGCGTTATGGAATTCGCTCACGATCTCACGCGCCATGCGTCGCTTAACCACCACAGGATTGAGCGTCCCCTCAGCCATTTTACGCTGGAACTCCTCAAGCTCGGCCTGCGGCACATCGGTCAGCGCCTCAAAGTACGACATCATGGCGTGATCGGGCAGCGACATCAGCTTGCCGTACATATCATTGGCGGGCGCGGTCATGGGGATGTAGTTGCTGAGGGATTTGCCCATCTTCATGACGCCATCAAGGCCAACGATTAGCTGCATTGTCAGAATCTGCTGCGGCTTCTGCCCGAAAATCGGCTGGAGTTCGCGTCCGACCAGCAGGTTAAAAGTCTGGTCGGTGCCGCCAATCTCGACATCGGCATGCAGCGCCACCGAGTCATAGCCTTGCAACAACGGATACATAAACTCGGAGAGGTAGATTTCAACTCCGCTATTATAGCGTTTGGAGAAATCGTCGCGCTCCAACATCTGCGCCACCGTCTTATTGCTCAGCAACCGGACGGCATCGGCCAGCGTAAACTGGTCGAACCACTCGCTCTGCCAGCGCACCTCGGTCAGTTCGGGGCTGACAATCCTGAAGAACTGATCGAGGTAGGTGGCGGCGTTGGCCTTCACCTGCTCGGCGCTCAAGGCGACACGGGCCTCTGAGCGCCCGCTTGGGTCGCCCAGCCGCGCCGTCCAGTCGCCAATCACGACGACCGCCTTATGCCCCATCCGCTGGAACTGGCGTAATTTACGGAAGACAACCGCGTGTCCAATCGTCAGATCATAATGGCTCGGGTCCACGCCCAGCTTAATACGCAGCGCCTCGCCCCTGTTACCCTCTTCGAGCATGCGGCGCAGCTCTGCCTCCTTCTCAATCCGAACCACACCCCGCTTCAACACATAATCTATCTGTTCGCGTGTGGGCCTCTGTATCACCATCACACAACCTCCTGTATAGTAGTCCCTTACCGCGCATTGTAGCAGTATAGGGCGCAGAAATCAACAAATTTGCCCGAATCAACCTCCTCACAATCCAGCCTGTGACCAGAAGTTGCCTGCATTATTGGCACCTGTGGTACAATTGCATCGTAGCGGACGGGCTATGCTTCAGGTAGGCAGAGGGTTAGCCGTCCAGGTGCATTGTAGGGTCGTCAATGGCATGTCATACAAGGAAGTATTGAGATGAATACTACTCTGGGGTCCCTGGTAGAGAGGGCGATCATGGGCAATCAACGCCCTCTTGAATTTTACCTGCGCGACCAGAGCCGCCTGCCAGGGCCAAGAGCAAATCTGGAACTGCTCAGCGACTTTAGCGACCTGCTGGCTGCGGTGGCGGCGGAACAGCCGGAACATACACGAGGCCTGTTGAAATATCTCACCAACGAGGCGCACACAACGGTGAAGACAAACACGCCGGAAGAGTTCGTCTTGCTCTGTGGCGTGGTGGCCTACGGAGCCTGCGCCGGAACACAGCCATCATGGCGTTGCGAGGCGTTTGAGGTGCTGGCCGATTATGCCGGACATGCCTCCTGGCGTGTGCGTGAAGGCTCGGCCCTCGGTTTCCAGCGCCTGTTGACTTCCGCGCCCCAGGAAACAATTCGCTACTTGAAGGACATGGCGACCAGGGGCAATTACCTGCGCCAGCGCGCCGCCATCGCCGCCATCGCCGAGCCGCCACTTTTACGCGCGGATGAGCTGGTTGAGGCCGCGCTGGCGATCCAGCGGACTGTGCTGGAACGTATGCGTTGCGCCCCCGCTCAAGATCGCAAACGCGAGCAATTCCGCGCGCTGCGTCAGGCGCTGGGCTATACACTGAGTGTGGTGACAGCCGCCGCGCCCGAAAGCGGCTTCGCCCTCATGCGCGAGTGTGCCGGCTGGGGCGACGCCGATATCACCTGGGTCTTGCGAGAAAATCTCAAAAAGAAACGCCTGGCGAAATTCCCTGAAGATACACAGGCCCTTATTCGCCTGCTAGCATAGCATATCATTGAAAACGCCCTCGACCATGTCATGCTGAGTGACAGCAAAGCATCTTAAGGCAGCCTGTTACTCAGCCTTGTATACTCGATACTTCGCCGCCGCTCCGCATGACATGGTCGAGAGGTGACAGGTGAGTGGTCGGTTGATGAGTACAGCTACACCATATTATGTGATGACGATGCCGGGGTTGGAGACGGTGGCGTTCAGCGAGGTTCACGAGCGCGTTCCCGACGCTGAACTGGTCAAGTTTTCGCGCGGTATTGCGCAGTTTCGCAGCGCCGAACCCCCGACCAGGCTGCTGGCATTGCGCACAGTTGAGGATGTTTTTATCACGCTTGCCCATATTACCGGACTGGGACATGGGCGCGACGCGCTGCGCGTGCTGCACAGCGCGACACTGCACGCCGACCTCGAACGCGCCCTCAACCTGTGGCGGCGCGCCCATCATGGCAGGCGGCCATCTACCTGGCGCGTCATCAGCCAGAAGCAGGGGTCGCACGAATTCCGGCGCGTCGACGCGGGCAACGCGGTCAGCGAGGCGCTCAGGGAGGCCCTGCCGCGCGGAATGCGCATGGTGAAAGATGAGGCCGATATCGAATTCTGGCTCTGGCTCAGCGGCAGCGAGGCGTTGCTCGGCCTGCGCCTGAGCGATGCAACGATGCGCCATCGCACCTACAAACAGGAACACCTGCCCGCCTCGCTGCGCCCCACCGTCGCGGCGGCGATGGCTCTGCTTTCTCGCCCAACGGCTCAGGATATTGTGCTTGACCCGCTTGCCGGCGCGGGAACCATCCTCATCGAGCGCGCCCTGCTCGCGCCAGCACAGGAGGAACTGGGCGGAGATATTCGCAAAGAGGCGGTAGCGATGGCGCGCCGTAACGCCCGGGACGCCGGAGTGCGGGCGCGCTGGCAGGTCTGGGATGCGCGGGCGCTGCCGCTTGAACCTGGAAGGGTGAACCGTATCCTGACGAATTTACCGTTTGGTAAGCAGATCGGGACGCACGAGGCCAATACCAGGCTCTACGCAGAACTGGCTAAAGAGTTTGGCCGTGTGCTTGCAGAGGATGGTATACTGGTGACGCTCACCAGCGAAGACCGGCTCTGGGAAACGGTCTTGCGTGACGCAGGCTGGCGCATCAGCAAAAAAGTCGTGCTGGTCGTGCTGGGCCAGCCCGCCAGCATTTTTGTGGCCGAGCGTGCGTGAAGTCGCGGAGGCATCTTATCTATCCATATATAAAAGGAGACCAATCCAATGGCTACGACAACAACAGCGGATTTTCGCAACGGCATGGTTATCCGCTATAACGGAGAATTGTATACAATTACCGAGTTTCATCATGTCAGTCCTGGAAACTGGCGCGCGTTCGTGCGCACACGCCTGAAAAATGTGCGCACCGGACGCGTGATTGAGCAGCGTTTCCGCGCCGGTGAAGAGATCGAGGAGGTGCGCGTTGAACACCAGCCCTGGCAATTCCTCTATGTCGACGGCGACGAATATGTCTTTATGAACACGGAGACCTTTGATCAGCAGCCCATTCCGAAAGAGATGCTGGGCGAGGCAGTGCAGTTCCTGAAAGAGCAGGATATCGTGGAACTGCTGGTAGACGGCGAAACCATCGTCGCCGCCGAACTTCCTAACTTCGTGGAACTTGAGGTCGTCAGCGCCGAGCCGGGTGTGCGCGGCGACACCGCTACCAACGTCACCAGGCCTGCCACCCTTGAAACAGGGGCCGTCGTCAACGTTCCCCTCTTCGTTAACCCTGGCGACCGCATTCGGGTCGATACGCGCACGGGACAATATGTTGAGCGCGTAAAATAGGAGGGAAGGCGACTATCCCTATCTGCGGCGCAGGTTGCTCCGCCGATCTTTGCAGTCGGCCCACGGAGCAATCTGCGCCGTTCTCACCTGTGTCAGGAATGCGGATCGATCAGCCCGTCGGCGGTCAGTTGCTGAAGGGCTTTGTGGGCGATTTGCGGGGTGCCAACACGGAAGGCAACACCGTGCATGTACTGGATGACTGGTTCCAGATAGGGCTTTAAGCGAGCGTCCTGCTGCATCAGGGAATTCAGGACGTATGAAGCCGTTTCCACCAGCCAGGGGGTAGTTTCGTTGGCCATGAGCAGGCGCAACAGGGGGCCGAGGCTCTGCCTGCCAAAGCGTGTGAGGCCCTTTGCGCCCATCCAGGCGACGGCATGGTCGGTATCGAGCAGGTCTTTGACGAGGACAGGCAGCGCGCGGCGGTCGCAGATCTCGCCGAGGGCGCGGGCGGCATGCCAGCGCATCCAGGCCGAACTGCTGTTGCTGGCATCGATGAGGGCGGGAACGGCGACATGGCCAAGACGGACAAGGGAAGAGAAAATCTGGCTGCCAAGTTGCTCGTCGGCGGTGCGCAGGGCGCTGAGCAGCGCGGGAACCGCCGAGGCATCGCCCGCGCGTCCCAGAGCTTTCGCAGCCTGCAGGCGCACGGCAGGAACGGGATCATGCAGGGCCTCGATCAGTACAGGGGTGGCAGAGGGATTGCCAATAATGCCCAGGATATGAATGGCAGTCTCGCGCATAGCCGGGCGCGTATCGTGCGCGCCGGCCAGCAGGACCATCTGTGCGCGCGCTGACTCGATGCCGGAGCCGGGCAGGAAGAGCGTGCGCAGGCGCGTGCGCGCATGCGGCGTGCGCAGGGGCGGTGGAATGACGAACGGCTTGCCCGCCCAGGTTCCCAGAGCGATAAATTCGAGCAGGTGGCGGGCCAGGCGATCATCTTCAAGCGAGGAAACGGCAATTATCGCGCGCGGGTCATCTTCCATAATCCAGTATAACAGACGCCAGGCCGCGCCACGCCGTCCCGAGGCCGCCTCCTGCGCCAGTATCTGCGGCGGCGTTACGCCTACCGGGGGCGTCTCCTGTACAGTCGTCTCCTGCTCCGAAACCGGCGGCTGCGATGAGGATATCATTTCCGTTGTAGTGTCAGGATTATAATCAAAGGGTGTCATCACCTGTGCTCCCTTCTTTGTCAAGAACAGATTACACGCGCAGGCGCAAAATCAATGCGTCGCACAGGTGCAGTCTTATGAAGATACAAGTAGAACGCACTACAAACCCGGCGGACACAGGAGCATTGTTCGTTACCAGAGTGCAGATGACACTAATACTATAGCACAAAAAAGCTGGCGCTGCCGATAAGCCAACCACCCCCAGGGCAGCAGCAGGCCACCGGAGCAGGCCACCCACCGTTGTCCGCCAGAGCAGGCCACCCACCGCAGACCGCCGCCGCAGACCGCCAGAGCAGGCCACCCACCGCAGACCGCCAGAGCAGGCCACCCGCCAGGGGTGGCCCTCATAAGCGTTAACTTAAGCCCGCGCGAGCGC
>CADDYT010000067.1 GCA_902810755.1 Chloroflexota bacterium
CTCTAGACGATGGCTCCCCAGGGGGCACGAGCCGCCCGTCTAGAGGAGGGCCACCCCTGGCGGCTGGCCTGCTTCTTGCGGATGGCCTGGGCCGCGTTTCACTCAGGCTGACACGATGCTTCCTCAAGCAGCGCCTCAAATTGCTGACGTTTGAGGTGTTCGTGTTCCAGCAGGGCGTCGGCCAGTTTATGGAGCTGGTCGGCGTGTTCGCTGAGAATTTTGCGCGCCAGGTCACGGCCTTCGTTGAGGATGCGCAGCACTTCGCGGTCGACAAGGATGGAGAGCGCGGCGCTGCCACTGCTGGCAGCAGGCGCGGCCATGCCCATGGCAAAGGAACGCTGCGATGGGCGTTCATTGCCGTTGAAGCGTAACTGGCCGTCGGCATCCATGACCAGGGAGCGCGGCCCGGAGTCGAGATCGGTGAGACTCATGTTGAGGCTCATGCCGTCGGCGGTGGCGCGGTAATCGGCGAAGACAACGCCAACCTGTTCGCTCATGCCCCAGCGCGTGACCATACGGCGGGCGAGGTCGGTGACGACCTGCAGGTCGTTTTCCGCACCGGTGGTGACATGCTCCGCGCCAAAGGTCAGTTCTTCGGCCACGCGCCCGCCGAGGCCAACGGCGATACGCGACATCAGGAATTCGCGGCTGTAGTTGTAGCGATCCTCTTCTGGAATGAACTGCGTCACGCCGAGGCTCTGGCCGCGCGGCAAGATGGTCACGGCATTGACACTATCCGCTTCGGGCAGGTGGTAAGCGACGAGGGCATGGCCGCCTTCATGATAGGCAATCACGCGGCGATCCTGCTCGCTCATCACCAGAGGGCGCAGCGCGCCCAGCTGTACCCGCGCCAGAGCCTGCTCAAAACAATCGTGGGTGAGAGATTCAAGATTATTGCGGGCAGCCAGCAGCGCAGCCTCGTTGACAAGGTTGGCGAGATCAGCCCCGCTCATCCCCGTTGTCATGCGCGAGAGGCGTTCCAGCGAGACATCCTCGTGCAGGGGAGTACGGCGCGTATGCACCTTCAAGATCGCCTCACGCCCGGCACGGTCGGGATACGACACGGTGATATGCCGGTCAAAGCGACCGGGGCGCAGCAGGGCCTTGTCGAGAATATCGACGCGGTTGGTCGCCGCCAGTACCACAACGGCCTCGCGGTTGTTGAAGCCATCGAGTTCGACCAGCAACTGGTTGAGCGTCTGATCGCGTTCATCATTGCCGGTGACGCGCATAGAACGCTTGCGTCCGACGGCATCCAGTTCGTCAATGAAGATGACGCAGGGAGCGGCCTGGCGAGCCTGCTGGAACAGGTCGCGCACGCGGCTGGCGCCGATGCCGACAAACATCTCCACAAATTCAGAGGCGCTCATGCTGAAGAACGGCACTCCGGCCTCGCCAGCTACCGCTTTTGCCAGCAACGTCTTGCCGGTTCCGGGCGGGCCAACCAGCAGCGCGCCGCGCGGGATACGCGCGCCCAGCCGTTCATATTGCTGCGGGCTGCGTAAAAAGCGCACAATCTCTTCCAGTTCGATCCTCACCTCATCGATACCCGCGACATCCGCGAAAGTCACAGGCGGCGTGAGGTTGATGGGGGTAGCAGTCCCGCGCGTCGCCGGAGTAGTGACCGTCCTTGTAGGCTTCCCATCTTTGAAGTGCGCTTCTTTCTTCTGCGTCGCATCTTTCGCATTATCATAACGACGCGCCCGGCCTTTGACCATGCCATTGATGCGGTCGTTGACGGCGCGGGATGAACGCGCGGCGTTGCCGTTGTTGCGCGGGGCAAAAACGAGCGCCATCAGCAGCACCAGGAAGAGCAGCGGGAGAAATTTCCACAGCAATCCAGGCCACGCAGGCGTTTGAGCGACCGGTACTGTGGTCACGGTGACATCTTTGCTCGCCAGCAATGACATAAGCCTGCCATCGCCGGTCGCGGGCAGCGTTGTATAGATGGCACTACCGGCAGCAAGCGACGGCGCGGTGGCCGTCACCGGCCAGGTAGGATAGCCAGCGCCCAGATAGTGAGACCAGGCGGCATAATTGGCCGCTCGCTTGCTCGCACTGCTGGTCGCCACAACTGTTGGCGCGCCGTTAGCTGCCTGATAGGGATTCACCAGTAGAGCATTGATATCCTGCCCCTGAATCCTCACCGCCTGCACGTTGCCGGCCTCTACCTGCTGGATAAACGTGCTATAGCTGACGGCGGTAACGCCCTCTGGCGGCGTGGCAGTCGCGACCGGCGTCGGCAACATACTCGCAATGCCAAACAGCAACGCCGTTATAGCAATCAAAAGAACGCCTGTGAAAACTCTCTGTCTATGCTCTTTTACAAACTTCACAATCGCTTTCTGATAGTCTGTTACACTTCTCTTCTGTTTGTTTCCCCGACGTATCGCCAGTTTGCGCTGGCGACCACCCTTGTCGTCCATGTTGTTCACCTCGCCTGAACAGGCGTGCCGCGCCCCGGTTTCTTCTGTATCGTCCAGAGTCGCGCACGTACATCACCATTCCCCCGTCACAACAGGTAGCTCTGCGGGCAGGCGGGCGTTGAGGTTTGACTCCCTCTTCCTATCTTCAGTGATAGAACCCTGTCCCCTACCGGGAGAATCCTTCTTTCTATAGCTGCAATAAAATGCAGGAAAGAGGCCAGAATAATAAAATTGAATGAACAAACTCAGGCGTGTTCCGTATGGACGCTCTTCGATAGTGTAACGCAGAGTTCCCTCGCTGACACTACTTTAGAGGAACTTCGGTACTTTCTTCTTATTACCTCCGCTGTTCCATACCACTTCAGATTGTACCATCATGTAACAAGATTGTATATTAAACGGTTGAAGAAAGTGATCAGTTACGTGATGATACTTCTCTTACATCAACGCTCCCACCCTCCCCGATTACAGTATGAGTTCCTATCTATTTGTTATACGTAGGAAGTTACCTTGCGGGATGCATCGGGGATAAGATATATATTAAAGAAGACCCTCGCGCATGACACGGCCACGAGAATCATGCCCGATGTTGGGCGTAAAAGCTCATGAAAGGAATTTCGATGAAAGCGATTCGTATCAACCAGACAGGCGGCCCGGAGGTGATGCAGCTTGAGAATATCGAGAAGCCGGAACCGAAAGAGGGCCAGGTGCTGATGAAGATAGCGGCGGTCGGGATCAATTTTGCCGATCTGGCGCAGCGAGAGGGAACCTATTTGACGCGCACGCGCACGCCGACCACGCTGGGCTTCGAGGCGGCAGGCACGGTAGAGGCGCTGGGGCCGGGGGTGACAGCGCCGCCGGTTGGCACGCGCGTCGTGGCCTTTGTGGAAGGGGCCTACGCCGAGTATGCGCTGGCGAACGCGAACTCCGTGATTCCCATTCCGCCGCCACTGGATTTTGTGCAGGCCGCCGCGCTTCCCGTGCAAGGCATTACTGCCTACCAGCTTCTGCATGACGCGGCGCATCTCCAGCCGGGCCAGAGCGTGCTGGTTCACGCGGCAGCAGGGGGCGTGGGAACGCTGGCGGTGCAGCTTGCGAAGCTGGCGGGCGCAGGTACCGTCATCGGCACAGCCAGCAACGACGAGAAGCTCAACCTTGCGCGCCAGTTGGGCGCGGATGTCGCCATCAATTACACAGAGCCGGACTGGGTGGAGCAGGTGAAGCGGGCCACAAACGGGCAAGGAGCGGACATCATCCTCGAAATGGTAGGCGGCAGCATCGCCGAGCAGAGCCTGCAATGCCTGGCCCCATTCGGCCACATGGTCGTCTTTGGAGCGGCCAGCGGCAAGATCGCGCAGTTTTCCGGCATCCAGCTGATGTACAAAAACCAGACGATTACTGGCTACTGGCTCACCGCCTGGATGAGCCTCCGCCCTCAGGCCGTCGCCCAGGCCCTCACGCAACTGATCCAGTACTTCGCGCAGGGCCAGCTCAAGGTCATCGTCGGGCAAACCTACCCGCTGGAACAGGCCGCGCAGGCCCATCGCGCCATTGCGAACCGCCAGACAACGGGAAAGGTGGTGCTGACGATTTAACTGACAATTTATTACACCTAAGCGGCGCGTTGTTGGGGCGGCTGCTGGTTCTTTGGCAGAGCAGCATGCAGGCCGAGGCTGCGCCGCACTTCGATGTAGCGGATGATGGAATCGCGGCTGAGGATGCCGACGACGCGCCCGTTTTGCACGACGGGGAGCTGGTTCACATCCTGATTTGCCATCAGCGAGAGAACATCGTTCAAATTCTGAGTGGGAGAAACGGCGTGCAGGCGATCCACGGGAATCATTGCCATGCCGACCGGCGTCTGCGCCCACTGGTCGCGCGGGACACGGCGAATATCGTTAAGCGTAATCAGGCCGGCAAGCTGCTCGCCCTGCACGACGAGGGCGGATCGCAGGCCCTGGGGCAGAAAGTATTCATCAACCAGCCGTTGCAGCGAGATATTGGCGGGAACCGTCACGGGATTGGAATTCATCACCTGACTCACGGTCACGCCTTTGAACATAGACTCCAGCATGACCTGAGAGTTGGCGGTGCGCGCCGCATTCAGCAGGAACCAGCCAATGAAGCCCAGCCAGATGCCGGAGAAGAAATTACCGGCGAAGAACACCCAGACGCCGATGAGAATGAAAATGACGGCGACAATCTCGCCAATCACCGAGGCAACACGCGTCGCACTACGCAGGTTGCCAGTAATTTTCCAGATAATCGAACGCAGGACGCGCCCTCCATCCAGTGGGAAGCCGGGGATCAGGTTGAAGATGCCCAGCAAGATGTTGGCAATCGCCAGATAGCTCAGAATGGCCTCAAGGGGCGAACCGGTGCGAGCAAGAGGCAGGTAGAGCAGGAAGGCGATGACACCAAGAACGATGCTGACAAGTGGCCCAACAATCGCCATCCAGAATTCCTTACCCGGACTCTGCGGCTCGCCTTCAATATTGGAGACACCGCCAAAGATGAAGAGCGTGATGCTTTTCACCGGTATCCCCTCCGCGCGAGCGACCAGCGAGTGTCCCAGTTCGTGCAAGAGAACGGAGACAAACAGCAAAACAGCCGCGATAAAACCGACAATCCAGTAGGTAGCCGTTCCCCAGCCGGGATAGACCAGCATAAATTGCGTCGCCAGCGACCATGTGATAAGCACTACAATGATGATCCAGGTGTAATTAATATCGATCTCGATACCTGCGATTTTACCGAGGTGGATTGATCCAGGCATAGCTCTACTCCTTTTATAGTTACTTCTTCCCATCTTCTATCTCTATCACGTTGCAAAGTGATGAGAAGGTGATATATTCAGAGCCATTCACGAGCTAATTCTACAGGTTATAATGCAGAGTATGATATTTGCAGAATGAGGTTAAGGAGTGCCTGCAATGAGTGAGACAGGGCAAAACGAAATCGGGCCATTAAAGATGATTGTGTGTATCAAGCAGGTGCCGTTGCTATCGGCGCTGCGCTTCGATCAAGAGACGCGGCGATTGGTGCGCGAAGGGGTGCCGCTGGAACTGAACGAACTGGATGTCTACGCGCTGACGGAGGCGATTCGCCTGCGCGAGCGGCACGGAGGAGAAGTGATTGCCATGACGATGGGGCCACCCCAGGCCCGCGAGGCGCTGGCAACGGCGCTGGCAATGGGGGCAGACAGAGCCATCCATCTCAACGACCGGGCCTTTGGCGGCTCTGATACGATGGCAACGGCTCGCGCCCTGGCCCTGGCAATCCGGCGAGAGCAGCCCGACCTGATCTTCTGCGGTCGCCACAGTATCGATGCCGAGACGGCACAGGTGGGGCCGGAACTGGCGGAGATGCTCAATCTTCCACAGATCAGCGCCGTAGAGCAGATCACCCTCCAGCGCGGCGCGGGCGGGCGCGCGCTGCTCGCCACCCGCGAGACCGACGAGGGCAGCGAAACGCTCATCGCCCCCCTGCCCGCACTGGTCACGGCGGCAGAGAAGCTGAACGAGGGCCTCTGGCCCGATGAGCAGGCCATACGCGAGGCCAGCCAGCAGACAGAGCGTTACCAGGTTCTCAGCGCCGCCGATCTAAACGCCGACCTCACCACGCTGGGCCAGCAAGGCTCGCCGACATGGGTGGCAAACGTCGAGGAAGACACGTATGCACGGGCAGGAGAGATGATTACGGAAAGCGACCCGGCACAGGCGGCAAAGCTGCTGCTGGATGCGCTGGAGGCACGCGGCCTTTTGCAACCAGAAATGGAGCAGACGATCAGGCAGGCAGGAAGGGCAGAGGCTGGCAGCATACGGGCGAGAAAAGGGGAGCCATTGCCGGGCAGAGCGGTATGGGTTGTGGCGGAACGCTCGCAACAGAACCTGCGCCGGGTCACGCTGGAACTGCTGGGCAAGGGCGTTGCGCTGGCGGCGGCGCTCCAGGGAGAACTGGCGGCTGTCCTCATCGGCGGCCCAGATGTTACCCGCGATGTGGAAACGCTGGCAGCGTATGGCGCGGAACGGGTCTACGTGGCGGCAGACCCCGCGCTGGCAACATACACGACGGATGGCTATACGGCAGTGCTGGCCGGGGCCATCGAACATTACAGACCGGCGGCTGTCCTGCTCGGCTCGACCGCTAATGGGCGCGACCTCGCCCCCCGCGTCGCCGCCCGCCTCCATCTGGGCCTGACAGGGGACTGCATCGATCTGGGCATCGACGAGCAGGGACGATTGATCCAGTACAAACCGGCCTTTGGCAACAAAATTCTCTCCTCGATCCTCTCTTCAACGCTTCCAGCAATGGCGACCCTGCGACCCGGCATGCTTTCCGCCATCGAGCCAGATACGAGCCGGAAAGCCAGCATCGAAACGCTGCCGGTAGAGGGCGTGGCAGCACAGATACGCACGCGCATCCTGAGCCAGCAGCAGTACGATACGGGCGTGGCAGAGCTGGAAGCGGCCAGCATTGTGCTGGGCGTCGGCATGGGCATGGGCGAGCCGACGCAGTACGGGGAGATGTATAAGCTGGCGGCGCTGCTCCACGCGGCGATCGGCGCGACGCGCAACGTGACCGACCAGGGCTGGCTGCCAAAGCAGAAGCAGATCGGCCTGACGGGCCGCGCCATCTCGCCGCGCCTCTATCTCGCGCTCGGCGTGCGCGGCGCGCCGGAACACATCGCGGGCATTCGCAAGGCTGGCTTTGTCGTCTCCATCAACAAAAACAAGCGGGCCGCCATCTTCCGTCACTCCGATATCGGCGTGGTGGCAGATGTCCATGTCCTCTTACCGCACCTGATTGAGCAGTTGGAGAGACGAAAGCAATAAGAGGAGCGAGTCAGGCAAGCGCATCGACGCGCTTGCCGCGCTTGCCTGACTCGCTCCTCTTATTTTGTCCCTTGCAGGTATTGATCGAGGAAACGGGCAATGGCGGGATAGACAACGAGGCGGTTGGCGCGTTTTACGATGCCATGCCCCTCGTCTTCAAAGCGCAGGTATTCGACGGGGACGCCGCGCGCGCGCAGGGCAGCCACGATCTGCTCGGCCTCGCCAATGGGGACGCGGGGATCGTTGGCCCCATGCACGACGAAGAGGGGCGCGGTAATATCATCCACGTGACGAATGGGAGAGATTTGCTCCAGAAAGTCGCGGTCGCGTTCCAGGCTACCATACTCAGCTTCACGCAGCTTGCGCCGCCAGGGGCCGGTGTTTTCGAGGAAGGTGACGAAATTGGCGATGCCGACGATATCGACGGCGGCAGCCCACAGGTCGGGATAGGTGGTGATGGCGGAAAGCGTCATGAAGCCGCCATAGCTGCCGCCCATGACTGCGATGCGGCGCGGGTCGGCGATGCCGCTCTCACGCAGCCAGTCCACGGCGTAGCGCAGGTCGGCCACCGAGTCCATACGCTTGCGCACATCGTCCAGGCTCTGGTACTCGTAGCCATAGCCGGTGCTGCCGCGCACGTTGGGCGTGAGGACAGCTATGCCGTGCGCGACGAGATACTGGATGACGCGGTTGAAAATCGGGCGCGCCTGGCTCTCCGGGCCACCATGCACGTTAATCAAAACAGGCAGGTCACGCGGCTCTTTGCCTTCCGGCAGGTAGAGGAACGCCGGTATCTGGCGGCCATCAAAGGTGGGATAATGCACGAGCGAAGGAGCGACGAAGGTATGCTGCGGGATGCCGCCCAGCGTGCTGCGCGTCGCCCGCCAGAGCGTCTTTGCCGCGACATCCCAGACGCGGACATCGGGCGCGTCGTTGGCGCAGTCCAGCGTGAAGGCCAGGCGGCTGCCATCTCGCGACCATGTGAGATCATAGATAATGCCGCCCGTCGGCAGTTCCGGCACGGGCAGGCTCTGCCGCTCCTCCCAGCCGTTGGAGACATCGAAGAGTCGCAGCCGCGAATAGCCATCTTCGTTGGTGACCAGCGCCATGCGCGTCCCATCTCTGGTCAGCGCCAGCCCTTCCTGATCCCAGGTCTCATCGAGCAGGTAGGTCATCTCCAGCGTGGCCAGGTCGAGCCATGCCAGCGAGAGAAACTGGCGACCGCGATTGCTGAGCAGGTAGAGTCCTTTGCGATCCGCCGACCATTGCCCGCCCACGTGCAGGGCCGGGCCATCATTCTCGCCAATCTCCGGCGTCAGCGCCCGCTCCTCCCCCGTCAGCGTGTCCAGCAGCAGCAACTGATTGCGCACATTGGACTCGTAATGGCTGACGAGCAGGAAGCGACCATCGGGCGAGTAACCGGCGGCATAATTGGTGCCATCCTGCACAAACAGCTGTTTGACCTCGCCGCCCACTATAGCGCGCTCGTAAATGTCAAAATAGCGGCCATCGCGCTCATTGCTGGCATAGGCGATACGCCGACCATCGAGCGACCAGCCGCCAAAGATATACATGACTTCGGGCCGGTCTGTGAGCGGAACAAAGGTCGAGCCATCGGCGCTCAACGCATACAACTGCGTGCGCTCATTGCCCCCCACATCGCAGATGGCAAGCAACACATTCTCCGTTGGCGAGAAGACCGCCCCGGCCACACGATCCCCCTGAAACGTCAACTGCTGCGGCCACGCGGGTACGGAAGCATTGAGATCAATGGGAACACTCCACACCTCCGCTACACCCGTAATGTCCGTCAAGAACGTTAATTGCCGCCCATCCGGCGAGAAGCTGGCCCCATAGGCCGCGCCAACATTGAGATAACGTTCAAAGCTATATTCTGGCACTGGTTGTACTCCGTTTCCGCTTATTTCATGTGCTTGCATTGTAACACGAAGTTATTGACTTTCACAATTTTCTAAGTTACATTCCTTTTACGTACTAATTTCATAGTACGTCATAAGAAGATTGTATGACGGGAAGGAAAAGCATGACGGCAGAATTTCGGAACGCGGATGAGGAGAGCGAGGCGGTCTTGCCGGAAGATGTGCCGGTGAGGATGCCGGAACTGCCTTTGAAGCTGGTGATCAATACGGCCCAGCAGTTTAAGGCGATTGGCGAGCCGCTGCGCTGGCGCATTTTGAGCATTATTCAGAACCAGCCAGCGACGGCGAAGCAGATTGCGCAACGGCTCAAGGTCTCGCATGGCACGATAGGCCACCACTTGCAGGTGCTTGAGGAAGCAGGGCTGGCGCGAGTGGTAGCGCGGCGGTTGGTGCATGGCATCGTAGCGAAGTATTATACGCGCACGGCCCGCATCTTTCTTTTTGATGTGCCGCCGGAGGTCACGGGCAACATAGAAATGGGTTTGCAGATTTTGACGGATGCACGTGATGAATATGCCGAATCACTGGCAACCATACAAAAAGGAGACATCTTTCCGTACAGCGGATTCCCTCATGCTCGTCTCTCGCCTGAGCGCGCAAAAGCCTATAAAGAGCGGCTGGACGCGCTGATAGAAGATTTCTTACGAGAAGCGCCTGATCCCGATGGGCAAATCTATGGCCTCTTAATCTCCATGTTCAAGTCTCCGGCCTATATGCAAGGTTCTCCTACAGTGCTTCCGGCGCAAGAGACAGCCGACGAGGATGAAACACGCTGAAGAATATGAGTATATAAGGAGCGACTTATGGAAAGGCAAGTCGAAAGCGTACAGGCAGCGAAGCCCCGGAAAAGCGGGCTTAATAGCGATTTCTGGAAATACTGGACAGGGCAGACGATTTCCAATCTGGGCAGTTCCATTACGCTTTTCGCGCTACCCCTGCTGGTCTACAAGCTGACCGGCTCGGCGCTGAACCTGGGCATTACGACGGCGGCTGAGTTTCTGCCCTACCTGCTCTTCGGGCTGGCGCTGGGCGCGGTGACGGACCGGGTGAATCGCAAGCGCATGATGATTTTGACCGATCTCGGGCGCGCGCTGGTCGTCGCCTCTATTTCTCTCATGGCCTTTTCCGGGCATCTAACCGTGTGGTGGATTTACGGTGTTGGATTCATGCAATCGACGCTGACCATCTGCTTCGAGTCCGGGCAGTTCGCAGCCATTCCCGCTCTGGTCAATCACGACGATCTGGTGACGGCCAACGGGCGCATCCAGGCCAGTTATTCGGGGGCCAGCATCCTGGGGCCGCTACTGGCAGGCGCGCTCGTCACCATCCTGCCGATTACCTCGCTCATGATCTTTGATGGCTGCTCTTTCCTCATCTCCGCCTGCTCGCTGGCGCTCATTCGCATCAGTTTTAACACCGACGAGAAACGCGCCCCCAGCAGCCTGCGCCGCGACATCGTCGAGGGACTGCGCTACGTCCTGAGCCATCCCGTGCTGCGCAACATTTCGCTGATGATGGCGCTGGAAAACTTCGTTTACACCACCGTCGGCGCGCAACTTGTACTGTTTGCGAAGGAGCGGCTGTCCGCCAGCGATGCGCAGGTGAGCCTGCTGTATTCGGCGGCCAGCATCGGCATCGTCGTCTTCTCGCTCTCCGCCGGTATGCTGCGCAAACGCTGGTCGTTCAGCAAAGTTGCCCTGAGCGCGCTCATGCTGGGAGGTTTGCTAAGCATTGTACTCGCATTCATGCGCTGGTACTGGCTGGCGGTGATTCTCTGGGCGCTGATAAGCGGACTGGGCATGCTTTTCAACATCAATACGGCCAGTCTGCGACAGGCGATTGTGCCGAATCACATGCTTGGGCGGGTTATGAGCATCGCCAGTGTGCTGGCATGGTCTGCGATTCCGGTGGGCAGCTTCCTTGGCGGCCTGGCAATCCAGAAAACGCACAACGTCGTCCTGGTCTACACAGTGATCGGCGCGCTCAACTTCCTGATCCCCCTCGCCTTCTCATTCACCGCGCTGGGCCACGCCGAACGCTATATCCCACAGGAGGCAACACAGCAGCCAGGTTGAATATTCACCTCTCCAGAATCTCGTAATGCATGACTTTCGGCTCCATTACGAGCAAGAAGTCTTTGTCTTCTGGATAGTAGACAGCGGTCTCGAAGTCGTCGCCCGCAAATTTGCGGATGGCGTCTCTCCAAAATCCTTATCTACTGCTATCAGCAACGCCTGCTCTCTAAAAGCAATCTCTAATACTTCTGGATCGGTACTACCAGCTGCTACCTCGGCAATATAGATAACCTGATGTCCTTACCCTGAGTCAGATTACAATAGGTCTTTCAACTCCCTCATCTGCCAGAATCTTCATGCAGTTGCTCGCTCATTTGATGCCTGACCTGCAGGATAAACATGGTCAAAACGAACAGACTCTGCCGCAAATTCCAACGCAGCTTTGATATCTGCTCTTGAGATATGAGGATAGTCTTCCAGAATCTGCTCTACAGTTTGACCGGCTGCAAGCTTACGCAGGATAAGTTCCACCGTAATTCTGGTTCCTCGAATTACGGGTTTGCCAACCATAATATTTGGATCTGAGACAATCAAAGGCTCTTCCATTGTATTCTCCTTTCCTCTCTGTAGCATCACCATTATAACATATTCCCCGTATCCATTCTCAAGGGAACAATGGAACCTCTCTCAACACCACACAGGATGCGGGCCAGCACTGGCAAACCGTCTCTGCCCCGGCGCAGCGTGGCATTCAAGCCATCAGCTTCCTCTCCCACCTGACCGGCTGGGCGCTTGTGCGCCCCGATTTCGATACCTCTTCACTCTACAAAACAACGGATGGAGGGAGAAGCTGGGTAGAAATATTCCAGACTTCTCTCTGAAAGTGAGCAAAGCTTAACAGATCACTACCCTACATCCCTCATACTCAATTGCACCCTCCCACGCTGCAAATCAACCTTGAGGACGCGCACCTGCACTACCTGGCCGACGGCAACCACGCTGAGGGGGTCTTTGACATAGCGGTTGGCGAGTTCGGAGATGTGGACGAGGCCGTCCTGTTTGACGCCGATGTCGACGAAGGCGCCGAAGTCGACAACGTTGCGCACGGTGCCTTGCAGGATCATACCCGCCTGCAGGTCTTCGATCTTGAGAACGTCGTGGCGCAGGATGGGCGCGGGCAGCGCGTCGCGTGGGTCAAGGCCGGGCTTTTCCAGGTTTTCGAGGATGTCGTTGAGCGTGGGCAGGCCGACGCCGATTTTGCGGGCGAGGTCGGCCCAGGTGGCCTGCTCGTCGTTGCCGTCGCCGCTGGAAGCGGTCGCCCGGTTGCGCTTGCCGCGTCCCAGGCTGGATTGCAGTTTGACTAGCTGGCGATACTGCGCGATGCGTTCGGCTGGCTTTTGAGATTTGCCGTTGTCGCCTGCTGGCAGCAGGTCGAGCAGTTTGCGGGCCGCGTCGTAGCTTTCGGGGTGAATGAAGGTGTTGTCGAGCGGCTCGCTGCCGCTGGCGATTTTGAGGAAGCCAGCCGCCTGCACAAAGGTGGCGGGGCCGAGGCCGGGAACTTTCAGCAACTCCTGGCGCGAGCGGAAGGGGCCGTGTTCCTCGCGGTACTTGACAATGGCGCTGGCGACGCGGGCGTTGATGCCGGAGACGTGCTTGAGCAGGGCGGCTGAGGCGGAATTGACCTCGACCCCGGCGAAGTTGACACAGGAAACGACGACGCGCTCCAGCATGGCGGCCAGGGCTTTCTGATCGACATCGTGCTGGTAGAGGCCAACGCCGACGGCTTTGGGGTCGATTTTGACCAGTTCGGCCAGCGGGTCTTGCAGGCGGCGCGCAATGGAGATGGTGCCGCGCTGCGTGGCATCGAGCGTGGGAAATTCCTGCCGCGCGACCTCGGAGGCAGAGTAGACGGAGGCGCCGGCCTCGTTGACGATGACGTAGCCGAGTTGGCCGCCTGTGCCGCTTTCCCGTTCTAGCTCGCGGATGAGGCCCGCGACGAGTTGCTCGGTCTCGCGGGAGGCCGTGCCGTTGCCGATGGCGATGACGCTGATATTGTGCTGAGCCAGCAAGCGGCGCAGGGTTTGCGCGGCCCTTTCCGACTGGTGCAGGTAGATGGTATCAGATTCGAGATATTTGCCCGTCTCGTCCACGATGGTCAGCTTGCAGCCGGTACGGTAGCCGGGGTCGATGCCGAGAACTTTTTTGCCGCGCAGGGGTGGCTGCAAAAGCAGGTTGCGCAGGTTGGCGGCAAAGATGTTGATGGCATGTTCTTCGGCCTGGCGCGTCAGTTCCACGCGCACCTCGCGCTCCATAGCGGGGGCGAGCAGGCGTTTGTAGCCATCTTCCATCGCGTCCTCTAGCTGCCGCGCGAAGGGAGAACGTGGCCTGACGGGGTAGTGCCGCATGATATCGGGCTGCGCCTGTTCGTAGGGCAGTGTGATGCTCAGGCGCAGGACATCTTCGCGCTCGGCGCGGTTCAGTGCAAGGACGCGGTGCGGCACCATCTTCGTCACGCTCTCACTGAACTCATAGTAGAGCTGGTAGACGCCGTTGGGGTCTTTTTCGGCGATTTTATCCGGGTCGGCGACGCGGGCCACGACGGTGGAGTGCTTGAAGAAGGTGGCGCGCAAGCTGCCGCGCACACCGGCGTCCTCGGCGATGATCTCGGCCACGATGTCGCGCGCGCCCGCGTAGGCTTCGAGGCTGGTTTCGACTCCCTTTTCGGCATCGAGATAGGGCTGTGCAGCCGCTTCAAGAATGGCAATGGGATCGCCGCTCTGTTCGGGTTGTTGCAAAATAAGTTCGGCGAGCGGGGCAAGGCCCTTTTCGCGGGCGACGCTGGCGCGGGTCTTGCGTTTGGGCCGATAGGGCAGGTAGAGGTCTTCCACCTCTTGCAGCGTCTTCGCCTCGCCGATGGCCTGCGCCAGTTCGGGCGTGAGCTTGCCTTGCGCCTCGATCAAACGGCGCACGTCGGCCTTGCGCTCGTGCAGCGCACGCAGGGCGGCGGCATGATCGGCGATGGCCTGAATCTGCACCTCGTCGAGGCTGCCGGTCACTTCTTTACGATAGCGAGCGATGAAGGGGATGGTGTTACCTTCGTCGAGCAAGGCGATGGTGCGCGCAATCTGGGCGGCGGAAATAGCCAGTTCGCCGGTCAGTGCCTGTGCCACTGCGGCGGTCGATAAGGTGTCTTCTGTGGGCATAGTCTGTGTCAGTTCGTCGGTACTCAAATGGGTAGCCTACCTTCCCAACTGGATTGATGTTATATGAGACTTTGCAAGGAAGATAGTATCATAAACGTCAACTGTATGCCGTAAAAAGGCCCATTCGCATGCCATTCTGAGCGCAGCGAAGCATGATACGTTGTTAAATACGCGCCATGATGATGGTAGCCAGAAGGTTCTCCGGGCCGGTCATGAGGGGGCGACCGTGAAAGAGGAAGCGCACGTAATCGAGTTCGAGGACATCCGTTTTGCGCTCCAGTTTCGGCGTGTAGTAGATACGCACGCCATCCTGCTCGAAGCAGGCATAGCGGCTGGCATCTTTCGGCGCAAATGTATCGACCGATACATCATAGAGTGTGCCGCTTCAGCAGCGCACCGGCATGAGTGTGACGGTGAGGACGCGACCGCCGATTTTTTGCAGGTGGGCATGTAATGCCGGGGAAATGACTGCGCGCATCGCTGTTCCCTCTCTTTCAGCCTGTTCAGGCGTTTTGCAAAACCGTCTCTATTTCTCCATCGTTCAACCTGTCTCTTATTATACTATTGCGCCTGAGGTTATGCCAGCCATGTATGTTAGAAACCATAGCGAAATGGTTCCCGATTCTTGGACATTCCAGAATACCTGAGATATAATGAGCCAGGGCTTCCGTCTCCTCTACCCATCCTTCGGAATAATCCGAAACAGTATACTAGAGGCTGGTAGCAAGCAGAAGGGGCGCGGAAACGCAGGGCGCAAAAAAGCAATATGCTACAGATTGGTCAGTTGTGCGTTACCATAGATAAAGATGTTTCACTGTACCATACAAAAATGCCTGGTGACTTGCAATAGCGCGGTAGTATGATACAATGAAGCCAATCGAACTGATCCTGCTCTGAAAAGGAATGTCGCCGGAAACGAGCCGTCGAACGGGAAACAGCGGGGAGGAGACTCCTTCTGTTTGCCGCGAGTGGGGAGAGTGAGTGAAAACATTGGAACAACACGTGATGTACGACGCTGAACAAGATAAGCCAGCCGATTCGGAACGAGAATCGGTACAGGATACAGACTTGAATAGCCTGGCACAAAGCGACAGCTTACGCCTCTACCTGCGCGAGATTGCACGTATTCCGCTACTCACCGCAGCCCGCGAATCGTACCTGGCGGAACGCGCTGAACAGGGGGATCGTGAGGCCCGCAACCAGTTGATCGAGGCCAACCTGCGACTGGTGGTCAGTATCGCGAAAAAATACGTAGGGCAGGGTCTCACGCTCGAAGACCTGATCGGTGAGGGAAATATCGGCCTGATTCGCGCTGTGACCAAGTTCGATTACCGCAAAGGCTTTCGTTTCTCCACCTACGCGACCTGGTGGATTAAGCAGGGCATCACCCGCGCCATTCTGGAAGGGACGCGCGTCATTCGCCTGCCCGTCTATATCATGGAAGAGGTGATGCGCGTGAAACGCATGACGCGCCAGCTTTACCAGGAACTGGGACGGGAGCCAACGCCGGAGATTATCGGCGAGCGCCTGGGAATGTCGGCGGAGCGCGTGAACGAATTGCTGATCTGGGCCGAAAAGGTCTTCTCGCTGGACGCGCCACTCTCCGAGGAAGAAGAAAACACGCTCGGCGACATCATCGAGGATATGCGCGAACGCGGACCGGTTGAAATCACGGAACACCAGATGCTGCGCAATGAACTGCGCAAGGCGCTGACCCAGCTCACCACGCGCGAGCGGCAGGTCATCGAGCTACGCTTCGGCCTGGCAGACGACCACGATCATACCCTGGAAGAGGTGGGCAAGAAGCTGAGGGTGACACGCGAGCGCGTCCGCCAGATCGAGGAACGTGCCATCCGCAAGCTGCGCCACCCCGGAGCCAGCCGCTTCCTGAAGGATTATCTCGACCAGGAGGAATAGAAGCCGGGTCAGAAGCTCTAAAATGGCGTCATCCCATACGATGAGCAACAGCCTGCGATGTGTCATGGTGAGCGCAGCGAAGAAGCCGAGGAGGCCAACCAGACAGCATGGCCTACACGGGATGTTTTGCTGCGCTCACCATGACACGTCCATGAGTCTTCATAGCCTGCCGACGATGATTTTTCATGGCATAACTTATGGTATTTCTATGCGCAGTTGAGAGACCGATTCGTTGTACTTTCTGGTAAGCACCTGCTCCAATTACAGAACTCATACGTTTAGTCTGGTAGGGAACGAGCGAACAACCAGTCGGACAATTCAAGAGGGCAGAGGATTATGAACGAACTGGCGGGCCAGTGTCTTGGCGGCTACGAGCTGGAAGAGGAGATCGGGCGCGGTTCCATGGGGATGGTCTACCGGGGCAAGCAGATTGCGCTTGGCCGTGAGGTTGCCGTCAAGGTATTGCCACAGTCGCTGGCGAAGGATGCATCCTACGTAGCGCGCTTCATTCGGGAGGCGCAGATCATCGCCGGGCTGAATCATCCCAATATTGTACAGATTTATGACGCAGGGCAGCAAAACCGGCTGCTCTATTTCGTCATGGAATACGTGCAGGGGCCAACGCTGGCCAGTCTGCTCCAGCTTGACACCACCATTCCGCAGTACCTGGCCGCCGAATACGCGGCACAGATCGCCGACGCGCTGGATGCGGCCTATCGCGAGCGCCATGTTATTCATCGCGACATCAAGCCGGAGAACCTGATGCTGGATCGCTGGGGCAAGATCAAGGTGATGGATTTCGGGCTGGCACGCGCCATCGGACTGCAAAAAATTACGGTCGCCAGGACGCTGGTGGGCAGCCTCTACTACGCCTCGCCCGAACAGGTCTGGGGACAGGAACTGGATAACCGCAGCGATATCTACGCGCTCGGCGTCGTCCTCTACGAGATGGTAACGGGCCAGCGCCCCTTCACCGGGCGCACGTTGCAGGACCTGACCAACACCATTACCGGCGGCCAGCTACGCCCACCGTCGGCGCTCAACCCCGAACTGGTGCCGGGACTGGAAGCCATTATTCTCAGGGCAATGGCAAGGGACCGCACTCAACGCTATAGCGAGGCCAGGCAGATGGCGCAAGAATTGCGCGCGCTCCGCCTCCAGCCTCCCGCGCTGGCGACCGGTACAGCCAGTAGCGCGGCTCAGGCCGGGACGCGCTCACCTGTTCGCCCGCGCGGTCGAGAACCAATCGTCATTCACCCCCCCAAACGCCCACAGGCACAACGCCCGCACTATATCGACGAAGATGCTCCCTTTGTGCCAGAGCGCGAGGCCCGCTCGCCTGCACAGCCACCGCTTTCGCCGACCAGCGACGCTTTGCCGCCCGCTCCTCCAGTTCCAACGATAGATACAGAGGGACCTACCGGCCCGCTGCCTTCCCCATCGCCATCCCCTTCGCCTTCGCCTGAAGCGGAACCGCAAGAAAACTCCAGAGGAGCCGAAACAGGCGGTAAGGACGGCAAAGAGGGGCGGAAATCCCTCTGGCGGCGCTGGCAAAGCAAATTTTCAAAAGAGCAACGGTGATTGCCCTCGTACAAGCCGACCGCAATGGATCGACCCCCTCTCACTCTGTTCTGTCAACGTTTAACCATCTGCGTTCGTGGTACTTCCATGGACATGAAGAGAAAACAGTCTCTCACATGAGGGAAGATCACTTCTATACGTAATGATCTTTCCTGTATTTTCACATCCCGCATCTTCAGAAAAAGACGGGTGAAAATGCGCCAGAGGCTGTACCGTTTGAACTGAGGATAGTGGACAGAAAAGGAGTTTACTCATGGCAACTACCGTTAATACAGCTACCAACAAAGTGCAACAGACACAGGCGGATTTCTTCCGCATCACCGACCGGGTACCTGCCGAGGCATGGTACTGGGCGGCTCTCGTCTCCATCATTGCTTCCGCGAGCCTCTTCGTGATGGGGAAACGCGATTGGAGCATCTTCGTCGGCCAGTGGCCGCCGACCTTCCTGCTCTTCGGCCTGTTCTACAAGATTCTGCACCCTGGACGCTAAGCGTTTCAGTACAGTACAATAGATGGTGGCAGGGAAATCCAATGCATATGCAGTCCCTGCCACCATTTCCTTTATTTCTGGCTTCGAGGTGAAAACGTATGGATAATAACAAACATGTTCGTCCCTGGGTCAGCCTGCAAGGCTTGCCCGTCGTCACGCTGAGCGACGGCATCAATGTTGGCACGGTGGAAGATTTTTATCTGGACGCCGAATCGAACGAGGTACGCGGCTTCCTGGTCAATCTGGGCGTCTACGGCTCGCGCGCCCTGCTCTCCGAATTTATCCGCGATATCAGAACCAATGTCATCACAACCGATAGTCCGCAAATGTTAATCGACCCGGCACATGATGGCCGCTTGCCGATTATGATTCCCGGCAGTACGCTGCGTTCCTACACGCTGAAAAGTGAAAACGAACAGACCATCGGCACCGTTGCCGATGCCATCCTCGATACCTACCCCCCCATCGCCCTGCGCGTCACCGGCTTTGTGGTCAGCAATAGCCGAGCCGTCGTCCCCGCCCACGCCGTCACCACATACGAAGGGAACATTATCTATATCCTTGACAAGGTGGCAAGAAAATATCTCTGAGAGCAAGTTAATCACTGGCTGTTCATAGAGATCAAATTGATAAAAGCCCTGGCGGCCTGTGAAATCGAGCCTGTGCGTGGGGAGATGAGGGCGAAGATAAATTCCTCTTTGACATCTTCTACTGGCAACAGGAGAAGATCGTTGTCGTTACGAGAGGAGCGCACCAGGGCAGGCAGGGTCAGCGTCACCCCGACGCCCTGGCGCACCAGTTCCTTCAGGCCCTCGACGGACTCGATTTCAATCACGGGCCGCACAGCCAGCCCGCGCTGCGCGAAGATTCTGCCGGTGATCTGCCCCAGTCGGGAAGTCTCATCCAGCAAGAGCAACGGCTCTTCCCTGATGCGCGCCAGAGGAACGGCGGTCTTTGTCCCGGCAAGGGGATGGCGCGCCGGAACGAGCAGTTGCAGAGGCTGTCTGAACAGTTCCTTCAGGATCAAGAGTTCTGAGGGTGTCGGCGGGTCAAGGATCAGGCCCAGTTCAACTTCGCCCTGCTCCACCATCGCCACCAGTTCATCGCTATGGTCTACCCGCACCTTCACGCGTACATGAGGATATTGCTGACGGAAGGAAGCAAACAGTGGCGGCAGGAAGGCGGCGGCCAGCGATTCCACGCAGCCAATATGAATTGTCCCCCGTTGCCCGGCCTGCAGTTTGTTCATGGATTGTTTTCCGGCCTGCAATTCATCCAACGCATTCCTCACATACGTTGCGAATTCCTGGCCCGCCGTCGTCAGCGTGACACGTTTCTTTGCGCGCCGGAAAAGCTCAACGCCCAGTTCTTCCTCCAGCGCGGCAATCTGGCGGCTCAACGCGGACTGCGCCACAAAACACAGTTCGGCGGCCCTGCGAAAATTCTGCGTTTGCGCCGCCGCCAGAAAATAGGTCAACTGCTGAATTTCCATCTCTTTCTCCTGTACCCCGGCTCTCGCCCATGTCATATCGTAGAGGCGACCTCATAGGCGTTAACTTAAGGCCGCCACAGGCCACCCGCCAGGGGTGGCCCTCCTCTACGCGGCGGCTCCACAAGCCCTACGATACGTCCGTATAGAGTAGGGCCACCCCCATAGGCGTTCACTTAAGCCCGTGCGAGCGCCCGGCAGGCCACCCGCCAGGGGTGGCCTGCGCTGTCGACCTGTGACGGGGAGCCAGCATACGGCATGCTCGTAGCAGTTGATGCTGCCAGGACATCAATTTTATCACAAACAGGTGTTGGACGCATCAGCTCGCCTTGATTATACTACGTTTAAGGGTAAAGTGATCACAACCCATCGTCCGATTCGTGAGAACCAGGCGGTAATCTTCTTCTGGGAGAAAGCAAAGCCTCCCGCTCCGTCGCGGGAGGAGAAAAGAGGAAGTATGACTCAGGTTGAAGAGCTTGCGGCGTTCGTAGCGCAGGCAAGCTATGATGATCTTTCATCGGAGGCGCGTCAGACGCTGAAAATTCATGTGCTGGACGCCCTGGGATGCGCTATTGGCGCGCTGGATGGGCCGCCCATCGGCATGCTGCGCGCGCAGCTCGATGACTTCGGCGGCAATCCGCTGGCGACCCTGATCGGGGCGGGCAAAACAGCCCCTGATCGTGCGGCATTCTACAATAGCGCGCTGGTGCGTTACCTTGACTTCAACGACAGCTACCTTGCCAGCAAAGAGACCTGCCACCCCAGCGACAACCTGGGCGCGACGCTGGCTGCCGCTGAATATGCGCGCGGACATGGCAGGGATTTCCTCGCCGCGCTGGCCGTCGCCTATCAGGTACAGTGCCGCCTTTCTGAGGTCGCACCGGTGCGCGCGAAGGGCTTTGACCATACGACGCAGGGAGCCTACGCAGCGGCAGCGGGTGTGGCCAGGGCGCTGGGTCTCGACCGGCAGAAGACGGCTCACGCGCTTGCCATCAGCGGCACGGCCAACAACGCGCTGCGCGTCACGCGCACGGGTCGGCTATCCAACTGGAAAGGGCTGGCCTATCCCAACACCGCCTCTGCCGCGACCGGCGCCGCCTTCCTGGCCATGCGCGGCATCACCGGCCCGCTCGAAGTATTCGAGGGCAACAAAGGCTTCATGGACGCCATCGCCGGACACTTCGAGATCAACTGGCGGCAAGAGAACCTTGAGGCCGTCAGGCGCACCAGCATCAAAAAGTACAATGCCGAGTTCCATTCGCAATCGGCGCTGGAAGGAGTGCTGGAATTGCGTGCCGGAGGGCATTTCCGGCCCGAAGATATCGAACATGTCGATATCGCCATCTTCAATGTTGCCTACAATATCATCGGCGGCGGCGAGGAAGGCAGTAAGCACGAGGTACATACCAAAGAAGAGGCCGACCACAGCCTGCCGTACATGGTGGCGGCAGCCCTGCTCGACGGAGAAGTCACCCCTGCGCAGTACGCGCCGGAGCGCATCAGGCGGCAGGACATCCAGGGTTTGCTGCGTAAAGTCAGCGTCCACCCGGACGAAGCCTTCAGCAGACGCTTCCCCGCCGAGATGCCCTGCCGCATCCAGATTGCGCTGCGCGGCGGACATACGCTCAGCATCGAGAAGCGCGACTACGAAGGCTTCTACACTCGTCCTCTGTCCTGGGAACAGGCAGCCGCGAAATTTCACCGGCTCGCCGCTCCCTTTGTTGATGCGCAGCGACGCGCGGCCATCGTAGAGATGATCGCCACCCTGGAAACCCATCCCGTAGAGCAACTTACCGGCCTGCTGGGCCAGACGCTCATCACAAAAGAAAGCGAGGAACACGCATGAGCGAACGAGCATTTCCATTCATTCGCCTGAACGAGCGCGAGGGCAAACCCCGCACGCGCGGCATCACCGAGATTCGCGGCCCCTACTACACTCCTATGGGGAAACGCTACCTGGAAGACGTGCTGGAAACAATGGGGGAGTATGTTGACTCCCTGAAATTTGCCGGCGGCTCCTTCACGCTCATGCCCCGGCAGGCGCTCAAGGAGATCATCGATCTGGCCCACCGCTACAATGTGCTGGTCTCCACCGGCGGCTTCATCGAGCATGTGCTGACGCAGGGGCCAGAAGCGGTGAATCGCTACATTACGGAATGCCGTAACGTGGGCTTCGATATTCTGGAAATCTCCAGCGGCTTCATCACTATCCCCACAGCTGACTGGCTGCGGTTGGTCGAGCGGGTGCAGAAGGCGGGGCTGAAGGCCAAGCCCGAAGTGGGCATTCAGTTCGGGGCCGGGGGAGCCAGCGCCGCCGAAGAACTTATCGCCGAAGGCACGCGCGACGTGGGCTGGGCCATCAACCAGGCCAGCCGCTTCCTCGACGCCGGAGCCTATATGATTATGATTGAGTCCGAAGGCATCACCGAAAACGTCCCTACCTGGCGCACCGATGTCGCCGCAAAAATCATCGACGCGCTGGGTCTGGAAAAGGTGATGTTTGAGGCAGCAGAGCCAGAGGTCTTCGCCTGGTACATCAAAAACTACGGACCGGAAGTCAATCTCTTCGTTGACCACAGCCAGATTGTGCAGCTTGAATGCCTGCGCTCCGGCCTCTGGGGAACAAAGAGCCTCTGGGGCCGTGTCCTGACCTACAAAGGTTAGCTCGCATTCCCGGCAAACCCAACCTCGAACGTCTCCGCGCTGTCCTCGACGAAGCGG
This sequence comes from Chloroflexota bacterium, assembly GCA_902810755.1. Next base: position 22,618 of record CADDYT010000067.1, read on the forward strand.
ACCAGTTGCTCCCCTTCTTCGACCAGCGCGGAGCGAGTTTCCGGCGATAATGGCTCAAACGGCTCAATCAGGAGTCTTGCCACGTTGCCCGCGCGTTCAATCTTCCAGGCGCCGCGCACAAAGCCATCGACCAGAAACGTCGCCCTCACCCGACCAACAGTGAGGAAAACGGCCTTGCGGTACTCAGCAGGTACGAAGCGGCTGCGGTCGGCGTGCGAGAGGATCAGGTTGTCAAACTCCGGCAGGAAGCGCACAGGCGCGGGAATGTCCGCCGGAGGGAGCGGGCCATCCGGCAGGTCAAAGAGTTCGTTTCCCTGCTCGTCGCGAAACATGCGCAGCTCCGGTTTCAGTGCTTTGAGAACATCCTGCAACCGGATCAAGCCTGACCACGTTTGCACATCCTTCACCGACGCAGGGCCGAACGCGGCAAGATAGCGCCGGATCAGCAGATGCAGATTCTGTGTTGAGGCTTCAAGCGGACGCTCAAGCCACGTCGATGCTTCCGCATAGGCTGGACTGCCGGTAAAGCCCCACACGCCGCCAGGCGGCACCTGCACGAGCGGGAGATGCGTGCGCACAGCATAGGCCAGCAGCGCAGGGTCAATGTCCGGGAAAAGCTCGCTCAGCCGTGCGCGAATCTGCACAAACGTGCGCGGCTCCTCCTGTATGTATGCTCGCGCCGCCGCTACGATCCGCTCGACATCGATGCTCTTTGCAGACGCGCCGAAAAAGGCATGCATCGCGCGGGTCAGCGCCGGTTGCAGAACGGGGCGCAGCAGCGCATAGTCTTGCGCCGTCATGAGGTGCAGTGTCGAGCGCATCATCGTCGCCCTCACCACCTGCCTCTGTTCGATCAGCCGCGTCAGATCATCGCGCTGAAATGCCTGCAAACGGGTCCACAGACCAACGTAAGGCGGATCGGGTAACTGGGACTGAAGACCAACGAGATGCTCAACAGCATCAAAAGCGGGAAAAGAGGCACGCCCCGGCAGCATCTGGCGTGCAAGCGTTGCGCGGTTCAACTCGCGCAGGGTCAGCATACGCTCAGGCATAATTCCTTTGAATACCTTTCATGGCATTGAAAAAGTTGCTCTCCCATGTCATTCTTCGCTGCGCTCAGAATCTCGGTAGCCACTTGTCTTGTCTGATGGTTGCTGAGATTCTTCCCCTTCGCTGCACTCAGGGTTAACGGCTGATTGCCGCTCAGAATGACACGTCCCGGCCCCTTTTTTCTGGCATGCCATGGGCTTTAGCCAGTCAGGAACAAATAGATGGCCAGTAACACACCTACCATACTTGCCAGTGCGGTCAAAACGATAGCGTACCAGGCGCGGGGATAAAACTCTTCCCGGTCAATCGAGCGACGGATATGCAGGAAGTTGAACAGCGCCACAATCATCATCACCACCCCCAGGACAGTCAATGCCACGCCGAAGAACGTAGAATAATGAGCGGGAATAACAATGATATTGCTTTTAAAGCCCAGTTCACGCAGCAGCAAGCCGAAACGCTCCACCACGAAGCCAAATGCAATCGTCGCCAGCCCTGTGCGCATCCACGCCAGAAACGTGCGCTCGTTGGCAAGGTGATCCGATACTTTTCTGCTCACCTGCGCCGACTTCTTCGCGCTCGTCAACTGCCTCATCCCGGTTTCGGGGACAGTTTCTAAACCATCTTTGATCTGCTCATCGCTTTGCGCCATTGATTATCCTTTTTCAATCAGAGCGGTCACAGCGGGCGAAACGCGCCATTCGTTGTCCGCGAGATCATGCCAGGTTGATGCGCCGGTAGACAGCATCGAACGGGAAACTGACAGCGAGAGAGGTCAGTTCCACCATGTCTCCCTCGTTGTCAGGAGCCATCTTCCGTCAGGCCCTGGTCAAGTAGAGAGGCAAGACGGGCGGCAATGGCGGCGTGTGCCGGGCTGCCACCGGCCATATTGACAATGGCATCGCCCATATACGCCGAAGAGGGCGGGCGTAGCATAGTAACCTGACCATGCCAGTATTCGTACAGACCATCGGTATTCTCATCAAGCAGCAGGTACTGCTCAACCGGCATATAGACGGCATCATCAGTAATCATCACCTTATCGGCTGCCATGCCTGCACCTCCTTCTCGTTCTGGTGAGATCATTAAGTACCTATAGTTTACACGATCAATCAATGTTGCGAAAGCCCTCTCGGACGTGTCATGCTATCGAAAACGTCCCAGGACATCTCATGCTGATTGCCGCTCAGCATGACACGTCCACGGGCATTTTTCAGGGCGGGATATGCTATAATCTTCCAGAGATAGACAGTGAGGTCATGTTCATGCCATCGAGCAGTAAAAATAAAATAGCGGAACGTATTCTGGGACAATTGAAGGGGCTGCGCGAGCGTATGCAGCCGGGTGAGGAGCCGTTGCTGGATATTCCCGGTATCTGGGACAGGAAAGCGGAGGCAGAAGAGGCAGGCGGCAGTATGGCCTGCGATATTGTGCTGACCAATCAGCGATTGATGGGCTATGCTTACACCGCTTTCCCGCGCGAGCGAGTCTTTCTCGATGCCCTCCCGCTCGTGGAGATCACGGCGGTCTCGCTGCGCCACAAAACATTCGAGCCGCTGTTTCGTGAACTCCTGGTGCGCAGCCGGGAGCGCAAAGTCTACGTTCGCACCTCACGCCGCCACGTTGAGTCGCTCTATGAGGGGCTGCGTGCGGCCATTGAGGAATACGCGCCAGAGGCACAACCGGCGCTTGAGCAGGAAGAAAGCCTGCCAGGAGCTTCCGAAGCGGCAGAACCGGGAGCGGGGAGGCCCAGGCCCGTCTACGGTCGCCAGGATATTCGCACGGCGTTTGAAAACTCGCCGCTCGCCATCACGCTTCTGCTTGTCGGCGGGCTGGCGCTGGAGGTCATCGGCATTCTGGCATGGGTCATCACAAAGAGCGCGCAAGTAGGCGGGCCGCTGTTCTTCACCGGGCTGCTCTGCGTCATCTTCTCCATCATCGTCCAACGGCAACAACGGTAATGCTGCCTATAAATTTTCTGCCAGTTGGATGGCGAGTTGATGGGCCAGATTTTGCTCGTAGCTGTCGGCAAGCGGGAGGTAAGGCCAGTAGCGGTGAGCGGTGGCATTAGCGGCCAGCAGCACGCCGAAGCGTTGCAGGCAGTACGCGCCGGGCAGGGGATAGGCGGATGGCGGGGGCGTGGTGTTTGTCTGCTGCGTGGCGCTGGCGACGGCCAGGCAACCGGCAGAGCGGGGCGTGGCGGAGACAAAATTCCATGTCAGCGGAAATGGGATCGCGCTATCTCCCAGAACGCTGCCCATCTCAACTTCATGCTCCGCCTCTGTGCAGGTCGGGCTGCTCAGCAGTTGTCCGGGCAGCACGCTAACGCTCCAGCTGGTTCCGCTCCAGCTTATCCGCACCGGCATGAAATACTCATTCCCCTGCTCAAAATCCAGAAAACTGTCAGGCTGGTTGCGGGCAATGATACGCCCACCCGGCAACGCATATGTCCAGGATGTGCGCGCCACAACAAAGACGTTCCAGTCTGTCGAGAAAGCCGGTGAGGTATGGAAAAGCTGCGCCGGGAACGCGCAAAACAGGTGGCAATCCTGCTGCTGAAACACACAGGTATTGCCCAGGCCAGAACTGATACAGGTTGCGGCGCCGGTAGAAACCTGTGTATCCAGCGCAAAACGCAGGGTTGCTGTTAATGGCTCCTGTGCGGCGACGAAACAATACGCGACCCGCCCCGACGGCTTGCACGCCGCTGAAGGCGCCACCGCATACAATTCTCCGGGGCGCACAGTATCAGTAGACTGCATCGTATCAAGAGCCGCCTGTGTCGAGTGTATCAAAGCCACACGCTGCTTATCCGGCAGGTTCGCCAGTGAAACGGTGAAGGTAATCAGCCAGGCAAAAACTTTCGCATTGACCGCTACAGCGTGAGCAAGACAGGTATTCAGCCCTGAGCCACCCGGAACAGAGAGTGTACAACTGACAGGCTCAAACGGGCTGGCCTGCCAGCTCAGCACGTGCAAACCGCGCGACAGACGCAAAGGGGGCGCACCTACCGGTGGCAGATGCGCGACGCGGTGTCCATCGATAAACAGTTGCCCCCAGGGGGGATTTCCCTGCGCATAGAAAAAATCGCTCTCTTCCACCGGCGTTGGCGTTGAGCGAAGCAGGCCGGTGATGACATTGCGCATTGATGAAGAATTGCCCACGAAGACGGAGAGCAGGAGCAAGACAACCATCACTGTCACCACAGCCTGCAATGCGCGCTGACGTCTTGTCCAGCGCCGTCGCAAGCCTGAGCGGCTTCTACGGGTGGGAACAGCTATTGGAACTTCGCTCCTCTCACTTCTGGGCCACGCCGACTCCTCTCCCGTTTCAGTCTGCTCTGTCGCGTCGAGGTCGGTAATTTCGACATCAAACGCATCGTCATCCGATATGTGAGAAGGCTCAAATGGTTGTTCTGGCATAGGGATCGCTCTGCCTCGTAAAGGAAACTACGGGGCTTGCTGCTCCACAGGGCGTGGGGCCGCCGCCGTCGTAGTGCGTTCTACCAGCGTTGCTTGCAGGCGAATGAGTTCTGGCGGAGCATGGGGATTGTCAATGAGGTCAATCAGTTTCTCGACGCCCCACTCGCCCATCTGCTGCATCGGCTGCTGCATCGTCGTCAGGCCAAGCAATTCTGAAATTTCAATGCCGTCATAGCCAATCAGGGACAGTTCTTCCGGGATAGCTATATTCAATGCTCTTGCCACTTCCAGCACGCCAATCGCCTGCACGTCGGAGGCGGCGAAAACAGCAGTGGGCCGCTCTCTGCAGCTCAGCAGTTTGAAGGCAACGCGCTTGCCATCCTGGCGGTTCCATTCACTGGTCAGCATCAACTCCGGGTCAACCTGCAAACCGGCCTCACCAAAGGCACGGTGCAGCCCGATCAAACGGTCATACGCGGGGTTAAATTTGAAATTCCCCTCTATGAGGCCATTGATAAAACCAATGCGCCGGTGGCCTTTCTCGATCAGATACTTGACCGCCCGGTATCCCCCCTCGATGTTATCGACGACCAGCGAGGTGAAATAGGGGCTGTAGCGATCCACCAGCACGACCGGCAAGCCCGCCTGCTGGAAACCATGCGCAAACGGCTCTTCTACCATCAGGGAAATAACCAGCAAGCCATCAACTTTGCGGCGCATAGGCAGTTCAGAAAAATAGCGCCTGGATTGCTCCTGTGTCTCCACATTGTAGAGAAGCAGTTCTCTTCCGGCCCGTGCCAGCGCGGCCTCTACGCCTCGCAACACTTCATTGTTGAAAGGGCGGGTAAAAAAAGGCACCACAACCCCGATTGCTCCGGTGCGCTTCGAAACCATGCTGCGAGCAATCGGGTCGGGCTTGTAATTCAATTGCGCAATCGCGGCCAGCACCTTCTCACGAGTCGCCGCTTTGACGCCGGGACTATTATTGATGACCCGTGAGACTGTTCCGATGCCAACGCCTGCTGCTCGCGCTACATCGTGAATCGTCGCTGTCATAGACACTCGCCGACACCTGAACGTCCCTCTTTCTGGAAACGTTTCCAGAAAAAAGAACAAAACATACCTTGTTGTCAGCATAACATACTTCATTATCTGCTGTAAAGGGAAGAAAGTGGAGAAAACGGAGAAACAGTAGAGGTGATCTTTGCAAATTCATGAGGTTATGGCGCAAAAAGAGCCGCTTTCCTATTTACATTCACAAAATTTTATGTTACTGTTTACCATATAGCTGATGGAAACGTTTCCCAATATCTCTCAGGTTAGACGATGTGAGAACTGCCTCTCAAGTGGCGTATTATCGTAAAGAGGGTTGTTTTTCTGCGATATAGGCCGTCTTATTTACGGCAGAAAGGAGACGAAACCAGAACAGGGGAAAAAGCGTGTCATTCATTACAGGAATGGCGACGCTTGTTCGATTCTTCATCTGTGATGTTGGGAGAGGTGCAGCCTGACACGACAGCGGGCATCCAGGTTTGATCCAGACAGCAGAATACAGCAAACAAAACTTGCAAGCCGCTCTCAACACACGTCTATTTGCGTAGTGCTTTCATTCATGTAGTTCGCTCCAACGGTAAGTAGTCCGTCCAAAGGAGGACCTTATGATTCCTGAACAGCGTGAAGCCTTAGACGAAATCATCGTAAAGATTCGCTCCGGGCGTATGACGCGACGCACCTTCCTGGAACGCGCTGTTGCCGTCGGTCTGACAAGCAGTGCAGCGGTGTCGCTGCTGGAAGCATGCGGTGGAACAAGCAACAGCAGCGGGGGCAACGGTCAGACCATCAATCTCGTCTGGCAGACGGAAAACGATACATCAGGCACGTATCCGGCAATTGTGGACGCCTACAACAAATCCAACAAGGATGGCATTCATGTTACCTGGCATAACGGGCCATCAGGTACCGGTGACATCCTCACGATCTACACCACAATGCTCCGTGCGCGCAGCAGCAGTATCGACGTCATGTCTATCGACGTTGTCTATCCCGCCGAATTTGCCGCCAACGGGTGGAGCGTGGATTTGACCAGCAGGTGGCCGGCCAGCGACCGCGCCAACTATCTGCAAGGGCCAATCAAATCCTGCACCTACCAGGGCCAGATCGTTGCGGCCCCGCTGCGCACGGACCTGGGCATTCTCTACTACCGCACAGATATCATCTCCACTCCCCCCAAGACCTTTGATGATCTGGTATCTGAAGCCAAGAGCAATGCCTCCAAGGCCAAATACGGCTATGTCTGGCAGGGATCACAGTACGAAGGACTGGTCTGTGACTTTGTCGAGGTTCTGGGCGGCTACGGTGGCACCGTGCTTGACCCCAACAACTCCAAGAGCGTGACCGTCAACAGCCCCCAGGGATTGCAGGCGCTGACGGAAATGGTCAGCTGGGTTGGGACGATCTCGCCTACCGCTGTTACCACCTTCACCGAGGAGCCATGCCGCCAGGCCTTCCAGAACGGTGATGCCATCTTCATGCGCAACTGGCCCTATGCCTACTCGCTGGGCAATAACGCCAGCCAGTCAAAGGTGGCCGGCAAGTTCGACATCACCTCCATCCCTTATGGAGGCAGTAACACCACCGGTCACTCCTGCACCGGCGGCTGGAATATGGCCATCAACGCCTTCTCCAAGCAACCTGATGCTTCCTGGAAGTTCATGCAGTATATGCTTGGAGCAAGCGCGCAGAAGACGCTGGCGATTATGGGATCATTCACTCCCGCTCTGCAAAGTGTCTACAATGATCCTGAAGTGCAGCAGAAGCAGCCGCTCTTCACCAAGCTCGCCCCGATCCTGCAAAATGCGCTGCCGCGCCCGGTCTCCCCGGTCTACCCGGACCTGTCCAACATCATTCAGACGCAGGTTCACCAGGCGCTCACCAAGCAGATCACGCCGCAGGCCGCGCTGAGCGCCATGCAGAGCCAGTTGCAAGCCCTGGTCAACAAGTAGATGTCGTCACAGCCATGAGGTGGCCTTTACAAGGCTGCCTCATCGGCCCGTCATTCGGGCGGCCTCCGTGCTATAACTCTGGTATTTTGTCAAAATAAGAGTAGGGGAAAAAGCATCATGGCGACTACGACACAAACGGCCTCCGTGCCAACACCAAAACAAAGTTTGCGTGAGCGCCTGGATTTAGGTAGCGGCGTTTTTCCTTATTTTCTGGTAGCTCCTACCATCATCATTATTGCCGCCGTCGCTGTCTATCCAATCATCGATTCGATACGTCTCAGCCTGCTCACGAATCCGTTAGTGCCGACCGGCAATACCTTTGCCGGATTAAACAGCTATATTCAGGCCATCGGTGATCCAGAATTCCAGGGGTCAATCAGTACCACCATCATCTTCAGTATCCTGAGCGTGGCTGCGGAGACCGTCATCGGCTTTGCCCTCGCTCTCCTGATGAACCAGACCTTTCGCGGTCGCGGTCTGGTGCGCACGGCCATTCTCATTCCTTTTGCTTTCCCGACCATCGTCTCCAGCACCATCTGGTTGCTGATGTTTAACGCCCAGAACGGCGTGATGACCTATCTGATGCAGGTCTTCCATCTGCTCTCCCCCGGCGATACCCTGCTGCGCACCACCAACGGCATCATCGCTGCCGCCGTCATCATCGATGTCTGGAAAACCACCCCGTTCATGGCCTTGCTCATTCTGGCCGGCCTGCAGGTCATTCCGAAAGAACTCTACGAAGCGGCTGGCGTGGATGGCAGCAATCGCTGGCAACAGTTCTGGACTATTACTCTGCCCATGCTCAGAGGGGCGCTTTTGATCGCGCTGATGTTCCGTCTGCTGGACGCCCTGCGCGCCTTCGATCTTTTCTACGTCCTCACCGGCGGTGGCCGACAGGTAGAGACGATGGCGACCTACGCTTACGCGAATATGTTCCAGAGCCCGCCTCTCGACTTCCCCACAGGCGTGGCAGCTACCATCATCCTCTTTATCATCTGCGCCATTGTCAGTAGTGTCATCGTTACGTTTTCACGCATCAACCAGTAAGGAAAGGGAGGTCTCTCATGGCAGTACAGGAACAGGTTGCCCCGGTGGCACGGGCAGAAGCAGGCAGCCAGGAAAGACGACCGTTCGCGTGGGGAACGGTGGGCCGCTATGTTGCGGTGGCAGTTGTGCTGATCTTTGCCCTCTTCCCCTTCTACTGGACCTTGATCACCTCGATCAAGCAGGATGTGGAAATTAACAGCTCACCGCCCACCCTCATTCCACATACATTTACCTTTAACAATTACGTCAACGCTTTCCTGAGCGTCCAGCCAGCTTTCGCAAAAGACCTGTTGAACAGTACCATCGTTGCAATTGTGACGACTATTCTGGCCCTGCTCTTCGGTTCAATCTGCGCCTATGCCATTGCCCGCACGAAATTCCTGGGCAAAAGCGCCGTGCTGGCGATTATCCTCTCGGTGCAGATGTTCCCGCTCATCGCGCTGGTGGGGCCGCTCTACGTCTTTTTCACCGATATCGGGGCCTACAATACCTACGTCGCCCTGATTATCCCCTATCTGGTAATCGCCCTGCCTGTCACCGTCTACTTCCTGACGTCCTTCTTCCGCGACCTACCCCCGGATCTGGAAGAGGCGGCGCTGGTGGACGGCACCACGCGCCTGGGCGCTCTCTGGCGCATCGTCCTGCCGCTGACGGCGCCGGGCGTCTTTACCACCGCGATTCTCTCATTCATCACCGTCTGGAACGACTTCCTCTTCGGTCTGACTATGACCGCAGATTCAACCGCGCAGACGGTGACGGTAGCCATCCCGCTCTTTAACGGACAGCACCAGATCGCCTTTGGCGAGGTCTCCGCCGCTGCGATCATTGTGACCATTCCGCTGGTCATTGCCGTGCTGTTCTTGCAGCGCCGCATCGTCTCCGGCCTCACTGCCGGCGCCGTGAAGGGCTAAAAATGGAAGAGGAACAGAGAGCATAAAATGGCCGCGCCTGGACGCGGCCATTTTATGCTCTCTGTTCCTCTTCCATTTAAGGATGCTGGCGGAGATACTGGTCGATCTCTCCCATCTCCCGCTCATCCAGCCGAAATTCGGCGGCGTTAATCAAACTGCTGATCTGGTCGGGTCGGCGCGCTCCGACGATGGCGCCGGTCACGCCGGGATGGCTCAGCGTCCAGGCGATGGCAACCTCACCCGGCGACATCTGGTGCGGGAAGCCAATATCCGTCAAGAATTGCACCAGTTCCAGGTTGCGCGTCAGCCTCGGCTCCTGATATTCCACGTTAGAACGTCGCCAGTCATCCGGGGGAAGGTTGGCGATGCGTTCGCGGCTCATTGCGCCCGTCAGCAAGCCGGAAGCCATCGGGGAATAGACGATGACGCCGATATCATTGTTGATGCAGAACGGCAGAATCTCCGTCTCAATCTCCCTGTTCAGCAGCGAATACGGCGGCTGCAGCGAGGTAATCGGCGCAATGGCCATCGCCCGCTTCATTTGCACCACATCAAAGTTTGAGACGCCGATGTAGCGCACCTTTCCTTCGCGCTTCAACTGCGCCATCGTGCGCCACGCCTCCTCGATGTCGGGGTCAGGATTGGGCCAGTGAATCTGGTACAGGTCAATGGCATCGATCTGTAAACGGCGCAAGCTGGCCTCGCACTCGCGCCTGATCGATTCGGCCTTCAAATTATTGCTGATATTGCCCTGCACATCCCACACCAGCGAACACTTCGTAAAGACATATGGCCGTTCGGCCCGCCCCTTCAGCGCGCGTCCCACCACCTCTTCTGAGCGTCCCAGCCCGTAAACCGGCGCCGTATCTATCCAGTTAATGCCCAGATCAATTGCGCGGTGAATCGTCTGAATCGACTCTTCGTCATTCTGCGGCCCCCAGCCAGCCGAGTATCCTCCACCGCCCATCGCCCACGCCCCCAGCCCGATCGGCGTAATCTCCAGTTCGCTATTGCCCAACTGTCGTGTCTTCATCTCGCTCTATCTCCCTTCATAACACGTTTTCAGCATACCTGAGAGGTTACACGCTCTAGCCCGCGCATCAGATACACGCGGGGAATGGGTACAGGGCGAGGTAATGAAAATGGTATGCTATGAAAAAGACCCCCTCGCGTGTCATGCGGAGCAGCAGCGAAGCATCCACGTCGATCCTGTTCTTAACGGTAAAGACAGGTACTACGGCAGGTTCTGATCGGAAGTGTTCTCCGAAGCTGAGATAGGAGAAAACAGCCCGGCGCGATAGGCGTTGAGCCGGATCTCCAGATCATTCTTTGCCCGCAGTACATCATACACCTGTCGTCTGTGCTTCACTGCTGTCTCTCGTGC
>CADDYT010000068.1 GCA_902810755.1 Chloroflexota bacterium
CTACTATACACGTTTGCTGCTTCAGGGCCACGTGATCGGGGACGACCCCAGGCCACCCGCAAGAGGTGGCCCTACTATCCACGTTTGCCATTTACAGAACTATTTACCTGTACAGAGATACTTTGTCCGCTTTACCCTTGTATCCCTGTTTTACCTGCTTGCGGCACTATCGCCGCAATATCAAGACGTTTTATTACGTCTAAAAGTTCCCGATAGTGTATCGCTATGTTTCGGACCACCGAACGTGTCATGCTGAGTGGAGCGAAGCATGACACGTTCGGTGGTCCGAAACATAGCATGGTATGACTCTGACCAACATTGTTGTCACTATATAAGAAAACGAGGGAGTGAGAAATCCTTGCTGATGGATGGGCGTAATTGGTTGTAAGAGCTACTCCTGTGTGGTTGGAGCGGGTGTCGTGTCTGTTTGCGGCTCGTTGTTGAGGGAGACGATGAGGCCACCGAGGATGGCGAGTATGCCTCCGGCGGCTTGCAGCAGTGTGAGGTTGTCGTGCAGGATCAGGATGGCGAAGAGGGTGGAGAAGATGGGGACGGTCTGCATGATGGCCGCCATTTCCCAGGCTTTGATGAAGCGAAAGCCCTCCTGCTGGCTGAGGTAGCCGAGGAAGAAGTTGGTGACGATGTAACAGGGGAGGATCAGGAGCAGCGTGATGAGCGATGGCTGCCAGAGCAGCGAGTGCGCGGGCGCGCTGCTGAGCAACTGGAAGATGACGATGGGGAGCAGGCAGCACGCGCCCAGCAGGAGCCGCAGAGCCGTCAAAGCCAGCGTCGCGACGCGCTGCGAGAGGCGTTTGGCGGGGACGAAGCTGAAGCCGAGGCCGGTGGCGCCGCCCAGGATAAGCAGATCACCCAACAGGCCGCTGTTCCAGCCGCTCTGTGTGCTTTTTAAGATGACGAGCGTACTGCCGAGCAGCAGCAGCAGGATGCCGGGATACTGTCGCAGGCGCACGCGCTCCGCCAGCAGCAGCAAGGCGAAGATCAGCGCGGCCACACCGTTGATCTGCAAGAGGAAACCGCCGACCAGCGCGCTCGTGCGCGCGAAACCGGCGACGATGAGCAGCAAGGGCAGCGCGGTGCCGGGGCAGGCCAGCAGGAAGAGTTCGAGCCAGTCACGCCGCGTGAGCGCGGGCAGCACGCGCAACAGGGAGGTGCCGCTCAACGGCAGGCAGGCGGCGACCAGCAGGCCACCGGGCAGGAGGCAGAGGAAGGCGACGACGGTGGCATCGATCTCTTTGCCCACCAGTTGCGCCAGCACCGCTCCTAGCCCGAACATGCAGGCGGCGGCCAGGGCATAGCCGACGCCGCGCAGGTGCATTCCCTTCTTCGTTTGCATCTTCATGGCACTAACGGTATTTCGGGTGTGGAGAGGACGGTGAGCAGTTCTTCGGCATCGGTGAGAAAGTGCGCCGCCGGTAGCACTTGCTGCACGAGGCCGATACGCAGGGCTTCCTGCGCGGAGATGGTCTCGCCCGTCAGCACGAGGCGCATGGTGGCGTGATAGCCGATGAGGATGGGGAAATAGACGGCGGCAACGGGTGGGAAGACGCCCAGCTTGATCTCCGGCAGGCCAAAGGTGGCATCTTCGTGGGCGATGACGGTATCGCAAAGCGCGGCCAGTTCGCATCCGCCGCCAAGAGCGTGTCCCTTCACCAGTGCGACCGTCGGGATGGCTTGCGAACGCAGTTCTTCAAAGGCTGCGCAGTTGTCGCGCACGGCCCGCAGCATCTCTCGCTCGCGTCCATCCAGGTGGTCGTGGATATCGACTCCGGCGCAGAAGGCGCGCTCGCCCGCGCCCGTAATCACCACCAGCCGGGGTTGCCGCTTCACCGCCTCGCGCATCACCCCCGTCAACTGATCCAGCATGGCAATCGTCAAAATATTCAGCGGCGGCCGGTCAAGAATCAGCCACAGGATGTCTTTATGGAGACGAATACGTATGTCGGGCATATGTTTTCTTTCCGTGTGTGTGCAAGCGATTTGCGCCCGCGCGAGGCGCGAGGCGCGGGCGCAAATCGCTTGCACACACACAAATTTCTTATTTCGCCGCAAAACTGGCTTTGCGCTTTTCGTTGTAGGCAGCGATGCCCTCTCTGGCGTCTTCGCTCTGGAAGCAGAGTTGTTGCAGTTCGCGTTCGAGGGCGAGACCTTCGGAGAGGGCCTCTTCGGGGCCGGACTGGACGGCGCGCTTGATACGCCCGACCGTCTTCGAGGCTTTGTTGGGCGGGCAGAAGCTCTGCGCGTACTCCATAACCTTCTCCCAGTAGCCCTCCGGCTCGTAGATGTAGTTGATGAGGCCGAGGTCGAGCGCCTCCTCGAAGCTGAGCAGCTTGCCCTCGGTCATCAGTTCGATGGCCTTATTTTTTGGCAGGGCGCGGGCCATGCGCTGCGTGCCGCCAGTGCCGGGCAGGACACCAAGACCAACTTCCGGCAGGCCGACCTTGCCTGCGTTGCGTTTCGCGATGCGGATATCGCAGGCCAGGGCGATCTCCAGCCCGCCGCCGACGGTGTGGCCGTTCAGGGCCGCTATTACCAGCTTGGGCGTCTGCTCCAGCCGCGTCAGCGTCTCGTTGGCGTGCAGGCAGAAGTAATACTTGAAGCCGGGAGTGACGGCATTGAGCATGGCGATATCCGCGCCGGCGCAGAAGAACTTCTCGCCTGCGCCGCGAATGAGCAGCACATGCACGTCATCGTCGAAGCGCGCCCGCAAAATAGCCTCGTCCAGCTGGCGCATCATGTCGTAGCTGTACGTGTTGGCGGGTGGATTGGTCAGTTCGATCACGGCAACGCCGCCGGTCGTCGTGTAGTTGACCAGGGTGCGTTCTGAGGTAGTTGTCATGGTTGGCCTTCCTTTCGCTTGTCTGTCCTGTGAGCAGCGTAATCGTCCAGAACGTCGTCATCTTTGACACGTTCAAACGGCGTGTGACAGCTATTGCAATAATATTGCACGGTCAGCAACTGCTGGCCGAACAACGAGAACAACTCAGTCTTCGTCGAGCCGCAATACGGGCATCGTATCTCAGGCTTCGACCGTCCTTTGTCTGTATTATATCCCATACTCATGCCAGTCTCCGTCCCACCGCGTCCCACCTTTCCCAGGGCAGGTGTCCGGCTGGCTCCCAGCTTTTTGTTTCGGGATTGAAGCTGGCGGCCACCTCGATGTCCAGACTGCTGAGGGTGGGCATGATCTTATTAAGATAGCGGCGGCGCAATTCATCGGGCGTGGCGTCGAGCATGCCATCTTGAACGAGTTGCTGCATGACGGGATCGTCCTGTGGGCCAAACCAGCAGAGCGTCTCGTCCCACAGCCTCTCAAGCGAACGCACAAGCGCGCGCCGCACTGCCCCGCCCGTCTTTGCCAGGCGGCGCACCCAGCCCTCGGCATGCATGGCGTGGACGCGCTCCTCCTGCACGATCTTGCGCGAACGCTGGCGCAGCGGCTCAAAGCTGGAGTCCTGCGCGGCCTCGAAGAAGGTGGTGAGGGCGTTGTCGATCAGGAAGTTGGTGGCGACGAAATCCGACCAGCCCTGAAAGTCCTGATCCAGAAAGGCCAGCGAGTAGTGCAGCGTGCGTGTCTCCGGCTCGATCTGGATGGGGTCGGCCTCGGCCTGCGCGAACTGGCCGAGCAGAGGGTAGAGCGTGCGCGCGTGGCCCAGCTCGTCCTGCGTCATGGCGGCAGCCGCGACCGCCGCCTCCAGCGCGGGCGCGCCATTGCACCAGAAGGCGTAACGCCGCCCGATAGCCTGCTTGTTGTCGGCCAGCGAAGAGATGACGGCGAACAACGCCGCGTTATCGATACGTGTCCCGGTTCCAGCCATAAGATATTCTCCTGATTATATAGGCCTGCCCCTACAGGCGTTAGCTTAAGGCCGCCGCAGGCCATCGGCAAGGGGTGGCCCTCCTCTAGACGATGCGTTCGTGCCGCCTGTGGAGTCGCGTCTATAGTAGGGCCACCCCTTGCGGGTGGCCTGCCTGGCGCTCGCACGGGCTTAAGTTAACGCCTATGGGGCCACCCCTTGCGGGTGGCCTGGGGGCAAGGCCGAGTGACCAGTTCGCATTTTTCGCATTTTATGATTCTATGACTTTGACGATGCTCTGGCGCGGCACCAGCACCATTTCGATCCAGCTAAATTCGTCGTAGATGCTGCGCGCGTAGACTTTTGCCAGTTCCACGTCGTCGGCCATGACGTTGCCGATTTCGTGCAGCGGCTCGTCATATTTACGACGGGCGAAGACGTGCCAGACGGCAGTCTCGTTGAGCGCCTCGCGCCTGGGCCTTGCGCTGCTCTGGCCCGTGTCCATTGCGGTCTCGCTTGCGGTCGAACTCATGTGTTGCCTCCTGATAAAGGATGCTTCGTGCTTCGGGTTATGCGGATATGCCCCAGGTGCGCATGATGTCGATGCCTTCCTCGCTGAGCCGGTTTTTGCTCCAGACGGGGTCCCAGACGATTTCGATGTTGACCTGCTGCACGCCGGGTTCGCGCAGCAGACGCTCGCGAATGTCGTCCATGATGAAATCCATAGCGGGGCAGCCCATGGCGGTGAAGGTGAGTTTGAGGTCAACGACGCCCTCGTGCTGCTGGATATCGACGATCAGGCCCATGTCGACGACGCTGATGGGGATTTCCGGGTCGGTTACATCGCGCAGGGCGTCCCAGAGAGCCGGGCAGCAGCTCGCGTTGGCCGGGTGTGTCTGCAGCGAGGGATAGGTCGTGGTCATGGCGCTATGCCCGCTCCTCATCCTGCTCCAGCAGGCGCAGCATCTCGCGCTTGCCGCGCTGCACCATGCCGACAAACTCCTCGTTGGCGGGGCCGCGCGCCTTCCAGCGTTTCATCACGTCATCCCACGTGCAGGGGCCGTCCTCGAAGAGCCAGCGTTTAGCCTTCGCGTCGAAATGCGCCGGGAAGGGGCAGTCGATGACGTATTTCTGCTGCTCCTGATCGTAGTGCGCGGGAACCTTGAGCTGCAATTCCTCACAGAGCGGCACGGCTGTGGACATCCAGATTTGCCGCAGTTCGTCGTTGCTGTGGCCCTTGAAGCCGTAGTCAAGCTGCTCGCTGTGCTTCTTCAGGCTGTCCGGCAGGCCAAACCACTCTACGGTCAGCATGAACATCCAGTCGACCGCTTTCTGCAACTCCTCGTGGCCGCTGTTATCGACGTTGAGCCTGCGCATCCACTGCTCGCCGTGTCGCAGGTGGAAAGTCTCTTCCTTGTCTACCTTGACGAGGGCGCGCTTCCAGGGGCCAAAGGTGGTACTCTGGAAGACATCGCCGAGCAGGGTATAACCGGCGCGGTCATAGAAGGCGTTGGCGACAATGAGTTCGACCCAGCTATCCAGCGGTACATCGAAGGCGTAGGGATATTTGAACTGGGACGGGTCGCGCTCAAAAATCAACTTATCGGTATCGACGCCCAGATCGCGCATCAGGCGATAGGCGATGTGGGCATGGCCGAGTTCGTCCTGAATGATCGAGACGGCGGAGCCGAAGGCATTCAGGGATGGCGCGTGGACGGCGGCATGGTAATAGGCCGGCGCGCTGATCAGTTCCGTATCAGCCGAGACGGTGAGGATGCGCTTCATGCCTTCCAGGTAGGTCGGACTCATCTGGTCAATCGACTCGATCAGTTGCTGCCTGCGAATGCGCGCCAGCACCGCCTCTTCACTCTGTAAAGCCGTAGAGGACATAAGCCAGTTGCTCCTTGCTCGTAGGGAACGCCATGTGACTTCATATCTCCATATGGAGATATGAAAATTGTACATTCCGGCCAGACGAATGTCAAGGGAAAAATGTTCTCGTCTGCCTGTCCTTAGCTGCCGACGTCGCGCAACCATTGCTCAAAGGGGGCTGTGGCGACGTTGTGCAGGAAGCGGTTGAGGTGATGATGGGCGTAGTCGTGGTAGTCGAAATCGAGTTCGGAGATGCCGAGTTGCAGGAAGCCCCAGAAGGACTCGCGCAGGTCGGAGCCGAGACGCATCAGGTGCAGGTGCGCCTCATCTGCCGGCCGCACCTCGCCGAAATAGGCGCGCAGCAATTGCCTGCACTGCTCCTCGCTGAGCGACTGGTTGACGGCGAAGTTGCCGAGATCGAAGAAGGGATCGCCCATCGCGGCGTACTCCCAGTCCAGGATGCGAATGGCGCGTCCATCGTCGATGAAATTGCTGGCGAGCAGGTCATTATGGCAGGGTCTCGGCGTGAATGCCTGGCCGATGGCCTGCTCGATGCGCTCCATCAGGGAGAAGACGCGGGGCAGCGTGTCGGGGAAGGTGACCCCGGCTTCCAGCGCCAGTCTGTGGTAGGCGCGCACAGTCTCAAAGGGCGAGAAGACGCCGGGAAAGTCCGGGCCATTGTGATAGGCGCGCATGGCCTCCGCGATGCGCGGCAGCATCTCCGGCTGCGCAGCCTCCTCCGGCGAAAGATTCTTGCCGACAATGAAGCGCGTCACCAGCACCTCCTGTTCCGCGAGAAAATGGAGAACTTCCGCGCCCACGCCGAGCCGGGCCGCAATGGCAGTGCAGGCATGCTCGCGCCTGCGATCAATGCCCAGCAGCCGCGTCCCCTTGCCGCCGATACGTAGCACAAATGTCTCGCCGCCAATATCAACGCGGTAATTCTGGTTCGTAATGCCCCCCGTCAGCGGCGTCACCACCGCCTCAGCAACATCCCACTCAGGGATATGCTGGAGAATATCCCGGATACGCGCATCCATTGTTCACCTCGCTTCGCTGCCCGTTTCCTTGCTTTTGCACAGGCACGTTCCTGCCATTACCGTTGAGCATACAAGCTTATATGGTTCGCGTCAAGCGATGGAAAAACATGCATACGCATCGCCCTTTTTCAACGTGTTAGGAGAAGTGATTGTGGACGGTGAGCGATTTGAGCTGTGAAGGGGAAAAGGAAACCATGCTGCTTGATAAAGATGCGAAATTGCCGGGCGAGAAGCTGGATGACGAGATGAGCCAGGATGAGGAGATGCAGCGACCTGACGCGCTGACGGCGGCTAGCTGGTTTGTGAGAGACTATTATCCTGCTGCTCTGGGCGCTATGCTGAGCGGCAGTCAGGCGCGCGGCGAGGGACATAAAGGCTCCGATCTCGATCTGGTGATCCTCAACAGTGTCGGGCAGCCGCACTGGGCCACGTTTGAGGCATATGGCTGGCCGATTGAGGCGTTTGTCATGACACCCGCCTCCTATGCCCACATGTTCTCAGTGGAAGTCGAGCGGCGCTGGCCCATCTATTTGCGCATGAGCGCGGAAAGCCGGATCCTCTTCGATCTGGACGGGCAGACGGCTCTGATGCAACAGACGGCGCAGCAACTGATGGCGGCGGGGCCGCTCCCGTTGAACGTGGAAGAGGTCGCGCAAACACGCTACCACCTGACCTCGGTGATGGCCGATATGGCCGATATCGACGACACAGATGAGCTGCGTATCCTGGCGCACGACCTGGTTGACTCCCTGATTGATGCCTGCCTGGGCTATTCCCGCCACTGGCTGGGCAAAGGCAAGTGGCGCTGGCGCTATCTGCGCGATTGCGACCCCCTGGCAGCGACCAGACTCTCCCTTGCCATGACCGCGTTCTATCAACACAACGATAAAGAGCCTCTACTGAAGTTTGCGCGCGGCGTGTTATCCCTCTTCGGCGGCCCGCTCTTCGCCGGTCGCTTTACGGCGTATTGATGAGGTATTCATAGTGGTTGATCTCGACTGGCAGTATCCAGAGGTGATAGTATGAACTATCAAACCGGTAATGGACATCTGTGGAGAGGTTAATCGCCTATGTCGCTCGCAAATCTTCCCTTGCCCGTCACCATCGATATTAACGAGGTGGTGCGGCTGCTCGTACTCTTGCTGTTGATCGCGCTGGTCGTGATCCTGGTGACGCGGCGACTGGCCGTGCCATACACGCTGGGGCTGGTCGTTGTTGGCCTGCTGATCGGCTTTTTTAACGCGCTGCCTGCCGTGCGGCTGGACCCGCAACTGGTGCTGTTCGTTTTCCTGCCCGCGCTGCTCTTTCAAGGCTCGTGGGAGATAGATACGAGTTATTTGCGAGCGCACTGGCTGGCCGTTCTCCTGCTGGCCGTGCCGGGCGTTCTCATCTCGCTGGTCGTCATCGCCGTGCCGCTCCACTTCCTGATGGGCATTGACTGGCTCTCCGCCTTGCTGCTGGGCGCGATTCTCTCGCCCACCGATCCCGTCGCCGTACTGGGACTCTTTCACCAGTTGAAAGTGGATGTTGGCCTCTCGACCATCATCGAGGGAGAAAGCCTCTTCAATGATGGCATGGCCGGGGCGCTATACTCGACCTTTCTCGCGCTCGTGCTGCTTTCCCTGCAAGGCACGGCCCCCACCGGCGCGCAAGCCTGGCTGGACGGCCTGCTAAATTTCCTGCTCGAAGCTGGAGGCGGCGCAGTGATCGGCCTGGGCTGCGGTTTCCTCGTCAGCCGCCTGGTGACGCTGATCGATGAGCCGCTGATTGAGACCACCATCACCATCGTCACCGCTTATGGCGTCTACCTGCTGGCCGACGCGCTGCACACCTCCGGTATCCTGGCGGTTGTCCTGGCCGCGCTGCTTCTGGGCAGCTACGGGCGGCGCGTCGGCCTGGGACCGCGCACGCGGGAATTTGTGGATACCTTCTGGGAGATACTGGCCTTCATCGCCAATGCCCTCATCTTCCTGCTGATCGGCTCGCAGCTCAACCCCGCCGGTTTTCTGGCACAGATCACACGCATCCCCTTGCTGCTGACGGCTCTGCTCGCCATCGGCACCGTGCTGCTGGGCCGTCTGCTTGTGGTGCTGGGCCTGCTCATCCTCAACCATCCGTTGCACCTGGGCATTGAACGCCCCTGGCGCGTCCTCATCTTCTGGAGCGGCCTGCGCGGCGCGCTCTCCCTTGCCCTCGTCCTCGCCCTCCCGCTCACCATTCCCGACCGCGACGCCCTCGTCCTCTCGACCTACGCCGTCGTCTTCTTTACCCTCATGGTGCAGGGCTTCAGCCTGCGCTGGCTCTTGAGCCGCCTGCGCGGCGTCTCGATGCAATAACGTGCTATGGGATACAATAGAGCAATAATGCGTATTTTTTGAACAGGGAAGGAGTTTTTTCTTATGGCTATGGAAACCCTGTTGAACGAACTGGCGCAGGCGCGCATCTATGACCTGGAACAGCCCCGCTACTTTGGTGCGCCCATCTTTCCCGCGCACGCGCCCGGCTTTGTCTATACCCTGCACCGCCGCCACGAACGCGGCGCGAGCGGCGAGGCGCGTACCAGCGCCTCCGGCTCCTACTATTCCACGGAGCATTCAGGCACGCATATCGATGCCCTGTGCCATCAGGCGGAGAATATGACGCTTTATGGCGGGCGCGAGATCGGGCCGCAGGTGCAGACCTCAACGGGTTTCACCGCACTGGGCGTGGAGACGATTCCGCCACTGCTGGGCCGGGGCATCCTGCTGGATATCGCGCGCTGCCGGGGCGTCGAGCGCGTTGAAGATGACAGGCCGGTCACGCGCGCCGATCTGGAAGCGGCGGCGCGGCAGCAGGGCGTAGAGGTGCGCGAGGGAGATATCGTGCTGGTGCGCACCGGCAACGGGACGCGCTGGCAACAGCCCGAAGCCTACCTCGCGGCTACCGGCGTCACCGCCGATGGCTCGCAGTGGCTGGCCGATCAGCACGTGCGCGCCGTCGGGGCCGACAACGTCGCCTGGGACGTGCCGGGCGTCGTCGATCCCGACCTCAACGTCACGCTGCCCGGCCACCTGATTTTGCTGGTGCGCAACGGCATCTACATCATCGAAAATCTGTTCCTCGAAGACCTGGCGCGCGATCAGCACTACGAGTTCGCCTTTGCCTGCTTCCCTCTCAAAATGCGCGGCGCCACCGGCTCGCCCGTGCGCCCGGTAGCGATGGTATCTACCGCGTGAGGGCCGGTCACGAAACGAAAATTTGCCCGGCGTGCCAGGTGTCGATGGAGTGTTCGACGGCGGCGATGTAGCCCTGGACGTTGTTGTTGTCGCTGGAAGGGGCGTAGGTGGGAATGATCTGCGCCACCGTCGTTTTGCCCCAGACGGCCACGTAGAGGTTACGAATCAGCTTGTACCACTCCTCGTAGCCCTGCACCCAGCTGGAGAAGCCGGCGTAGCCATTGATGCACGGGAAGTTCGGGATGCAGCGCAGGTTGCCAAGCGAAAGGGTGGTCGTCGCCATACCGTATTTGCCGAAAGTGCTTTCGTGTAAAAAGAAGGCCAGCGCGAAGGCGGGGTCGATGCCATATTTCACGCCGAGATCATACATTGCCTGGCCCGTCCCGGCAGCCGGCGAGTGGTACGCGGCCAGCACTTCGTTTATAAAGGCGGCGCTGATGCTCGGTTTGCCGATGACGGAGTAGGGGCCACCGTGCGTAATCGGCTTCTTGCCGGGCAGCGGACCGCTGCTGTTTTCCCACGTGGTGACATTGTCATAGGTGCCGCCGATCTGGATGGGGTAGACCTGACCGCCGTTGGGGGGCAGCAGGACAAGCTGGGAGACGCGCTGGTACATTCCCGCCGAGACGAGTACCAGCAGCGAGATGA
The DNA here is from genome assembly GCA_902810755.1 of Chloroflexota bacterium. Next base: position 10,591 of record CADDYT010000068.1, read on the forward strand.
CTACCACAATTACACAGATAAGCCAGGGCTGCAACCAGGGACGATGCTTCTCCGCCTGGCGCTCCTTAAATTGATCGACGACCAGCGCCGCCGTCCGCACGGGAGCTATTTGCCCCGTCACCTGAGCCGGTATCGGAATGCGCCCGGTTGTCCTGGGCGCTGTCTCCTGCTCTCCCGTCACAGCCGGGAGCTGACGGGTGGCTCGCGGGGGAATAACCGTCGTCGTTTCTGGCTCCTGTTGTGGCATCCTCTTCGCATAGTTCCCACTCGCCATGAACAATTTCCTCCTTACAATCTTGCAAATAGAACGTTCGTTCTATTATAACACACTCCCGTCCTCACGGCTAGAGCTTGCGACCTGTCCAGAAATATTCCTCGCTTTCCCTTGCGCTCAGAGACGAAAAAAACTCTGGATAACGATGACATAGAAAGAAACACAATGGTTCAGTTGTTAGAATAACACGGGCCTGTCAATCCTGTCAAACCGGGCCGATGGTCCTCTCCGGTTTTCCAGATAAATGAACCCTGCCGGGCGTTGCCTTGTGGCACGTTTTCAGCTATAATACAGTTTAATCTAAGATTGCTGAATAAGCAAGGGAACATCGAACAATCAGGATAGATACAAAAAAGTACAGGTGAACCTGACCGGACAACAGCCGGGTTTGTCTCGCCCCAGGCGGGCGACCCTGAAGATCGCCCCTACAGCGTAAGGAGCGCCATGACTCGCCAACTCAACATTATCCTTGTCCCCCATACCCACTGGGATCGTGAATGGTATCAGACGTTTCAGCAATTTCGCATTCGTCTTGTACGTGCGGTTGACAGGTTGCTGGATATTTTAGAACGCGACCCCGGCTTCACGCATTTCATGCTCGATGGGCAGACTATCGTTCTCGATGATTATCTTGAGGTAGAGCCGGAGCAGGAAGAACGGCTGCGGCAGCACATCCGGGCGGGTCGCGTGCTGGTTGGCCCCTGGTATTTGCAGCCGGACGAGTTTCTGGTGAGCGGCGAGGCGCTGGTGCGCAACCTGCAGTTCGGCCTGCGGCGCGCCGCCGAGTTCGGTGAGGCCATGCGCGTTGGTTATTTGCCGGATACGTTCGGGCATATCGCGCAGATGCCGCAAATTTTGCGCGGCTTCGGCATCGATAACGCCGTTTTCTGGCGTGGCGTCGGCGATGAGGCAAAGAACAGCGAGTTTTACTGGGCCGCACCGGATGGTACAAAAGTCCTGGTTATTCATCTTGCCGACCCGTTCGGCTATTCCAACGCGCGCATGATGCCGCTTCATCCACGCGAGTTCGCGGCCCGTGTCGAACTGCTTGCCGCCAATCTTCTCCCGAAAGCCACCGGCGATACCCTGCTCTTTATGAACGGCTCCGATCATCTTGAGCCGCAGGATGGGCTACCGGCGACCATCGCTGCCGCCAACACCCTGCTGCAATCCATCGATGGCGCCACATTCGCGCGGATGATGGTCGGCGAGAGTGCAGGTACAGAGAATGCGACGCGGCAGAAGAGCGATGAACCGCGTTACGATTCCATTCAGGTGCGCATCGGCACGCTGCCCCAGTATATTGAAGCTGTGCGCAAGAGTAATCCTGATGGCAATTTCCAGACACTGTATGGGGAGATGCGCAGCAGCCAGTACGCGCCCCTGCTGGCCGGCGTCCTCTCTTCGCGCATGTGGATCAAGCTGCAGAATACGGCCACCGAGCAATTGCTTGAACGCTGGGTGGAACCGCTGACGGCATGGGCTGCGCAACTGGGAGCGCGCTATCCCGCCGGGCTGGTGCGCCTGGCCTGGAAATACCTGTTGCAGAACCACCCGCACGACAGCATCTGCGGATGCAGCCTCGATCAGGTGCATGTTGAGAACCGCGTGCGCTTCGCCCAGAGCCAGCAGATCGGCGAAAGCGTGCTGGCCACTGCGATGCAGGCCATCGCGGACGCCACCGATACCCGCGCGCCCTTTGCCTCTGCGCAGCCAGGTCAGGAGCCTGTTCCCATCATCGTCTTCAATGCCGCGCCCGCGCAGAGTAGCGCGCTGGCGCAGGCGGTCGTGCAGTTCGATGGCTCGCTGCGCAACGCCGCCCTGGTTGACGAGAGCGGCGCGGCCATGCCCTACCGGGTCGTCAATCGCTGGAGTCAGGAACGCGGCTCGATGGAGTTTCCCCGCGAGATGGTAGCGGGTATGCTCAGCTTCCTGGGCTTCACCGAAACCGGCAGTCTGATCGAAATGGCGCATAGTGCGCTCAACACGGCGCTGGGCGAGAGCGAGGATGCCAACATCATCACCCATGTTCATATCGATACTGACATGCAGCCGGGCGTGGCGCGCATCGAACTGCTGATTGCCCCGAAAGGGCGCGCCAGCGTCAACGAGGCCGAACTCGCCTCGTTCGAGCCACAGATGATGGCTCTGCTAAACCGTGAGGATATCGAGACCCTGCGCATCTCCGTTATTGACGAGTTACGCGAAAAGCTCGAATTCGTCGCTGCCGACCTGCCCGCCTATGGCCTCAAAACCTTCTGGCTCTACCCGCGCGGCCTCGCGCAGCCTGTCAGCCGGTCTGCGTTCTCGCTGGCTGCGCCCGCAACAAACGCCATCGAAAACGAATGGTTCCGCGTTGAGGCCGACGCGCAGGATGGCACGCTGACCGTCGTCGATAAGCAGACGGGCGCGGTCTACACGGGCCTCAATCGCTTCGTGGATGGCGGAGACGTTGGCGACCTCTACACGTACTGCCCGCCGCAGGATGATCGGCTCATCAGCCAGCCGCTTGAGCCGCCGCGTATCGAACTGGTCAGCGCGGGTCCGGCGCGGGCCACATTGCGTATCAGCGGGTTATGGTTGCTGCCTGCCGCCTGTAATGAGAGCCGCAGCGGGCGCAGCGAAGAGGGCGTTTCCTGCGCGATCAGCACCGAAGTGTCACTAATCCCCGGTATGCGACGTATTGATATACAGACGAGTATTGACAACGCGGCGAAGGATCATCGCCTGCGCGTCCTCTTCCCGGTACCGTTCAGCGTAGAACAGGTAGCCGCCGAAGGAACCTTCGAGGTGCGCAGCCGCCCGGTCGCGGCGCCGCGACCGGCGGATGTGACAACCTGGGCGGAGACGCCGGTTAATAGCTTCCCGCAGAAACGTTTTGTCGATATCAGTAATGGAGAGCGCGGGCTGGCCATCCTCAATCGCGGGCTGCCGGAGTATGAAATGGTGCAAGCCGGGCCGGGCGTACCGGCGGGGGGCATGGCGCTCGCATTGACGTTGCTGCGCTGCGTGGAGTGGCTCTCGCGCGGCGATCTGGCGACGCGGCGCGGACATGCGGGGCCGATGGAGTACACGCCAGAGGCGCAATGCCTCGGCCAGCACGTCTTCAACTACGCGCTGGTACCCCACGGCGGCGACTGGCAGACCGACGATGCGCTCGTCCTGCGTGAGGCCCAGGCGTTCAACACAGGCGTGCGCGCGCTGACCGCCAGCCAGCACCAGGGCCAACAACCTGCGACCGCCCGGCTCGTCAGCGTCGAGCCGCCCGCACTCGTCGTCAGCGCCATCAAGCGCAGCAACGACGGGCAGGGCCTGCTTGTGCGCGTCTATAACCCGCTCACTCGTTCTGTAGAGGCGAGCATCCAACCGGAACCGCCTGTCGGCGCGCACGCAGGCACAACAAACGAGGCAAGCGAGCATACAGATAAAGGGCTTGCCTTTACTCGCGCTTTTATGGCAAACTTACAGGAGGAGCCGCAAGAATCGCTGCCCTGGCACCATAGCGGTGGGGAAAAGGCGCTGCACCTCACCATACGGCCGGGCGAGATCAAAACGTTGCTGTTTCAGTAGGGAAAATGTCATATCCTGTTGTCGTTGGCGTATCCGGTACGTTGTATATCATGTAGTAGCCGAATATGTATTTCTGTAAATCGAAAGGGGCCGAGGTCCTGTGATAACACATCTCCTGTTTCATTTTTCGCTGGCCGGCATTGCAGCGGGAAATCCGCCCGCTACCACCTCTTCCGGCAGTAACACACTGGCTGCATTACAAAATGCTCTAGGTATTGTCATTGCATTTGCCGTCGCCTTTATCGTCATCTTCTGGCTGAGCCTGATTGTATGGACGTTCCGCGACATCCGTTCGCGTTCTCAGGATTTTCTGACGCAGATTCTCGCGACTGTGCTGGTGGCAGTCTTCTTTATCGGCGGTCTCTTCATTTACCTGATCCTGCGCCCGCGCCAGACGCTGGCCGAGATTTACGAGCGGCAACTGGAAGAGGAGTCGCTGCTGGCCGAGATGACGGAGCGACAGACCTGCGATAACTGCCATGTGCGCGTCGAGTCCGATTTCCAGATCTGCCCATCCTGTGGCAAGAAGCTCAAGCGTCCCTGCCCCAAGTGCGAGCGCCTGCTCGAACTGCGCTGGTCTTTCTGCCCCTACTGCGCCACCAATCTCGCGGCTGCCTCGATGCCGGGCATGCCCGGTATGGCTCCTATGCCTTCTATGCAAGGTATGTCACCCCCTCAAAGCGTCCAGATGGGTCGCCGTTACGAATGATGTAATGAGATTTCCGCATGTCGTCCTGCGTGGAGCGAAGGACGACATGCCGGGATTGCTTTGCATGGCAATCCGTTGACCCTCTCAACTTAACGTAAGACTTGGCTGATCAGGCGCATTGTGGTATAATGAATGGGCGCAAATGTGGGCAAAAACAGGCATTGTGCCACATTTTCTTATCGCAACAAGAATATCTCTAAAGGGCTGCGACTTCGTGAGATAGCATTTCCCTCGCGCCTTTCGCCGGACCGGACTGGTCAGTCGAAGCGAGCATGTTCTCCTTACGGACAGGCTCATATCTTGTGCCTCGGAGAGGGTAAGTGGCTGTCTTGCAGTCTACTGCTTACAACTTCTGGCGCTATGGTCTAGTTTCTGAAAATAAAAGGTATACGGGCAGATGGCAAAAATAGATGAATCGATGATGACGGAGCAGGGGACATTGACTGCTACCACGCAGAGAAATGGAAAAGTGAACGGCTTGAATGGCAACGGTGGACACGGGAATGGGAATGGCAACGGCAACGGCTACAATGAGCAAAACATCCAGATTCTCGAAGGGCTGGAAGCTGTGCGTGTGCGTCCAGGCATGTATATCGGCGCGACCGACCAGCGCGGCCTGCACCATCTCATTACCGAAGTCGTTGACAACAGCATCGACGAGGTGATGGCAGGCGAAGCGGATACTGTGATTGTCACCATCCATGCCGACGAATCCGTTACCATCGAGGACAACGGGCGCGGCATCCCGGTAGCGGAACATCCCCAGCGCCCCGGCCTCTCCACGCTCGAAGTGGTCATGACCATCCTGCACGCAGGCGGCAAGTTCGGCGGGGGCGGCTATCAGATCAGTAGTGGCCTGCACGGCGTGGGCGTGAGCGTCGTCAATGCGCTGTCCGAATGGTGCCAGGTCGATGTGCGGCGCGAAGGCCGTCTCTGGCGGCAGCGATACGAAAAGGGGGTGGCAGTCACGCCCCTGCTTGATCTGGGGCCAGCCGAGGGTACCGGCACTACCACTTCGTTCCTGCCAGACCTGACAGTAATGGAGACGCGCGATTACAGCTTCGATATCCTGGCCCAGCGTTTCCGCGAAATGGCCTATCTCAATCGCGGTCTGACCATCTCGCTGCGCGACGAACGCAGCGACCGCGAGGCCACCTTCTACTTCGAGGGCGGCCTGGTCTCCTTCGTGCGTTACCTCAACAAGAACCGGGGGCGTTTGCAGGCGCGACCCATCAGCGTCAATCGCGAGGTGGACGGCGTCAAAGTCGAAATCGCTTTGCAATACAACGATGGCTGGAACGCCACCGAATTTTCCTTCGCCAACGGCATCAACACCGTCGACGGCGGCATGCATATCACCGGCTTCCGCAGCGCCCTCACGCGCACGCTCAACGACTACGCGCGCAAGGTGGGCCTGCTCAAAGAGAAGGACGGCAACCTCAGCGGCGACGATGTGCGCCAGGGCCTGACAGCCGTCGTTAGCGTCAAGATTCCCAACCCGCAATTTGAGGCGCAGACGAAGGCCAAACTGAACAACGCCGAAGTGCGCCCCATCGTCGAGGCCGTCACCGCCGACATGCTCATGCAATATCTGGAAGAGACGCCGGGCGAGGCCAAAGCCATCATCGACAAATGTCTCCTCTCCGCCCGCGCTCGCGAAGCGGCCCGCGCCGCCCGCGAACTTGTCCAGCGCAAAAACGCCCTCGATACCACCCTCCCCGGCAAACTCGCCGACTGCTCCGAGAAACGGCCTGATCGCTGCGAACTGTATCTGGTGGAGGGAGACAGTGCCGGTGGGAGCGCGAAACAGGGCCGTGACCGCCACTTCCAGGCCATCCTGCCCCTGCGCGGCAAAATCCTCAACGTCGAGCGGGCGCGGCTGGACCGTATGCTGGCGAGCGAAGAGGTCAAGAACATCATTACCGCGCTCGGCGTGGGGGTGGGCGAACACTTCAACATGGCGAAGCTGCGCTACGGGCGCATCGTCATCATGTGCGACGCCGACGTGGACGGCGCGCACATTCGCACCCTCCTGCTCACCTTCTTCTATCGCTACATGGAGCCGCTCATCACCGGGGGCCATCTCTACATCGCGCAGCCGCCGCTCTACCACATCAAAATCGGCAAGCAGGTCCACTTCGTCTACTCCGACGAGGAGCGCGACCGGCTGGTAGAGCAGTACAAAGCCGAACACAACGGCAAAGAGCCAGAAGTTGGTCGCTACAAAGGTCTGGGCGAAATGAACCCGGAAACGCTCTGGGAGACCACCATGGACCCGACCACACGCACGCTTCTGCGCGTCACCATCGAAGAAGCCGTGGAGGCCGATAAAACCTTCACCATGCTCATGGGAGACGAAGTCGCCCCGCGCCGCCGCTTCATTGAAAGCCACGCGAAGAACGCGACGCTGGATATATGATTTTCACTTCCCGAACCGCTCTCGGCTCCGTGCCTGCGCCTTCTCCGCCTCTTCCTGCCGGTTTTTCGGCGTAGAGGCGGATTGCAGCGAGGCGAGCAGCCGCGTTGAGATGTCTGCAATATCATCGACTGCCGCGTAGAAGGCGGCCTCGTTGGCTTTGGAGGGCTTATTGAAGCCGCTGATCTTGCGCACGAATTGCAGGGCGGCGGCGTGAATCTCTTCCTCGCTGGCGGGCGGCTCGAAGTTGAAGAGGGGGCGAATGTTTCGACACATCTTATTTTGCCTCCGTCGTTGACCCGGATAATGGCGCATCAAGAAATTCGCTGAGCATCGCCTCGATGGTCATAAAACCGCCGGGCAGCAGGATGAGCGGCTGGCCCCTACCATGAATTTCGTAGTAGATGTTGAGGCTGTTTACCTGCGCATAGTGGCCTTTGTCATCCTGGTTCATGCTGCTTTTATCCTTTCCTATCCTTCGGTTCTCCTTATTGCTATTCCTTCTGGCTTGATGATAGTCGGTAGTCCGCGCCTATCAGCGCGTGCGGGGTAAGAGGCCCGATATGCGCCCTATGTACCTGCGTCCTGGTTCCTTATACCTCTATGGCTACAACCGAGTCAACTGCGGATGGAGTAAACTACTCACTATGTACCTGCGTCCTGGTTCCTTATACCTCTATGGCGGCCCCAGACCTCCGGGTTGACCAGGTTGGTGGGGCGCTGGCCGCGCAGGGCAAGGGCGATCTGTTCACAGGCCATGACCTCCATACGCAGGAGACCGGCTGTCGTGTAGGCGCCGATGTGGGGGGTGCAGATGGTGTTGGGATGGGTGAAAAGCGGGTGATTGGTCCTGGGCGGCTCCGGGTCGTAGACATCGAGGGCGGCCCCGGCAAGATGGCCCGAACGCAGGGCCGCCAGCAGCGCATCCTCGTCGACCAGCGCGCCGCGAGCGGCATTGATCAAATAGCTGCCCGGCGGCATCAGGCGCAGCGTTTCGGCGTTGATGAGGTGGCGCGTCTGCGGCGTGGCAGGCAGGTGCAAGGAGACAACCTGAGCGCGCGGCAGCAACGCAGCCAGCGAGGAAACCAGTTCTACGCCCAGCGCGCTGGCTCGTTCGGCGGAGATGAACGGGTCGAAGGCGATGACCTTCATGCCCAGCGCCTGCGCGATGACCGCTACGCGACTACCAATGCGGCCCAGACCCACCAGACCAAGAATGTTGCCTGCCACCTCAAAGCCGGGCGTCAAATCTGTCAGGGCCGGAAATGGCTGCCCTGAGCGCAGGATGCGATCTCCGGTCATCACGCGCTTGCAAAGGTTGAGCAGCAAGGCGACTGTATGTTCAGCCGTAGACTCGGTCGGCCCGTCGGGCGTATTGACGACCAGCAGGCCACGTTGTGTGGCCGCGTCCAGATCGATACGATCCACGCCGATTCCTGTGCGGGCGATGACGCGCAGGCGTGGCAGGCGATCCATCACCTCACCCGTCACAAATGTTTCCCCTGAAACCAGAATGGCGTCCGCCGTTGCCGCCTCCGCATACCAGTCATTGCGCTCGCCAACCGTTGTTACCGTCACGGTTGCCAGCCCCTCCAGAACGGCCAGCGCGGCGCGATGCAATGGCCTGCCGCTCCATACATGTGCCTGTATCATGGATGTCCTTCCTCTCTGACTTTTCGCAGCGCAGATTCTTCGCTTCACTAGGATGACATGTCCATGATGGTTTTTCATGGCATGACATACCCGGGCAGGTTTTTTTTATATCATGTCACATTTTCTGCACAGAGTTGGATAACGCTGGCACATTGGCTCTGCTAAACTGGCACACAGGCAGGCGGAAACGCTTGCGCCAACATGGGGACGAGATAAGCAAAGCAAGACAGGGCCGGACGAGGAAACGGCTCGCGAAAGGGATCGAGAAACATGGATGCTTCCAGCGACGACTCACCTGTGCGTTCTATCCAGCAGGTCGGAAAGTACGCGCTCCGCAGGAAACTGGGGCGTGGTGGCTTCGCCGATGTCTATCTGGGGGAACACCCTTACCTGCGCACACAGGTAGCGATCAAAATTATGCGTTCGTTCGACGAGGCTGACGTGGAGACCTTCCTGACGGAGGCGCGGTTTGTGGCGCAACTGCGGCACCCGCACATCATCCGCGTACTGGACTTTGATCTGGAAGGGGAGACGCCATTTCTGGTCATGGACTACGCGCCCAACGGTACCGTGCGCCAGCGATACCCGGAAGGGACGAGGCTGGAGCCGCATGTCATTCTGGCCTACGTGGAACAGGTAGCGGATGCCCTACAGTACATTCACAGCCAGCATTTGATTCACCGCGACGTGAAGCCTGAGAACCTGTTGCTCGGCCCACATGGTGAAGTGCTGGTGAGCGACTTTGGCATCACCATCGCGGCGCGCCGGATGGTTGTGCGCACGCAGACCATCGTCGGCACCATCGCCTACATGGCCCCGGAACAGATTCGCGGTCGCCCCTGCATGGCGAGCGACCAGTACGCGCTGGGGGTGATGGTCTACGAATGGTTGTGCGGCGTCAGGCCGTTCAGGGGAACGGCGCGCAGCATTGCGCAGCAGCATCTTTCCGCGCGGCCACCATCACTCTGCGAGCGCGTTCCCGGCCTGCCGCCAGCGGTAGAGCAGGTCGTGTTCCGCGCCCTCGCCAAAAATCCGCGCTATCGCTTTGAGAGCGTGCTGGCCTTTGCTGACACGCTAGGCGAAGCCTTCGAGGAACAGGGGGTCACGACGGTCACCGAGAGCCTGCCAGCGCAGCCAGTTCATCCTTATCAGATCGAAGCCGAACGCGCTCTCCCGGCGCGGGCAATGCGCAGTCAGGAACGGAAAACCAGTTCCGTGCCGCTCGCGCGCCCCCAGACGGGAAAAACCGGCTTCGGCCCGACAACGCGCCGCCCGAAGAAAAAGCCCGCATGGCAAAGGCGCAAAATCTGGCGAGAGATCGCCGCCACCTACATGATCGACCTGCTGGCCGTGGCTATTCTGAGCAGCATTCTGGCCGCGTTGAACGTGCCGCCCGCGCTGCTGGAGTTGCTGCTGGCGCTCTGCATCGTCCTGCTGCCGCTCGTGGCAGCAGTTCTACGCCAGAACACGTGGCTGGCCGCCCTGACGCTGAGCATCGCCATCGCGGCGCTCGCCCTGGCCTTCTGCCTCCACGCCCCCATCGTCTTCATTGTCGTCTCCTTCGCCCTGCTCCTCCTGAGCCTGGCCGTCGCCTTCGCCGTCAGCATGAAACGGCCTACGCGCTGAGCTGAACCGGGCAGAAGGCGAAAAAGAGAGAGCAGGGATCTCGGCGCCTTTGCCGGTGGCCCTGCTCTCCCTTTTCTGCCTGCACTTATCCGTGCAGTTCCTTGCTCACCACTTCCAGTGGATGTTCCCTGAGCATCCAGGTGCGGATGAGGCCAACAGCTATCTTGAAGCGGCTCTTTCTGAAATCCTCTTGCTCAGCTTCAATGATGTCGAACTCTCTGAGCATTTTCAGCGTCTCTATAAAGTAATCGCTTTTACAGGGGAGACGGCGCCGGTGGTAGATTTCTTCAATCTCGTTGAGGGAGATCCAGCGTCCTTCTTCCTTGCTGCACTCCGCGATGGCGGCCAGTACAACCCGCTCTTCCGGCGTGATCTGATCCCAGAGCCAGTCGAAGTGGAACTGGCCTGTTTGCATGACCTCGTGTAGCACAATGTTCACATCGTTGATTGTCACATAATTCTTGCGCCGCTTATTGCAGTAATCAACGATAGCGCGGCAGATCAGGTGGATCAGGTAGGGCTGGTCGGCGGTCAACTGGCGAATCTTCTGCACGGTGAGCGGCTCATATTCCAGGTAGCCCGCCACCGGTTGCTGGATCAAATCTTCCGCGTCCTGCGGCGCGAGCCGTGAGAGGCGATAGTGAATGGCGATATGGAAGAAGACCGAGCGATACCATTTCGTAAACTCGGTAATCTGGTGCGTGCCAGAGAACAGGAACCTGGTGTTCGTCCGGTGCTGAAGAATATCGCGCAGGTATTCGAAGATTTCCGGCTCTAGCTGCCCTTTGATAACCTGCTCTTCTAAAACCTCAAACTCATCTATTAGCAGGATCAGTTTGCGTCCGCTGATCTGCTCTTCGACCTGATCCAGGAAGACATCAAAGGCATGGATCGGGTCCCTCTCAAACTCCTGTGGCTCCGGGGCTTTGATGGCGATGTCTTTCTGCTTCATAGCTCGTTTCATGAGATAGGCCACGCGCCGCAGGAAGTTCTCAATCGTAATATTATAGGAAAGGCGCTGCATATCCAGAAAAACCGGAATATGCTCTGCCAGCGCCGGGGATTGAATCAACTGGGACAGCAGGCTGGTTTTGCCGGAACGACGTTGCCCGTACAGCACGATCACGCCTCTGGCATCGCGCGTCAGGTTATCTACCAGAAAGGCTTTTTCTTCCTCACGCCCGTAGAACAGGTCGCTATCATGTGCCGGTGTGCCGGTTGAGTAGGGGTTAGGGATAGTGTGGAAAGCCTGTTGCGAGTCGTGTAACTCAATGCAGCCCGGGAAATGCTTCTCAACCATCTCACCGGAGACATCATCAAAAACGACCTCGAACATGAGAGGGAGCTTCGTGGCGTGAGGCGCGAGAATAAATTCGGCGCTCGTCCCTTCTCCGGCGGCGATGATCTCGGTTTCAAAGGTATTCTTCCCAACCACCTCAAAAGAATCGTTATGCAGCAGCGTGAGTTTGACATCGCTGGCGGAACTGCGCCCCTCGTTGTTGATCTCGACGAGGATGCCCACCTGCGCTTCCCTGCGCACATCCCTTGTCAGCAGCGTGACTTTGAGTTCCGCCTTTCCCCGCAGTTCACTCAACTGTTTCTGTAACAATGCCTGCCATTTCTTGAAAAGCAGGAGAAACATCTGGTAATCCGGTAGCTTGCTGATCGGCTCTCCCAGCAGCGAGATAGCGTATTGCTGATCCAGCGTCTTCTGGCTGCGACCGATGGCCTCCATCGCTTCCAGCAAGCTATTCAGACGGTCATGAAGGTCCTCGCGGTGAAAGTGCATTGTCAACGGGCGAGTGATGGCGCGCAGAGCCTTAAAGACAGGAAGCACAGCGCGCACATACTGATTATTCCTGTCGAAGTTCTCTTCCTCCAGGTCACAGTGGTAATGGGAGATATCTTCCAGCGTTTCCAGCATGAAGAGCCGATGCAACTCTTCGTAGATCAGACGGAGATCCAGGCCGTAATGCAGTTTTTCGGCGCCCTGCTGAGCCTGCACCATTTGCAGGAGCTTTTCGCCAACGTTGCTCTCATTGAGGTCGTAGAGGATTTCTTTGACGGCATTGATGTAACGCCTGATAATCGCGCCGGTTGCCATATGCGCAATCTGTTCCCAGATGTGCTTTTGCAGATTTTTTGCGATGAAGAGGTGGACATAGACGATGAGACTGCCCGGGTGCTGATCCAGATAATGCGCCAGTACATGCGCCGCTTCCTGGCGCACCCATGTCGATGTCTTATCTTGCGCGGCAATGAGCAGCAGATCAAAAATCTGGTGCCTGCGGTTCCTGTCAAGCAGGAGTTCTGTCTGGGGGTCGATCAACTCATCTATTTTGCGCACGGCAATACGGCGCACGAAGCGACTGGAGTTCTCGATGGCTCGTTTAAGGTAGTAGAGGCCCTCGTCCCAGTCGTAGCGCATCAGGGCGGGCAGGCAATCAATGGTGACATTGCGCACCTCGTACTCCAGATCGGTTGACAATCGGCGCAGCAATGTGCGCGCCCTGACAGTACTGGCCGCATAAAGGGCAGGAAGCAGGGCCGCCAGTTGCTTGCGCACTTCCAGCTCGCCATTTTTTGCCAGTTCTTCAAAAGTGTCAAAATCTCCGGCCTGAAGATGGCCCTGCTCAACCAGCTTTTTGAGCGCGAAGGCTTGCAGGAAAACGTCATTGTTTTCAAGAAGGTGGTTGATTACCTCCTCAGCAGAGGATTGTCGGCATAGCTGCTCCCAGCATCGGGCAATGGTATCCGCAACCTGTTGCTGATTGACAACGCGCAACAGTTCAAATTTATCCTCTGCGGCCAGCGCAATTTCATAGTGATTATCACCGTCAATATCGCCGAGACGCACAGCGTGAATGCGGTCTTTTGCCTGGTAGGTCCAGAGGAGATCGCCGCTGCGATTGAAAACATACAGGGTGCCGTCGGCACAGCCGACGACGATCTCGACCATGCCATCCTGGTCGAGATCGGCAGCGTCAATCGTCAGGGCGCTGTGGGGCAGGTAATATCTCCAGAGCAGGTGGCCGCCGCTATCCCGGACATGAATATTGCGATCTTCAGAGCCAACAAGTATTTCAGGTTGCCCATCATTGTTGATGTCTTTGATACATATTGCTTTGATATGGTCAAACGTTTCAAATGTCCAGAGCAGTTTGCCACTACGCCTGTAGGCGTAGATACTGTTGTTGAGGCCCGCGACGATGATTTCGGGCGTGTTCTCATCGGCGGCAGTATGCCCGCGCACAATGCTCACGCCTTCTTCTGTACTAAACTCAGTTTCTAGCATGCGCAGATCATGACCATAGATGAACAGTTTTTTCGCTTCCGAGCCGATGATGATTTCCGGCGCCTCCCGGTTACCGGTTGCGCGCACACAGATGCTCGACACCTGGGCAGCGGCAGTTTTTACCTGGTGCAATAGCCCTTTCTCGCCGCCGAGAATATAGAGGTGGTGGTCGGTTGAGCAGATGAGAATATCTTCCTTCGGGCTGTGGTGTTCAAAGAAGCCGCTCTGGATATCGGTAATATGATCTTCTTCCAGGTGGGTAGACCAGGCGCGCCGTCCGCCTGCATAAAATGCGGAAAGGCGACCGTCCGCTGTCCCTATGACGATCTCTCGCCCTGATTGTTTCGTTGTGTTGCGGAAGCAGACGGTGCGTATATACTCCATATCATCCCTGTGCCAGACCTGTTCGACCTTCTGCTGCGCCAGCCGCAGGAGTATAGAGAGCGCCTGAAGATACTTGCCATGTGCCAGCCCTTCCTCTGCCTGCTCAAAGGTCACCAGTTTTCTGGTGTTCAGACCGACCACATCCGCAAGCAGATTTTGCTCGTCTTTATCAAGTTCAAGATGGAGCAACTGAGGTTCTTCCAGTCGGTGATAGTATCTGCGAATTCTTTCCGCAACCCCCCTGCGCAGGCGCACATGCATGGCGCGGATACGCTGGTTTTCGTCGCCGATCAGCAATTCGGGCGCGCCATCGTTATCAATATCGGCAATGGCGATGTCGAAGGTGCGGTATCTGTGATTATGCCGCCAGATGAACTTGCCCTGAGAACTCAGAATATAGATGCATTTATCTTCACAACTGGCAATGATCTCTTTCTCCCCATCGCCATCAATGTCAGTAGCGTAGAGGGTGAGCAGGCGATTTTCAAAGTGTTCATACTCCCATTTCCGGGTAAACTGGCCTTTGCAGCAGGTCAGCGCAATCAGATTCTTGTGATCGGTAGAGAGCAATATTTCGGTTTTCCCGTCCTTATCGATATCCTCGACAACAATGGTGCGAATGGGATGGCCGAGAGCATAGCGGGTAAGCTCCTGCCCCTGCAAATCGAGGACATACAGGTTGCCGTCAACCGAGCCAAAGAGAACTTCATCTTGCCCATCGCCGTTGAGGTCGCAGGCAAAAACGCTGCGCACATGACCGCCGGTTGCATATTGCCAGAGCTGTTCGCCTGTGCGCAAATCGAGTCCATACACGCAGCGATCTTCCGAGCCGATAATGATGCGGGATTGCCGTAAAGGATCGACACAGATGCTGCGGATGACATGGTTGATGTTAAACCAGCAGGCGTCCTGCGCCAGTTGCCGCTCAAGAGGTTGCCCCTCTTCGTTGAAAAGCAGCTTCGCGCCATCTTTCGTCAGCAAACAGCCCTCGCTGTCCAGCACATAGACCTTGCCGTCGCGCGTCCCCACAATAATGCGCACCGCAGCCTCTTCGCCAGGTCTGGCCATTCCACTGATGGTGATGGTATCCACCCAGGCGCGTGTACCTATCTCACGTTGCCAGCCTATCTCACGCAGCCAGCGCAGCTTCCCCGTCCTGGAAAGGCAGTAGATACGGCCATCACGCGAGCCGATAATGATTTCAACATCACCGTCTCCATCAATATCTGCTACAGCAATACACATCACCCAGTTCTTCGCCTTGTAGTCCCAGATACGGCTGAAGATCGTCAGCCCATCATTAAGCGCAAGTTTCAGCGGGTCCCTCGTATTTGCCATATCCTTTTCCCTTTGCTCGCCCTGTCGTGCTGTTCGCGGCCCTTGCCGGTGCATGGTTTTGCGCCTTGCTCATAGATAGTATAGCCTCAACCTGCTTACAAAATGTGTCAGATTCATGCCATTGCCGCTTTGCAGATGCATCAACCCCCTTCATTCTCAGTGGAAAGACTCCTTTTTATGCTCTCCTGCCCCATTCGTCTTTACCAGTAGAGTAAATGTATGGCAGATAGATTATGTTTGTCATGATTATGGCACACTTTGCGCGACTGTTGACAGTATACTGATTGACAGAGAACATTCTGCCTGAAGATAAGGAGAAGGAAGATGATGGATATACACCCCGGCTCCTCGAATCCGTATTTTGCGAAAGCAAAGATGCATCGCCCGGAAATGTTTTTTGGACGTGCGGACCTGCTCAGGAAAGTGCTTGAGAGCGTGTTTCATCGTCAGTGCGTATCCATTGTAGGCCCGCGCGGCATCGGCAAAACCTCGTTTCTCTGGTACGCCAGCCTGCCAGAGGTGCAAAAGGCATTTCAGTTTGACCTGAGTCATCACCTCTTTGTCTTCCTTGATCTGCGGGAGTATCTGAGCAAGAGCAGCGCGGATTTTTTCCATCAGGTGAGTAGGGAGATGATAAGAGAGGGGAAGAAACGCGGTTTGACGCTGCATAGCGACGGTCCAGGCGAAGATGAGTTCGGCGGCCTTCTCGATCAAATCGAAGACCAGGGCTTCTTTCCCGTCTTGCTGCTGGATGCTTTCGATAAGGTCACGCTCAATGAGCAGTTTGATCGAGCGTTTCTTGAATTCTTGCGCGCGTTCGCCAGTTCAGGCCAGGTTTCTTACGTCACCGCTTCCCTCGCTCCGTTATTTGAAATCTGCCACAGCGGCATCGCCGGCTCTCCGTTTTTCAACATCTTTGACACGTGTCACCTGGAAGCTCTCTCGCCACAAGAGGCATGCCGGTTGATTAGCGAACCGGCCAGCGAGAGCGGCCTCCCTTTCTCAAACAACGAAATTGCCCTGATCCTCAAGTGGGCTGGATATCATCCGTTCTTCCTGCAACGCATCTGCTACCTGTTCTGGGAGGAAAAGCGAAGCGGCGGCAAAATCCAGGTAAAGCAGTTAAGGGATCGCGTCTATAAGGAGCTTTCTCCCATCTTCGAGGAGATATGGAAATCGCTCTCCGAGAAACAGAGGAACGTGTTGCAAGACGAAGCGCGACTGAAGGAACACCAGCAGCGCCAGTTCCCTGAGCTGAGCGAAAGTTCCATTTTCCGCCTCTTCATCCGCACTCTCTGCCGGATAACCTTTTTCGACCTGACAACCGCTGAACTGGAAGCCGCGTTGAAGCATCTGGATAACCTCACCGCACTGGCAGAAACAAATCTGCGGCTTATGAAGCTTGTGGAGGTACAGCTCAAATCGCAGCAGAATCCCACAGCTGCTGAGAAAGGGGAAGCTATCCGCAGTGTTCTCAATAAGGCGTTGCAGCAGTTACAGGGCCCGGGAAGGCAGTCAGATAGTGCAGCTGGCTGGCGGCACTACAATATTCTGTACTATAGTTTCTTTCAGAAGAAAAGCCGCCTCACAAAGGAACAACTCGCTGCCCGTCTGGAAATAAGCGTGCGGACATACTACCGCGACCGCGACGAGGCTATTGAGACGCTCCGTCAGGAGCTTATCAAGATGGAAATGGAAGTCGACAGGTCAGATGACGAGGAATGACGAGATTGGCCTCTGTCAGAATACAGAAAGTAAATATCACCTTTTGTGCTGCCAGTTGATTGACTGGCAGCATTTTATATCTTCAACTACTCCACGTCTTTAAGGTAGAGCATAGTTCTTTCTGTAATTCCATATCTGTCAGGAGAGAGCATGATAAACACGATTTCTGCCCCGGTTTTAGTAATGATGGCCGGTCTACCGGGCGTCGGGAAGACGAGTCTGACCTACGCATTAGGGCGCGAACTGGGCTATCAGATAGTAGACAAGGATTTGTACAGGCAGGCATTGATCCAGCAGACAGGACTTGATCCAGATCAGGCCAGCAAACTTGCCTATGAGCTTTCGTATGCACAGATCCATACCCTGCTGGTGCAGCGCCAGCTGTCAACCATCTTTGACAGCGCCGCTCTCCACCGCGTCACTCTTGATAGAATCAAGGACATTATGAGCCGCAACAACAGAGCAACGCTCAAGGTGATTCTGTGTGTCGTTGAGCGTGATCTGCGTAATGAGCGATTGCGCAACAGGCTGGATCAACCTACCAACCTTTCTATTGATCCCGCAACGCTCTCAGATTATTTCCGTTATTTTGAGCATTTGCCTGCTGATAGATTGACGCTCTTTACCCATGAGCCGCTCGCTATGTGTATCGAAAAAGCTAGAGCATATATCGATCTTCGGCAGGTAGTTCGATATTAGAACATATGTCAATTTTTGCAGGATAAATGGATCCTGGCACAAATCTGGCACATTTTTTCTTATCACATATGATATTCTTTAGATATTCTAAGGGTACTCTCTAAGGCTGGTCAATGATTCGGGCAATGAATGGTAGAGGTTATCTTCAAGAGTGACGGACCGCCGGAGAGAGGAAACGCAGTTCTTTAGTAAAGCAAACAAAAATCGAAAGGAGTATGTATGCGTCATGATTTTTCTGATTCGTCACGGGGAGAGTGAGGCGAATGTGGGGCTACCTACCTGTCGTCCAGAGTGTGGAGGACTCACGCAGCGAGGGCGCGAGCAGGCGCGGGCTATCGCTGACTTCCTCAGAAATTATCCTCCAGACCTGATTGTTACATCACCGTACATCCGTGCAAAACAAACGTTGGAGGCAGCACTGTCTCTACTGCCCGATACAGCCAGAAAGGTGCCGATTGAAGAAGTTCCATCAGTACGGGAGTTCACCTATCTCGCCCCAGGGCGCTGGGCGTCTTCAACTGTTGAAGAGCGGCGACCGGAAGTAGACAGATACTGGCAAGACGCTAAGCCAGAGGATGTTGATGGGCCTGGCGCCGAGTCGTTTAGCGCATTCATCGATCGGGTACATACCTTCCTTGAACAGGCCGGAGAGATGGAAAGGGAGTATGAAAACATTGCGGTCTTTAGCCACGAACAGTTCATCAATGCTGTTCTCTGGCTAAAAGATCATACCCCTGAAGAGGTATCTTCCCAGGCTATGCGCGATTTCCGTACTTTGCTTGATCGCAAACCCATCCCGAACGGCGCTATTGTCCAGCTAAAATATAGCAATCATGATGGTTGCTGGAATTCCGAAGTCATCACCTGGCATCTAAAGGCTGAGGCCCTGGTAGCCACCGATTAGCCTCGCAACAACTCTGAGGCTCGACAGGACGATGCGGTTCTGTCGGGCTTTTTTGTATTTCTTAACCTTCCCTCAACCAGATCATCACCGCTTCTTTCTTTACAGGCACGTTTGTCCCCTTTATACTATCAGTAATGGATGAGTCTCTCGTGCCCTGCTGTGCGGTTCAGGGGGCTGCATGGCGGTTCTGGTGCTTCCATTGCCATATGCTTATATGTCTTTTATGCCTGTTTAACTATTTCTGTCTGAAAAATCCCCCTCCGGGATAGAAGGAGTTTTTTTCTCGTGTTGCGACAGACACCCTTTTTCCTGACCGTTCGTGTCTTCCTCATGCTTTTCGCGGGCGCTGTACTGGTTCTCCTCTCGGCCCAGGCGGCGTTTGCTCGCCCTCTTTCCGTGACTTCGACCGATTTCTTTATTAATAGCGGGACGGATCCCTGGGGAACGACCTTTGACGGACAGGGGCATCTCTGGCTGGCCGTGCCAGGCTGTGACCCCAGCCCGACGTGCTTTAAGACTGACCCTCCGGGCAAGATCGAGGAATATAACGTCTCCAATATGGCCTGGATACAGACGCTTCAGCTTCCCTCGGGCTACGGGCAGCCCATCTTTCTGGCAATTGACGGCAAGGGGCGGCTCTGGTTCCCCGGCGTGATGAGTAACGCGATCGAGATGTATAATCCGGCCAACCAGACCTTCCACAAATGGAAGATCCCGACAGCGAGCGCCCTCCCCTGGGATATCGCCATTGACCACAAAGGGAGAATCTGGTTTACTGAACATGGCTCCAATAAGATTGGCATGTTCAACCCCTCTACCCATGTCTTCAAAGAGATCGCTACTCCCGCTACGAATAGTAATCCCTATGGCATTACGGTCGACTCGCAGAATAATATCTGGTTCACTGAGAATACTGACGCGGTCGCTCTCATCGGGAAGTACAATCCCTCTACCGGCACGCTGCAAGAATATAAGATACGCAATGGCGATACAAGCGGCAGCGGCCTGACCCCGCATCTGATTACTATTGACCACAATGGCAACATCTGGTGGTCGGAAGGCTTTGTGGGGGCCATCGGCGAGTTGAAAATTGCTCAGGCCGTGCCGGGGACGAACAACGGTGTCACAGAGTTTTTCTATACGCCGCCATGTGGCACCTGCGATATGCATACCTCCGGGATTGCCGTCGACGGCCAGGGCAATATCTGGTTTGACGATTCGGACCAGAGCATCTTCGGCTCGTACAACGTCAGCGGCGGCTCGTTCTCGCTCTACAATACTCCCACGTCGAACAGCCATCCCCATGACGGTTTGAACATCGACTCACAGGGACATATCTGGTTTGACGAAGAGTTTGCCAATAAACTGGCAGAGGTAACCGTCGATTAGATAACAGAGAAATACCAGGGGGAAACAGGGAGGTTTCGACGTGCTACGGTATATGACACGCTTATCCTGGGGCCTGCGCGCCCTTTTCATACTCATCTTCGCCGTTTGCCTGCTGCTGCACTCGGTGCAGGCCAGCTTTGCCTATCGGGCCACCGTTTCGGCGCGAGATTTCTACATAGCCAGCGGCAGCGATCCGTGGGGAACGGCTATCGACCACAACGGCAATATCTGGCTGGCCGTACCGGGTTGCGACCCGAACCCGACATGCAGTAGCAGTACGCCACCGGGCAAAATCGAGGAATTCAGCGTCTCCTCTTCTAAGTGGATAAAGACGGTTCAACTTCCTTCGGGCTACGGGCAGGCGCTCTTCGGAGCCTTTGACAGCGCGGGCAATCTCTGGTTCCCCGCTCCGATGAGCAACGCGCTGGAAATGTATAATCCGTCCAACAATTCGTTCGCGCAATGGAAGGTGCCGACTGCCAACGCGCTGCCCTGGGCTGTAGCAGTCGATCAGCATGGCAATATCTGGTTCACCGAGCATGGCTCCAACAAGGTTGGCTACTTCACTTCTGTTACCCATACCTTCAAGGAGATTGCAACTCCCGCCTCGAACAGCAATCCCTACGGCATTACGGTCGACTCGCATAACAATATCTGGTTTACTGAGAACAATGCCTCGGTGGCCCGCATCGGCGAGTACACCAGTACCGGTTCGTTGAAAGAGTATAAGATACGCAACTCGTATAACAGCGGCCTGACGCCGCACCTGATTAAAGTTGACCATAGCGGCAATGTCTGGTGGTCAGAGGGCTTCGTGGGGGCCATCGGCGAGTTGAATGTTGCTCAGGCCGTGCCGGGAACAAATAACGGCGTCAAAGAGTTTTTCTACCCACGCTTCTGTAGTAGCTGTGGGACGCATACTTCCGGCATCAGCGTCGACGGTCTGGGCAATGTCTGGTTCGATGATTCGATGCAGAGTCTCTACGGCTCGTTCAACATCAGCAGCGGCAAATTTTCTGTCTACCACACGCCCACCTCAAATAGCCATCCCCATGACGGCCTGCACGTCGATGGCTACAACAATATCTGGTTCAACGAGGAGTTTGCCAATAAGCTGGCAAAGGCGACCGAATAAGCCAGAGCAGGGGGAACAGGCCACCCGCAACAGGTCACCGGCCACAGGTCACCGCAAGAGGTCACCGCAAGAGGTCACCGCGAGCAGGTCACCGGCCACAGTCCACCCGCAAGAGGTCACCGGCCACAGGCCACCGGCAAGAGGTGGCCCTACTATACGCCAGGGCTTCAACAGCCTCACGAGCGTCCGTAGTATAGTAGGGCCACCTCTTGCCGGTGGCCTGCTCGCGGGTGGCCCGCTGGCCGCTGGCCTGTGGCTGCTGACCTGTGGCCGCTGGCCGCTTCCCGCTGATCTGTGGCCGCTGGCCGCTTCCTGCTGGCCGCTGATCTGTGGCCGCTTCCCGCTGATCTGTGGCCGCT
>CADDYT010000069.1 GCA_902810755.1 Chloroflexota bacterium
AACGAAACAGCCTCTGCTACTTCAGTCATTGCTCTATTCTCCTTAAATAAATAGTTGAGTGATGCTGATTATGCTACGTCGGTGACGGGTTTCTGCAAAAGTCCTCGTTTAGAATTACGTCCAGGGTTTCGATGAGAAAATCGGCGTTGGCGGCGGTGAAGACGAGGGGAGGCTTGATTTTCAGGACGTTGTGGTAAGGGCCGTCGGTGCTGAGCAGGATGCCGCGCTCGCGCATGCGGTTGGCGATGTAGGAGGCATGGCGCTGGGCCGGTTCGCCTGTCCGCCGGTCGCGCACCAGTTCGATGCCGATGAAGAGGCCGAGGCCGCGCACATCGCCGATGATGGGATGTTTTTGCATGAGCTGGCGCAGGCCGTGCAGGAGATAGGTGCCGGTATGCAGCGCGTTAGCCTGCAAATGCTCATCCTCGATCACGTCCAGCACGGCAAGGCCGATGGCGCAGGAGACGGGGTTGCCGCCAAAGGTGTTGAAGTATTCCATGCCGTTGTCGAACGAGGCGGCAATTTCCGGCGTCGTCACCACCGCCGCCAGGGGATGACCGTTGCCGATGGGTTTGCCCATTGTTACGATATCGGGGATGACGCCCTGCGTCTCGAAGCCCCAGAAGTGTGTGCCGACGCGCCCGAAGCCCGTCTGCACCTCATCGGCAATGCAGACTCCGCCTGCCGCGCGCACGTGGCCATACGCCTCTTGCAGGTAATTATCCGGCAGGACAATCTGCCCCCCGCAGCCGGGCAGCGACTCGCAGATGAAGGCCGCTATCTCCCTGTCCTGCACACGCGCCTGCCCGATGGCCTCTTCGACGAAGCGCGCGTACTTCTTGCCTGCCTGTGGGTCGTCACGCTTATACTCCCCTCGATAGACGTCCGGCAGGGGGACGGTGTGGACGTAAGGCGGCGCGCCGCAGCCACCGGGAGCGGCAAACTTGTACGGGCTGATCTCGACCAGCGTGCCGGTGTTGCCGTGATAGGCGGCATCGAGGACGATCACGTCTTTGCGGCCCGTGTGCGTGCGCGCCAGGCGCAGGGCCAGTTCGTTGGCCTCGCTGCCGGAGCAGACGAAGTAGCAGACGGAGAGCTGCCCCGGCAGGGTCGCGCAGAGCCGTTCGGCGTACTCGACCAGGTATGGATGCAGGTAGCGCGTGTTGGTGTTCAGCACCGCCATCTGCTCCTGCCCCGCCCGCACAACGCGAGGATGGCAATGCCCTACATGCGCCACGTTATTCACCGCGTCCAGGTAGGCGCGCCCGTTTTCATCGTAGAGATACTGCATCCAGCCGCGCACAATATGCAGTGGGCGGCGATAGGAGATGCTTAGCGAGGGGCCGATATGCGCCGCTCGCGCTCTGAGAATCTGCCCTGAGTCGCGTCCCGGCGCGGGAAAGCGTTCTGCTGGAATGCGCGTAATGAGATTGGGGTCGGGGCTGAGGCTCAACCAGACCGCGCGCTGGCTCGGACGCGCCACACCGGGGAAATCGCCGATGAGGTCGAGCATATCGGTGATGATCTGGAAATGCAGGTGCGGGGGCCAGCCGCCGTTGACGCCCATCTCGCCAATGCGCGCGAAAGCCGCTCCCTGCGCTACCGGCTTACCCTCGTACAGGCCGTCGAGAGAGGCGAGGCTCAGATGGCCGTAGAGGGTATAGAAGGTGAGCGGCTCGTTGTCTTCGCCCGTGACGGTATGTTGCAGGATGATGGTTGGGCCGTAATCGAGCGGGGCGGCGTTGTTCTGGAAGCTGTGAACGATGCCATCGAGCGGGGCCAGCACGGGCGAACCGGGTTCCATGAAGAGGTCGAGGCCCGTATGCAGGGTGCGCCATTCGGGGCCGTCATTGCCCGCCCTTCTGTACTGATCGCTCGCGTAAATCGGGCGGGCCTCGTTGTATCTGCCGATACCCACGCTGCTGTTAGCCGCGCGCATGCGTTCAAAGATGTAGCGATTGAATTGCTCAAGATTGGCCATGTCCGCCAGCGTTCCTACTTCGCGGCTGCCGATGCTCAGGTCAAAGATAACCGGGTTGGCGCAGCTCAGATCAGGTTCGACCACGCATCCGAGGCTGTCCCGGTTGTCGCGCAGCCAGCGCACTACTTTATCGCTGCGTGGGTCGGCGGGCTGGCCGCAGACGCTGCGGAAAAGATAGTGGGCGAAGCGCGGATGGACGCTCGCCAGTTGTTCGAGCAGCGCCCACGCCGGTTGCTCGCTGATCTTCAGATAGGCATTCTCCGGCTCAACCTGCTGCTGGTAGGCTGCATTGACCACGCTGACGCACAGCCGCGCACAGATCAGTGGATACAGCACAGGCAGTTCGTCTTCGCGCAGTGGAAAGGTTTCGTGGTAGCCCGCGATGACGTTGGCTGCGGCAGCCAGCGGATCAGGCTTATCCAGCATGGCATAGGCGGCGGCGATAGCAACTTCGTTGACGGTGGTCGTGTGGAGCATATCGCCAAAATCGATGACGCTGACCACGCGCCCCGGCTCGTTGTCGTTCGCCTCACTGACCAGCACGTTGTAGTCGTTGGCATCGTTATGGATGATGCTCTGGCGCAGCGCGGGCAGCACGGGCAAGACGTCGGTCCCATAGCGGTCGAAGAGGCGTTCCACCAGGGCGCGCCGCTGCGGTAAAGCGATACAATGCAGATATTCGCGAATCCAGTCGGCCTGACGCAGATCCCATTTCAGCGCGCGTGCGGCGGCTGGATGCTCGAAGCCCTGCAAGGCGCTGTCCAGACGGCCCAGCCAGTTGCCCAGGCTGCGCAGCAGTTCGGGCGAGTGAGGGCGCGACTGCGCCAGCAGCCTGCCTGGCACGTAGGTGAGCATGCGCACGAAATGCTCTGCTCCCTGCCTGTCGCTCACAACCTCGATGGTCTCGCCTGTCAGAGTTGCGCAGACGCGCGGCAGCGTCAGGGTCTCGTCCTGCACGCTCAGGTGTTCCAGCGCCTGATTTTGCAGGTCGAGCGTCTCCCATTGCTCGCTCGCCGGAGCAATCTTCAAAACAAAGGCGCGCCCCCGTTCCGTCTCCAGATAAAAATTCGTGTCGCGTTCCCCCGGCAAAGGCCGTGCCTTCACCCGCGCTCCGTACAACTCCCACGCAATGCGTTCGGCGTCCTCTATCGTAAAAAGCGATGATTGATGATTGCTATCTAACATGGAAAAGTATGGCTCCTGAGATATACATTTTGAAATGTCCCGTTGTCGGATTATTTTACCAGATTTTATTATGCTGTCCCTACTATACTCCTTTTCTCACTATCTATCCAGAGGCTGAGCATCATCGTCTCCCAGGCAGAACGAAGGGGCATTTTTGTGCTATACTGGACATAATAGAGACTATTCCTCGTTCCCGGAGGGTCTACGGAGATGAAACAACCTCGAATGGAGCAATGGCCCCGCTACACCTATATTGTGCCTCACGTGTATACCAGAGCGAAGGTGCGCCTGATCGGCTTTGGCAATTATGTGCCGTCGGGCTGCATCACCAACGAATTTTTCTCATATGTCACGGCGCGACTGGGTGAGCCGCGCAGCCCGCAGGATATCGAGCGCGGCTCTGGTCTGCGCTCGCGCCACGTGCGCAACTCGACGCTGGAATTGTGCCGACGGGTAGCCGGGAAGGATGCGCCCGGCCTCATAGCTGGCCCCGAACGCCGCGAGGAGGAGACGCTGGCGGAGATGGCCCTGGCGGCGGCGCGGCGCGCACTGGCGAGCGCGGGCCGCGACCCTGCCGAGGTCGATATCATTCTTGGCGCGTCCTCGACCGATAACGATGCCTTCCCCACTGTTGCCAGTCTGGTACAGATGCGGCTGGGCATGCGACCTGTGCGCTCGACCATGCTCAAGGGCGGTTGCGCCTGCCAGACGGAATCGTTCCAGTGCTGCGCCGAGGCCCTGACGACCGGCTCCGCTCGCCTGGCGCTGATCGTCATGACCGAGGGCCTGCTCTCCAACGCCATGCATATCCTCGACTGGCGGCTCAGTTCGCTCTTCGGCGAGGGCGCCGCCGCCTTCCTGTTTGAACGCTGGGACGATGACGACGAGGATGAGGTAATGTATGTGATTAACGGCTCCGACGCGAAGCAGGCCCCGGCTCTGCATGGCTGGACGCCGCTGCGCAAGGATATAATCGCGATGGCCGAGGAGGACGAACTGATCCTGCGCCTCTATAACGAGGGGCAGGGCGCGGAACTCAACCGCCTGTTCGCCAGCCGCGAAATGCCGGGCTACGCTAAAATGAACGGGCGGGAAGTCTTTCGCGAGGCTCCGCGCGCGATGGCCGAGGCGGTCGATGCCTTGCAGCGCCATGCCGGGCTGGACTACGATGATCTCGACTACATCATCCCTCACCAGGCCAATTCGCGCATCATCCATCGCCTGGGTGAACTGCTCATCCATGACTATGGCTGGCCCGCCTCGACAATGGAGAAACTGGTCGATAATTTCCGCGACTACGGCAACCTTTCCAACGCCAGCATCGGCACCTCCCTGGTCGAATTGATGCATCAGGACAGGCTCCGCGACGGTCAGTGGCTCGCCATGCCCGCCGTCGGCGCCGGCCTCAACTACGGCAGTTGCCTCCTGCGCTTCCACACGCCGAAGAATCCAGCCGCCCTGTTCGATGCGTAAGTTCTCTGTTTCTGGTGAGACGTGTGCATCACAGGCTATAATATGATGGTGGCGATTCCACTGGAGGAATCTTTAGCTGGATGGAAGGAAGGAGTCAACATTTATGGCTTTGATCTCACCGGAAGATCAAGAAACACTGAAAAAGCTGTTTGAGGAGAAGCTGACGGGCGATGTCAGCATCACCTACTTTACGCAGCACGAATCCCCATTGATTGTGCCAGGGCGGCACGAATGCTCCTATTGCAAGGAGACACGCGAGATACTCGAAGAGGTCACTGACCTTTCAGATAAATTGCATCTGACGGTCAAGGACTTCGTGGCCGATGAGAAGGAAGCGGAGCAAATGGGCATCACGCGCATCCCGGCGTATGTGATGCAGGGGCAGAATAAGGGCAAGGTGCGTTTCTTCGGCCTGCCCGCCGGTTACGAGTTCTCCACGCTGCTCCAGTCGATCATCGATGTCTCCACAGGGAAGACGCAGTTGAGCCAGAAGACGAAGGAGGCGCTCAACACGCTCGAACAGAACCTGCAGGTGCAGGTCTTCGTCACCCCCACCTGACCCTACTGCCCGCGAGCAGCCAGTCTGGCTGTGCAGATGGCCGTCGAGAACGAGCATATCACGGCGGATGTCGTAGAGGTCTCCGAATTCGTCGAACTGGCCCAGCGATACAATGTGCAGGGCGTTCCCAAAACCGTCGTCAATGATACTGTCGAGTTCGTCGGCGCACTGCCGGAGCCGCGCTTCGTCCAGCAGGTTCTCCAGGCCGCCACGAAGAAGGAACCTGAACAGGGGAAAGAGCGGTAACAAAAGCCATTCAGTACCACTTCTCACATGCTCCCCCCGTGCCAGCAGCTATGTGATATAGTAGAGGAAAACAGCATGCGGGATGAAATACCGGCATGCTGGCCTGCGGCGAGGAGGGTTTGTTGTGCGCAAGCTGCCGATAGGGACGGTGACGCTGCTTTTTACGGATATCGAGGGGTCGACGCGCCTGCTGCAACGGCTGGGGGAGAGCTATGCGCAGGTCTTGCGGGAACACCGGCGGCTGTTGCGCGCGGCCTTTGAACAGTGGCATGGCTATGAAGTCGATACGCAGGGCGATGCCTTCTTTGTAGTCTTTGAACGCGCCGTCGATGCCGTTTGTGCTGCACGCAGCGCGCAGCAGGCGATTTTTGAGACACGCTGGCCCGACGAGGTTGCCGTGCGCGTGCGCATGGGTCTGCATACGGGCGAGCCACAGCCGACGGAAGAGGGCTATATCGGCCTGGATGTTCACCGCGCCGCGCGCATTATGAGCATCGCGCATGGCGGGCAGGTGCTGCTCTCGCGCGAGACCTACGAGCTGGTGGCCCCCGACCTGCCACCGAACGTGAGCGCGCGCGACCTGGGAGCATACCGACTCAAAGATATCGGCGGTCCCTACCAGCTTTTCCAGCTGGTCATGCCGGGCCTGCCCGCCGAATTTCCGCCGCTCCCGGCCCTGAGTTCGCGCCGACCGCTGCGCAATCTCCCTGCGCCCTCTACCTCGTTTGTGGGCCGCGAGCAGGAAGTTGGAACCGTCTGCGACCTGCTGCGCCGCGAGCAGGTACGACTGCTCACGCTGCTGGGTACGGCTGGAGTGGGCAAGACGCGGCTGGCCCTGCGGGTCGCGTCACGGCTCGCGCAGGAGGCTGAGCATAGCCTGTTCGGGGATGGCATGGCCTTTGTCGCCCTCGATCAGGTCAGCGAGCCGGAGGGGGTAATTGCCGCCATTGCAGGGGCCATCAATGTGCAGGAGGAGAAGGGCTACGCGCTCTTTGAACGGGTGAAGCTGGCCCTGCAAGATCAGTCCTTACTGCTGATCCTGGATAACTTCGAGCAGGTGGTCGCGGCGCGCACATCGCTCGTGGAATTGCTGACAGCCTGCCCCGGACTGAAGGCACTGGTGACGAGCAGGAGTATGCTACACGTGCAGGCGGAGCATATTTTCGAGGTGCCGTCCCTGGCTTTACCCGTCACGACATCCCTCTCTGACGTAGAAAGGCTTTCTCAGTGTGCCTCAATCGAACTTTTCGTGCAGCGCGCCCGCGCCGTGCAGCCCGGCTTCCGACTCACCCCCGACAACGCCCCGGCCATTGCGCAGCTCTGTACGCGGCTGGACGGCATTCCGCTCGCCATCGAACTGGCGGCGGCGCGCGTGCGGCGCTTTGCCCCGCATCCGCTGCTGGCCCGGTTAGAGCGCGGGCTGGCCGTGTTGAGCGGCGAAGCACAGGACTTGCCGGAGCGGCAGCGGACGCTGCGCGGGGCTATCGCCTGGAGTTACCACCTGCTGAACGGTGAGGAGCAGCGCCTCTTTCGGCGGCTGGCCGTGTTTGCCGGAGAAGCCACGCGGGAAGCCGCCGCGCAGGTGTGCGCGAGTGCAGGCAGCGTGCCAGATATGCTGGAGGCGCTGGTCGATAAAAGCATGCTGCAACGACGCGAGGATGTTGCAGGCAAAGGAGAAACGCGCTACCGGCTCTTGCAGACGCTGCGCGAGTACGGGCTGGAATGCCTGGTCGAGGCGGGAGAGATGGAGTCGGCACGCGCCGCCCACGCAGCCTACTTTCTCGCCTGGGCTGAACGGGCCGCGCCCCTGCTCTCCGGCGCGACACAGACCGAGCAACTGGATCTCCTGGGCAGCGAGTACGAGAATCTGCGCTCCGCCCTCGAATGGCTGCTGGAACGCTGCTCCCATGAGACCGGGCGGGCAGAAGAGGCGCTGCGCCTGTCCATCGCGCTGACCGGCTTCTGGGAGATACGCGGCTACCTCAGCGAAGGGCTATCCCTGCTGGAACGCGCGCTGGCGGCGAGCGAAAACGCCAGCGCGGCCATACGCGCTCAGGCCCTGCACGAAGCCGGGACGCTGGCCCTGATGCAGGATGATAGCGAGCGCGCGGCAGCCTTTTTGCGCCAGAGCCAGGCACTTTTCCGCGAAAGCGGAGACCGGGGGGCAATGGCGCACATTCTGAGTATGCAGGGCAACCTTGCCAGGGCAAGAAATGCGTATAAGCTGGCGCGCCGTCTGCTGGAAGAGGCGCTGAGCATCTATCGCGAGCTGGGGGATATGAAGCGCGTGGCCGCGACGCGCGAGGCGATGGCACAGGTCGCCATCGCCCAGGCCGATTACTCCGGCGCTATCTCCCTGCTGGAGAAGAACCTGGCGCGCTACAAAGCGTCCGGCGAGCAGTACCGCGCGGCCTACCCGCTCTCCCTGCTGGCACGAACCCGCTTCCTTGCGCGCGGCGACCTGGAACTGGCGCGGGCGCAGGCCGAAGAGAGCCTCGCCCTCTTCAAAGCAGTCGGCAACCGGCGGCTCACCGCTTCTGTGCTGGGCCTGCTGGGCCAGATCGCGCTCGCCGCCCACGAAGGCGCGCGCTCGCGCGCCTTGCTCGAAGAGAGCGCGTCAGCCTTCGAGGAATTGGCCGACCGCTCTGGCCGCACAGAGGCGCTGATTACGCTGGCGCGCCTCTCGCTCGCAGAGGGAAATCTCGCGCAGGCATACACGCTCTACAATGAGAGTCTGGAACTGCTGCGCGGAATAGAAGCGCGAGAGCTGCATGCCGCCTGTCTGGAAGGCTTCGGAGAACTGCTGGTGGCGCAGGGCGAGCCGGAAAGGGCCGTGCAGCACTGGGCGCTGGCGGCATCCATACGCGCCGCCATCGTCGCCCCCACGCCGCCGGTCTACCGCGTCCCCTATGTGCAGGCAGTAACTACAGCCCGCGAACGTCTGGGCGAAGAACGTTTCCTGGTCGCCTGGAACCAGGGGCGCGCCCTGTCCTTAGAGCAGGTTCAGCCGGTTGCAGGCGCATCTCAATGACACTCCGGCGCGGTTCACCTGCCTGGCGCGACCTGGCGAGGGCAGGGGCGAGCCTGGCCCTCGCCCTGCAACTCCATCCTTACGAACATCTCTTTAAGTCATAAATAGCCGAATCGATTGGAAAGGTTTTATTTCTTCATGCTGCTCTTCATCTTCAAACTGTTGCTGACTCCCCTGCTGATCGGGCTGGTGAGCCTGGCCGGGCGGCGCTGGGGGCCGGGAGTCAGCGGCTGGCTCGTGGGTTTGCCCCTGACATCAGCACCGGTCTCCCTCTTCCTGACGCTGGAGCAGGGCAGGGCGTTCGCGGCAGTGGCCGCGCAAGGCACGATGCTGGGGCAGGTGGCAATGGCCTCTTTCTGCCTGGCCTATAGCCGGTTCGCGTTCCGCCTTAACTGGTTCTACAGCATGCTGAGCGGCTGGTGCGTCTTTTTTATCGTCGTTGCCCTGCTGGAGCAGCTTGCGCTGCCTCTGCTCGCGGCCTTTATCGCCGTTGAAGTCGCTCTTGCCCTGCTGCTGCAACTCTTCCCCCGCGTGCGCACGCTGGTTACTCCCCCGACTCCACCTCCCTGGGAGACGCTGCTGCGTATGCTCGTCGCCACCGCCTTCGTGCTGCTGCTCACCGCCATCGCCGGTCTCTTAGGCCCCCATCTGAGCGGCCTGCTAACCCCTTTTCCCCTCTATGCCAGCATTCTGGCCGTCTTCACCCATCATTTTCAGGGTAAAGCGGCAGCCGCTCGCTTCCTGCGCGGCGTTGTCAGCGGCTCCTTCGCCTTCGCCGTCTTTTTCCTGATCGTCGCCGCCCTGCTCACAGCATGGAGTGTTGTCGCCACCTTCAGTCTTGCTCTCGTCGCCACCCTGCTCGTACACGGCTGCTCCCTCTTTCTGGTGCGCCGTCAGGAAAAGCCTTCATCGATCAATAGAAAGTAGTCCGCCAGCGCAGTCTTCGTAGTGCATCGTCCCACCCTGCCAGCGGGCGAGGCACCAGCGTCCGACAGACTCGAGCTTTTCGCGGGTGAACAGTTGCAGGTGACCGTAGATGGATTCTGGCTCGCCTGCCTCGAAGGGGACGGCGATGATAAGCCTGCGCGTAGTGAGCGGCAGCAGGTTCGCCAGCACGCGGTACATGTCCATCTCGCAGAAATGTTCGAGGACGTGCAGGATGGTAACAGTATCGAAGTGGCCGATAGCGTAAAGATCGGGAGAGAGCAGGTCGGCCTGGACGAATTGCACGTTTGTCAGGCCGCGCTCTTCGGCGATGGCGCGACTGATGGCGAACGGCTCCGCGCTGATATCTACTCCGACCACCCGTGTCAGCGCAGGCAGCCTTTCGGCGGCCAGCAAGGGCAAATAGCCGGAGAGGCAGCCCGCGTCGAGCAGGCTGGAGCCGGTGATGAGCGCGCAGACACGCCGGTAGAGCGGGGCAAAGATATCGTTCTGGCCAGGCATGTCGGGCGGGCTATCGGCTGCCAGCAGGCGATGATAGCGTTGTAATGCATTCATGCTGAAGAGATGCCAGCCGCGACCGGGGTCGCGGGGAAAGAGCGAGCCGATGACGGCGGCGAAGACACTGGCAAAATCTTCGGAAGTGGTGATGATACCCGCCGACCTCAACTCCGCCAGGAAATAGTCGCCCAGCCAGCGGTCGATCTCTTCCGGCGTGAAGCGGTGAATGATAAGCGTGGGCGCACCCTCGCGCTGGCCCAGCAGGAAGTGCGGCGTCTCCCTCAGCGCGTAGCCCGCCTCAGTCACCAGCGCGCGAAAAGCCTCCATGTTGACGCGACAGGCATTGACGCCGATAAATGGGCCGCAGGGGAAAGCGCGTTCCTGAAAGCGCACCCGTCGTGTTCGGTTGTGCGTAGTCAATCGTTGCTCCCTGTGCTTGCTCATGCTCTTTTTCAGAACAGATTGTTCTGTGTAATGTACAACAAAGTGACCGTGCCGACAACAATAAAAAGGGAGAACAGCCTGTAACCTATCAACAGGTAAAGAGGCCGCTATGATTGACTTTCCTGACAGGCAAGCATACAATCTTCTTCAGGGAATACCGTATGCGAGTGCATCATCTTTTTACGGTTCATTTTCCATATGCACATGCTCTTACACATGTTATGTTCTCAGATACATCATGCTGATGCAACGACATGGCATGCCTGAGATTGTGCCAGGAAAGAAAGAAGGCTTATGAGAACACAGAAGCGAGAGATGAGGCTGGCTTCCACTGCATGCCTGCTGCTCTGTCTCCTGTTCTCTTCCTGTGGCATTGCGGATAGAGACGCGGTCTCGCAGAAGCAGGGCAGCAACAGGTCAACGCCGACCGTTCAGGCGAGTAGGAGGGTACCAACGCCCCCTGTGACGCCAACGGCGACGCGCCCTCTTGACCCGGCGCGGGCTGAAGCGAGCGACTGGCCGAGTTATTTGCTGGGCAACGGTAATTTTAATCCGTATGAGACGGCTATTACTCGCGATAGCGCGCCATTCCTGCAACTGCTCTGGTCGTACCATGCAAAGGGGTCTATCTCTGCGCAACCGATTGAGGTCAACGACAGGCTCTACGTTGGGGCGTGGGATGGGCTGGAACGGGCGCTGGACCTGAACGGCCAGCAACTGTGGACCACCAATCTGGGGACGACCGAGGACGATGACTGTGATCCATCCGAGGCGGGTGTGGCGGGGACGCCAACGGTGTCGACTATGAGCATTCAGGGGAAGCAGACGCAAGTTCTCTTCGTGGGCGGCGGCGATGGCAATGCCTATGCTCTGAACGCGGCCAACGGGCAGGTGATCTGGAAGACGCTACTCGGCGCGCCGCCGGATGCCTTCATCTGGAGTTCGCCCGTGCTGTATCAGGGCAGCATCTATATCGGCCTCTCCTCGTTTGGCGACTGCCCGCTGGTGCAGGGCAAGCTGTTCAGGCTGGATGCCGCGACGGGCGCCGTGCAAAATGTGTTTGCCACCGTGCCGGATGGCTGTGTTGGCGGCAGCATCTGGGGTTCGCCGGTGGTCGATGCGCGCGCGAACACTATCTATTTCGCTACCGGCAACGCGAGCGATACCCCCTGCCCGGCGGGCGAGCCTTACACACCCGCCCTTGTCGAACTGCGCCTGCCCGACCTCTCGCTGATTGATTTCTGGCAGGTGCCAGCGAGCCAGTGGTCGGATGATAGCGATTTTGGCTCAACGCCGACGCTTTTCACCGCTACGATTGATGGCAAGCTGCGCAAGATGGTCGGCGTAGAGAATAAAAACGGCATCTATTACGCCTTTATACGCGGGGAACTTAGCAATGGCCCGGTGTGGAGCGATCAGATTGCCACTTCCGAGGGCAGTATGTCGCCGAGCGCGTGGGATGGCAACTGGCTCTATATCGCGGGGACAAATACGACCATTGACGGTCAAAATTGCCAGGGCAGTCTGCGCGCGGTTGACCCGGCCAGCGGCAACTATATCTGGGAACGCTGCCTGCAAGATAATCGCGTGCTGGGGCCGGTAACTGCCATCAAAGGAGTGGTAGTGGTTGGAGAAGGCAGGACGATAGCGGTGCTGGATGCCGTCAGTGGCCGCCCGCTTTTCGGCTATCGTGATAGCCACAATGGCTCTTATTTCTGGTCTGCCGCCACCATCGCGCACGGCATGCTGTATATGGGCAATATGGACGGCACGCTCTACGCCTTCGGCCTTCCCCATACAACCCCTCCCGGCTCCGTAGGGACGATCTCGAAAGGTAGCCGCCAGCAGGTTATTGCATGTATGTCTCCACAATGCGCATGACGTCGTCGGTGGAGAAGGGTTTGGGCATGACGGTGTTGACGTTGAGCGCGGCGGCCTCGGCGAGCCGGTCAAGGGCGGAGACCAGCACGATGACGTGTCGATTGCGAATATCCGGCTCGGTGTCGAGGGCCTGACAAACCTCCTTGCCGCTCATGACCGGCATCAACAGGTCGAGGAAGACCAGGTAGCTTTCGTCGCCTTGCAGGACTTCGAGGGCCTGCAAGCCGTTGCGCGCCACTTGCACGGGATAGCCTTCCAGATCGAGGATATCGACCATCATATCGCGAATGATCGGGTCGTCGTCGACAACCAGAATCTTACGGGGTTTGATATTCGGTTTCGTTTGCATCATCCTGTTTACCCATTTCAGGCGCCGGTACGCGCGGGAGATAGAAGGTGAAGATTGAACCTTCGCCCGGCACGCTGCGTTCCAGCCAGAGTTTGCCGCCCATCGCCTCGATATAGCGGCGAGAGATATAGAGGCCAAGCCCGGAGCCGCGTACCGGGGTCGTCAGCGAGCGGGGCAGGCGCACAAACTTCTCAAAAATCTTTTCCTGCTCTTCCTCCTGGATGCCTTCTCCCCCGTCGCGCACGCGCAGCAGGATCACGGGCAGATCGGGATTTTCCGCGATCAGAGACTCGCTCTCGACCGGCAGGGGGACATGGGCCAGTGTCGTTGCGATGCAGGTCAGTTCAATTGTGCTATCGGGCGGAGAGTATTTGGCGGCATTGTCCAGCAGATTGGAGATGACCTGGCGCACGCGCAGGGGGTCGCCGCGCACCCACAGGTCCTGCGCCACCTCGGCGGTGATTTTCTGCTCAATATTGACGCTGAGCATGCTGATGGCGATTTCAACGGCGGCGGCCACTTGCACCCCGCTCAATTGCAGGTCCAGTTTTTTGTCAACGGTGCCGATCTTCGAGGCCTCGGTCATGTTCGCCACCAGATCGCCCAGTTGCTGCGCGGCACCGGCGATTTTGCCGGCGAAGCGCAGAATTTGCTGCGAGGTAATGCGCCCGCTCTGTCGTTTGAGCAGCGATGAGTAGCCGCTAATGGCGCTGAGCGGCGTGCGCAGTTCGTGCGAGGCGGTGACCAGGAATTCGTCTTTGAGCCGGTTCAAACGCTGCAATTCGGCGTTGGTCTCCTGCAGTTCTTCAAAAAGCTGGGCATTGCGAATGGCGCTGGCCGTCTGCGCGCAGATTGCCAGCAACATGCCGATCTCGTTGGGTCGGAAGGCGCGGCGCGGCGCGGGCAGGTGGACGGCCAGCATGCCCACAGGGTCCGTCTGGTAGACAAGCGGCACCATCAGCATCTTCTGAAATTCCGTCTCGCGCAGGAAGATAGCTCCGCCTTCATTGCTATGCCGGGCCAGTTCCTCAGCCTCCCAGGGTTCCAGGTAGAAGAAACTCTCCTCGGCCTTTTTCGCCAGCAGAGAGTCCTTAAAGGGCAGGTGAATTGACTTGATAAGTTCGTTGTGCGTTTTGTCGCGGGCCAGCGCAAGCAATTCGTTCTCTTCGTTCGAGGATTTGGGCTGTGCGTACATGGCCTGAGCAATCAGCACATCCTTCTCTCTTGAGAACTGGAAGAAGGCGCACATCTCCGCCTGCACCATACGCCCGGCCATCTCAACAAATTTGTGCAGCAGTTCGTTGAGATCCAGCATGGTGCTGATCGATTGCAGGGCGCTGTTCATCGCCGCCTCCATCTCTCCGCGCTCCTGGGCGGTACGCAGGGAGACATGGACTTTATCGTAGAGCTTGACGTTTTCGATGCCAACGGTGATGATCTGTACCATCGTTTCCAGCATCAGGATTTTTTCCGGCGTGTACACATTGGGGCGGGCGCTGGTCAGGCACAGAGTGCCGGTGACGCGATTGAACATCTTCATGGGCAGGAGCAGAAACGATTCGGCTCCGTGCTGATCTCCCCAGGCGCCGCCGAGCAATTCGTCGTACTCCTCAGGGTGTTTCTGCGTGGGCGCAAAGGAGAGCGGGCGTTTCTCCTGCTGCGTGATTTTCCACCAGACAGGTCGTTGCTCCGGCTGAGCCGTATGTTCCAGGTCAGGCAGGCCTGCGACGAGTTGCCCGTGATTGATGGCGTAGACGTCGAAGATGCGCTTGCTATCGCGGTCATAGAGCGTGACAAGCATCGATGAGAAATCGACGACGCTGGCGGCGAAGCGGGCGGTCTCTGCCAGCAGATCAGAGAGCTGAGCCGTCGCCGGGAAGGCCCCGCTGATGACCTGCAGGCGCTGCAAATAATCCTTGCTGCGCTGCTGCGCGCGACGGAGTTGCTCATTTTGCAGGTAGAGTGCAATGCGATCGGTATACAACTGCGCCTCGTGACGTTGCCGCTGCTGGAACAGGGGAGCGGCGCTGTCCTCCGTCTGGTAGAGAACGATGATGCCGAGCGTATCAGGACGCCTTTTCTTGCCGCGTACCTCATCGGGCAGCGTTGGTTCCTTGACCGGCAAGACCAGGTAGCGCGTCGGTCGGAAAGCCAGTGCGGGCATCATGTCGGTCTGGCGGTAGACGGAGAGAAATTCTTCGTGCCTGATCAGATAGGGATCACCGGTACGCCAGACGGTGCCGATCAGATCATAGCCAGGGGGGTAGGCCGAGCCAACGGGGAACAGGGGATCATGCTCCGGCGCAACGTCCTCTATTTCCCCGACCGGTGGCGTTGAAGGAGCAGGTTGTCCCACGCCCGCCGCCCCGGCAGAGAACAGGCCATGTGGGCGACGAGTGGCGCCCGGCAACGGGGACGAGGGCGGCCCCGCCAGAGAGGATTCCGCCGGGGCAGACGGCGATGGAGAGGGCGAGAACGGCCTCGGCGCAGGAATGGGCGTCGATCCCGGCAGAGACGGCGAAAGCGGCGAAGCGGGTGGAACAAAGCCGCGCTCGATAGCGGCAGTTGTGCTGGCCTGGCTGGCAGGAACGGCAGTGCGGGCGGCATCGGCAGTGCTACGAGCGCGCAGGTGCAGGCAGACCACCATCTGATTGATCGTCCCATCGCGCAGGGCAAGGCAGCCGCCACTGGCCCCGAAGTGGCTCATCATCTCCTGTAACAATGCTCGCAGTAATGGTAAGGGCAGGGCATCCTCGGACTGCGGTCCCGGCCCCTGCCAGGTCGCCATCGACATCTATACCTTTCTCCATCATCTGTAGGCGCCTACGAATAGATAATACACCGACCTCATTGTACGTAACGCATGTAGCATATCACACGTCTCTACCGTATTCAACCGCGTTATTTCGGTGTTTCACCTGGAGAAAAAAGGCTCTGAGAGGCAGACGGCTAGCTTATCATAGTATCTACTGCTTTATAGTAGCAGGTCCTCGCTGGCTATCCAGCGAACCTGCTCCTTGCCGCTATTGAAGCGCACCAGCTTCTCCCAGTTGATGCTGCCATCGGGGTTGCCGAAGTTGATGAGAAAATCCCGCTCAAATCGATTGGTAGCTTTATCCCATTCTTGCTTAAATTCACTATGGTGCTGAGTAGCGTAGTTGCCAATGAGGGAGATAAGTTTGATGTAAAAATCGGGGTCGCCCGTGAGTTCTTCCCAGAATGCCTGACCGGAACGAATGCGATAGGTACGGTCTTTCGTGGGATCAGCAGACTTGCGCCCATAACCATGACCAAGCAGAGGGTCAAATCGCTTATGCAGCTTGAGCAGGCGGCTACCCAGGCTCTTAAATTCTTGATCCTGGCGTTTTGCCTGACTCGAATTGAAAATATTCGGCCCTGATTTTACGGCAATTGCCTTGTAGACTGTATCTGTCTCGACAGTGATATCAACGCCCTCACTTGGTGACACTACACCCCCGCTAACAGCTTTGGCCACCTGCTCAAAAAATGCATCGCCGAAAATCGTCTCATCGGAAGACGACATATAAGAGCGCAGGATTTCGGTGACAATCTCACGAGCGTCCTGCACCCCAATTGCCCGCAAAAGATACGGGTTCTTTCTGCGCAGGACTTCACTAAACCTCAACTCGCTTAATTTCTTCATGCGACGTTGGTAAAAGTCATTAAGGCTACGGCGTATGATATCCTCAAGTTACGACTGATTCATACCATGGATCACTTTCTCCACCGTCTTCGTTGTTTCCCGTTCCATTTGTCTCAATCGCTTCGGAGAAAAGAGGAATAGGAGTCTGCGCTGTCATTCTCCGCTCAGGGGGAAGTTCCTTCGTGTTCTGTTTGTTGACTTCAGAAAGCAGAGAAGGAGAAGATTGTACTTCTGCGTCTTCTAAACGTTGCTGCGCGACTTTGAAATAATCAGTGTTGAGTTCGATGCCGATACAGCGCCGTCCGAGTTGCACAGCAGCGACAGCCGTCGTTCCAGAGCCAAGAAACGGATCAAGTACAAGGTTTCCAGGCAAGGTAAACAGCTTGATAAACCAGCCGGGAAGTTCGACGGGAAAAGCGGCGCTATGGCCCCGATTCCCGCATTCGGTTGCCAGATAGAGTACGTTATCAGGATAGGCTAATTCACGCCCTATCCAGTTCGCAATCTTTTTGCCGAAACCGCTCTGCACATGAGAATTGTCGCGTCGCTTGTCGGTCTCACTGAGGTTGCGTAACCGCGTCTGGCTCCACTCACCCATCGGAACACGTACAGCATCCTGATACATAGCGAAATGCTTCTCTTTTGTGAAATGGAGACAGCATTCCCAGGCATCGCGAAAGCGGTTGGGCCACTTACCAGGATAGCTATTGCGCTTGTGCCAGATATATTCCTCTGTCCAGAGCCAGCCCTGCTTACGCATCGCTAAAATCAGTTCCAGCACATACGTATGTCGCTCACCATCAACTACACGCTCTTTGATATTGAGAATAAACGACCCTTCCGGCTTCAACACCCGTTTGAGTTCAGCGGCAATGGGGAGAAACCATTCAACGTACTTATCTGGCGCTACTCCCCCATATGTATCCTTGCGCTGATCAGCATAGGGTGGAGAAGTGACTATCAAATCGACGGAGTTGGATGGAAGCGCAGGTAAAATATCCAGGCAATTTCCGTGAAAAAGCTGTGTTTGTAAAGTTTGATCATCCATCACTCATACCCTCTTGTTTATTGCCATCTGAAAGAGATTGGATGCCCTCATTATAACATTATTCTCATTGCGTGACGAACTTTCATTCTATGGTACTGCCATATCTCTCATTCGTTCTCGTACATCCTTGGAACTTCCCTTTAGATAAGCATCTTTATAGATAATCTACCATATCGCTAATCTACTGGCTAACCAGCCTGACCGGCCATCAGGTGCGCAGTGATTATCGTTCGCCCGAGACTGCCGAGTCGTTTCCTCCCTGTGATGCTATCGTCGTCGTTGCCGCTACATTCAACACGGTCAACAAATTTGCGCTTGGTATTGCCGATAATCGTGCGCTCACCATTCTCTGTGAGAATCTGGGGCGAGAACGGCCTATCCTGATGGTTCCCTGTATCAACCAGAACCATCTTGCTCGTCATCCCGCCTTTCTTCAGAGCATAAGCACACTCCGCTCGTGGGAAGTCAGCGTTCTTTACGATGTGGAAAGATACCCACCCAGGAACGAGGTGCCATGGGATGTCATTCTTGATGAGCTTCACCGGCTTATGAAGGGGAAATAGAGGTGTATTGCCTTTCAGTCATCAAAGAATAGATAGGGCTGTCTGGCTTCTGCTATTTTCAAGTCCTTCGGCTTTACCCCATCTGTGTCTATACCGATGATGAGTACAGGAATATCGATATCAGAAACGCCTCGATGATCCAGATCCCAGACAAACTCTGCTTCAAACTGTTTCTTGAAGGCTTCATTGAGGCACGGCGGCCTATAGAGTACCTTGTCTCTCATGGTCTTTTCTTTGCTTACTTTGGTCTTGCAGTTTTCTGCATCGACTGAATCGATGACCTGTAACACCTCTTCCAGTTCAGCCTGATGAAGCTTTTTGATGACTTCCTTTCCCCTGTTGAAGGAATATATTCCTGCGATACGCATTCCTAATTTTTCTCCATTACTCTGAATTCTGGCGCATCCATTCGAGTGGAACCTGTGCCACCTTTTCGCGCCCTGTTGGCTTATGTACTGGTCTCCCCAGTGGCCGTGTTTTTAATGTTCCATTGTAAAGCTGGAAGATTCTTTCTTTGCTAATCGAGATGTATTCCTGTTCTTTGTCCACGCCTATAGCTTTTCGGCCATGCATGAGGGCGGCAAGGAGGGTAGAGCCTACACCACAGTAGGGGTCCAGGACACGCTCATCTTCGTTTGTAAGGGCAAGGACGCAACGCTCAACAAGTTCCACGGGGAACTGGCATGGATGCTCGGTTTTCTCGATATGGTTTGCTTTCACATTGGGAATTTCCCAGATGCAGGTTTCCCATTCCTCAAGGAGAAATTCCCAGAGATCAGAGGGATTCTTTCCCAATGGATTCCCGGAAGGCTGTCCCTTATTTGGCCCTTTGAAATGCCGTTTCCCTGGGTATTTAGCAGGAACACGCACAGGATCAAGGTTGAAGGTGTAATCATCGCTTTTGGTGAACCATAAGATGGTTTCGTAGCGACCGGAAAATCGTTTCGAGGCGTGCAGGCCGTGCTCAAAGTGCCAGATAATTCTGTTGCGTAACTTAAGCCCGTACTCCTTGAAAATATCGTAATAAAAAATATCCAGAGGAAAGACTTCGCCCTCATCAACATAATTACCGGTTTGCCAGCAAATGCTGCCACGTGGATCGAGAATACGGACCAGTTCACGGATAACAGCTTTTTGCCCGGTGAGATATGTTGTGATGTCTTGCTTCCGTTCATAAGCTTTCCCGATGTTGTAAGGTGGAGAAGTCACAACAAGGGATATGGCTTCATCGGGTATGGTCTTTAGAAAGGTTTGTGCGTCTCCGTGATGAAGCGTGATACTATTGCTCGCATCGTAAGTATCTCCAATGAGAGGAGCGTGATAATCTGCGGCAGGCTGGAATAACGGTGAAATACTCATAGCAACATAACCTCACATATTATCTGATGGCCCTCTCATAACGAGAGGATGCCTGCATCTTGCTGACAGTATACATGACAGCCCTGAAATAGACAAGACATATGTACTAACGGGATATGCCATGAG
Organism: Chloroflexota bacterium; assembly: GCA_902810755.1. The sequence continues at coordinate 19,353 of CADDYT010000069.1, forward strand.
ACGGCGGAAGCAATTTGACATTACCCGCTCGCGCGGACTATCATGCTATAAAGATGCATTCTCTCTCTACTGGCTCTCTTCTGTTCTGGAGGAAAACTTGATGGCAGAATCCGTAAGCAACGGGAACACGACCGTTTTTCATACGCATCGTTTGAGCAATGGTTTGCAGATTGTCGCTCAGCCTATGCCCGATTTTGAGTCGGTGGCGCTGTCGTACTATGTGCGTACCGGCTCGCGTGATGAGTTGAATCCTGATCTGTATGGCGTCTCCCATTTTCTCGAACATATGGTGTTTAAGGGGACGCAGACGCTGGACTGGCAGCAGATTACGCTGGAATTTAATAAGATTGGCGCCGAACTCAACGCCTATACCTCGCATGAGGCCACCGTTTTCTATGCCCGTGTGCTGAGCGAGTATATGGAGCGCGCCTTTGAACTGCTCAGCGATATGATGTATCCCCGGCTGCAAGAGGATGATTTCACGACGGAGAAAGAGGTCATCATCAATGAGATTGCGCGCTCCGAAGACCAGCCGGATAATCTGGCCTGGCATCTGATGGTGCGCAACTACTTCGACTCCAATCCCCTCGGCCACGATGTTCTCGGCACCCGTGAGAGCATTCGCGATATGCGCATCGAGCAGATGCGCAACTACTGGCAGCAGCGGTACGTGGCGAATAACCTGATCTTTGCCATCGCGGGCAATTTCGACTGGGAGAAGGTCGTTAACCTGCTGGAGACGCGCTGCAAGGACTGGCGCACGGGCGATGCGCCCCGCCACGTGCAGCACTACGAGCCGCAGCAGGCCAGCAACCATGTCGTCGTCGACAACAACCTCAAGCAGCAGATCACGCTGCTGGCTATGCCTGCGGTGGATATGCGCGACCCCGGCTACTACGCCGCTTTGCTGGGTAGCACGATTTTCGGCGCAGGCGAAGGCTCACGCCTCTACTGGAACATCTACCAGAAAGGACTGGTCGAGTCGGTCGGCTCCTCGCTCTGGGCGCTGGAGGGGACGGGCATGTTCATGATCGAGGCCAACTCGACGCCGGAGAACGCGCCCGGCGTCCTCAAACTGCTGCGCAGCGAACTGGACAGCCTGCTGGAAGATGGCGTCCACGAAGACGAACTGCGCCGCGCCAAAGATAAGTGGATCAGCAACCTCGTGCTGAGCAGCGAGTCCACCTTCGTGCGCATGCGCTCGCTCTCCTCTGACTGGGTAACGGAAGGCCGACTGCTCAGCGTCGAGGAAGAGATCGAACGCTTCGAGAAGGTGACGACGAAGGATGTGATGGACGCCTTCCATCGCTTCCCCCTGCGCGAAAAGCAGGTTCTCACCGCCCTCGGCCCCCTCAATGAACAAGAATTACTGGCATAAAAGGGATCTGGTTCGCTGGCCGGGCAGGCCCATCCTTTCCCTTTTCTTATGCTATCTGCGATTTGTCGAGTAGCCCTCGTTCTTTCAAAGCAAGAGGATAATGGCTTTCGGTCTCCTCAAACTTTGTAAGGAGGGTATTGTGCGTCACAAGCTCGTAGTATCTCTCTCTTTCGCGCTCGTCCTGCTTGTCGGTGGCCTGTTGTATCCGGGCCACTCCATCCCCCGCGCGCAGGCGGCGAGTCGTTTTCGCCCTATGGATGTCGGCGATTTCCCTTCCCTGGTTAAGCTGAGCCAGTTGCTGGGCAACGACCGGCAGGATCGGACGTTGCAGATGAGCGTCGGCCTGGCGCTGCGCAATCAGGACCAACTGAACACCCTGCTGCAAAATCTCTATGATCCATCCTCTCCTCAATACCACCAGTATCTGACCGTCGCGCAGTTCACGCAGGAATTTGGCCCGACGGCGGATGAGCAGCAGGCGGTCATCAACTATCTGACGCAGCAGGGCTTCCGCGTCACGCAGACGTACCCCAACCGTCTGCTGGTCGACTTCAGCGGGCCGGAGTCGCTGGCCGAGCGCGTTTTCGGCGTGCATATCAACAGCTACCAGGGGCCGGATGGCCGCCACTTCTTCGCCAATAGCAGCAACCCCACGCTGCCGACCTACATTGCCCGGGATATCACCTCGCTCACCGGCCTGGACAACGCCAGTGAGTTCTCTCATCCCCCCATCATTTCTCAGAACAGCAGCATGAGCAGCCCGCAGGCCAGCAATTGCCCGACGGCGGGCAGCGGCAGCGGCGGCGGTGGCTTGCTGGGAGGCGGCACGGCCTATATTCCGAGTCAGCTTGCCACCGCCTACAACTATGACGGGCTGCACAACGCCGGTCTGCAAGGACAGGGCCAGACGGTCGGCGTCTTTGAACTCGATGGCTATTCGGCCAGCGATATCCAGGCGTATACACAGTGCTTCGGCGGCGGCAACGTGCCGTTGCAGAACGTCGTGCTGGATGGCTTCAACGGCCAGCCCGGCGCGGGCGCAATTGAAGTCGAACTGGACGTAGAAGTCATTTTGAGCATGGCCCCCAACCTGTCGAAATTGATTGTCTACGAAGCGCCAAACACCACACAGGGCTACAACGACGAATTCGCGCGTATCGTCAATGATCGCACGCCTGTCATCAGCGTGAGCTGGGGCCAGTGCGAGACGGCTGCCGGGCAGCAAGAGGCGCAGCAGGAGAATACCTTCTTCCAGGAGGCGGCGGCTCAGGGCCAGACCATCCTCGTCGCTGCTGGCGATAGCGGCAGCGAGACCTGTTTCCAGCAGACCTACGACCCCTCGCTGATAGCAGATGACCCGGCGGCGCAGCCCTACGTCACCGGCGTGGGCGGTACCACGCTTTCGCTCAACAGCGATAACAGCTACCAGTCTGAACACGTGTGGAACGACGGCTTCTTCGGCGGCGCAGGCGGCGGCGGCCTGAGCCAGTACTGGAAGCAGCCTTCGTGGCAGACGGGTCACGGCGTGCAGAACACCTACTCCAACGGCATGCGCGAGACGCCCGATATCTCGCTGAACGCCGACCCCGCCACCGGCTATCCCGTCTACTGCACGGTCGGCTCCAACTGCACGGGCAGCACCGGTTTGCCGGGTGGCAGCGGCGGTGGCTGGCTCACCGTCGGCGGCACCTCGGCTGCGGCCCCCATGTGGGCTGCAATGATCGCGCTGACCAACCAGGAGGCGGCGCAGCACGGCAAGGGAGTAGTCGGCTTCCTTAACCCCCTGCTCTACCAGATCGCTTCCGGCTCGCGTTACAGCAGCGATTTCCATGACATCACGCCGCCGGGCGACGCGACCACGCCGTCCAACAACGACGAACTGGGCTTCAACGGGGGCGCCTACCCCGTCACGCAGGGCTACGATATGGCAACCGGCTGGGGCAGCTTCAACGCCACCAGCCTGGCCGCCGACCTCGTGGCATTGGGAAAATAAGCTGGTTTGAAGTTTGAGGGTAAGCAAAGCAGGCACAATGGCGGTTATCATTGTGCCTGCTTTGTCTGTTCAAGCGGTTGCCCTGGCAGAGTGGGGAAGAGAATGTCGATTCATCTTGTTATAGACTATAAGAAGGCGTTACAGGACAGGCGATCAACACGACTCGTCCGGCGGTTGGTAGGGGCGCCTACCAACTACGACACGGGCCGCATCCGTCGTTAGTAGGAGCGCAGCTTGCCTGCGCCCTGGCACATCACACGCGCAGCGATCCTGCGGTTCCCTCGCTTGCTATTTCGCCGCGTCTATGGTACACTGTCTAATGGAATAATAGGATATTTACTATCTTTTCAGGTTGCTCTTTTTTGCATTTGCCGCTTTTGCTATTTCCGGCTTGCATCGCATGCCTTTTGCTTCTGTTGGAGAAGACAGAAGTGGAGATAAATGATTATAGTGTTTTATAGTAGAGCTATACCCTGTGGTGTAGTGAGGAGGTTTTTTGTACCTTGACAACTGAAAATATTCGATTGATCCCGCTGGGAGGGCTGGGGGAAGTCGGAAAGAATATGGTCGTCGTTGAGTATGGCGACGATATTATCGTGATTGATGCCGGGGTAATGTTCCCCGATGATGAGATGTTCGGTGTAGACCTGGTTATCCCCGATACGACCTACCTGGCCGATAAAAAGGACCGCATTCGCGGCATTCTTATTACGCATGGTCACGAAGACCATATCGGCGCGCTGCCCTACATCTTACCAGAGCTTGATTTTCCTCCCGTTTTTGCCACTCGCCTGACGGCTGGCCTCATCAATGTCAAGTTGAAGGAACACCGACTGGCCGATAAGACAACGCTGAACGTGGTAACTCCCGGCGACCAGATTGAGCTGGGCGAGTGCCTGGCGGAGTTCTTCCGCGTCAACCACAGCATTCCCGACGCGGCTGGCGTAGTGATTCACACCCCCATTGGCGCCGTGTTGCACACCGGCGACTACAAGTTTGACTACACGCCGATCGATGGCCGCTCCGCCGATATCGGCACCCTCGCTCGCATCGGCAACGAGGGCGTGCTGGTGATGATGGGCGATAGCACCCGCGTCGAGACGCCCGGTTTCACGCCGTCCGAGCGCGTGATTAACGAGTCGCTGGATAAGATTTTCGCCAATGCCCCCGGTCGCATCCTGCTTGCCACCTTTGCCTCGTTGATTTCCCGCGTGCAGCAGGTGGTGGAGACAGCCGAACGCTATGAGCGCCACGTGGCTTTTGTGGGCCGCAGCATGCAGAACAACGTGCAGATGGCTATCGAACTGGGCTACCTGCATATGCCGAAAGGCATGATGATTCGCGCCGAGGATATCAACAAATATCCGGCGGATCAGGTGGTGATCATCTGCACAGGGAGCCAGGGCGAGCCGACATCCGCACTGACGCGCATCGCCAATGGCGATCACCGGCTCGTGCATATTCAGCCCGGCGATACCGTTATCCTTTCGGCCACGCCGGTACCGGGCAATGAACGCATGGTGCATCGCACCATCAACAACCTGTTCCGCCAGGGCGCGGAGGTGTTCTACTCGTCCATCTCCAACGTTCACGTCTCCGGCCACGCCGCGCAGGAAGAGTTGAAGCTGATGCTCAGCCTGGTGCGCCCGCAGTTTTTCATGCCCATTCACGGTGAGTTCCGGCAATTGATCCTGCATGCCAAACTGGCGCATTCCCTCGGCATTCCAGAAGATCATATGGTAGTCGCCGAAGATGGCGACATCGTGGAAGTCAGCGCAGAGTCGATCAAGATGGACGGGCATGTCCCCGCCGGCAACGTCTTTGTTGACGGCCTCGGCGTGGGTGATGTGGGCCAGATTGTGCTGCGCGACCGCCAGGTGCTGGCGCAAGACGGCATCCTGGTCGTCGTCATCACCGTCGATAAAGAGACAGGCCAGCCGCTGGCCGGGCCAGATATCGTCTCACGTGGCTTCGTCTACATGCGCGACTCTGAAGAGCTGCTGGATGAGGCCCGCCAGCGCGTGCTGGAAGACCTCGCCCGCGTCGACCGGCACGGACACGCGGCAGACTGGTCGTTCATCAAGGATAAGATCAAGCACAGCCTGAGCGAGTTCCTCTATGAGAAGACCCATCGCCGCCCGATGATTATTCCGGTCGTGATGGAAGTCTAAGCGCAAAACATACAGAAAAGCGATACAGTAGAAAAATGCTGTATCGCTTTTTTATTTGCTCGCAATTTCCTCTGCCCCCGAAATTGCTACTTGCTTCCCTCGAACATATGCGCTATCATAAACGTGTCTCTTGAAGTTTGTTGAAACAGGAGGAGAGAGCGATGGCAGGCGGCAAAGCGGGCAAGGAGCAGAAAAGACAGCAGAAAAGAGTCGGGCCGAGCCTCGACGCGAATATTGCTCAGGGTACGTCTCGCGTGAGCCGGGCTGCTGGCAGTATGAGCGCGTCCAGCATGCGTGAAGAGCAGCGCGGCAAAGTTTCCGGCGGCAAGGTGTCTGGTGCCGGTAGGCGCGGCGGCTCCGCGTCGCCCTCGAAGAGCGCGGCAGGCGGGCGCGGCCCAAACGGGCGCGGCGCGCAAAGCGGCCAGAGCGGAAAATCCGGGCGCGGCAGGGGCAGAGCATCCGGCCCGTCCTCATCCCCGTATGCCGCCGCTTCCCCGCAAACGCAGGACGCACGCTTCATTGACTGGATACGCAAAAAATGGAACGGCATGGAGCCGCATCACCAGCAGCGATTCTTAGGTTTCCTGCTGCTGCTGCTTTCGCTCTTTCTGCTGGCGACGCTGACCGTATTTCGCTCTGCTCCCGTCTTATCGGCTATTGCACGCTTCTTCAACGACTTTTTTGGCTGGTCTGCCGTGCTGCTGGCCTTCGGCCTCGTTGCCTTCTCTATTGTTCACCTGGCCGAAGGTATTCGCAACCAGCGCATCATTCGCTGGTCGCTGGTAATCGGCCTTGTCGTTCTCTGGCTGATTGTCCTTGCCGAGAGCAGCTTGATAACCGGCGGAAAAGCGGGAGGAGCCATCGGCCAGTTGCTGATGAAGCCCTTTCAGGGCTGGCCAGGCGCTGTAGGACATATCACGCTCATCGGCCTCTTTGTGCTGGTGAGCATCATCGCTTTCCGCATCACTTTCGGACATATTCTGATGGTTGGTCGCTTCGTGAGGGGCCTGACGGCAGGTGGAGGGAGCAGCAATGGCACGGGCAATACAGGCCGCCCCTCGCCCTATCTCGGCCAGCGCCCGCAGTACAGCCGCTATGGCAGCGGCAAGCCCGCTCCGGCAGGTCAGGGGCAGGCCGCAATGGACGAGGATGATGAGGATGAGGACGGAGAACCATTAATCCGGTTTGAAAGCGATTTTGACGACGAAGATGACCCGGAGAATGATATCAACCTGCACCGGCATGAGATTGGCTCTGTGCCGCGCGGCAACCCACCTGTGCCGCCGTTCAATCGTGCCGAGCATAAAGAGGCTGTGCAGGGGGCGCAGCAGCCACCGCTCCCCTTTGGCGCGCCATCGCCCGCGCCTGCCCCCATGCCGCTCATCCCGCCTGAACCTGCTCAAAGTCGCAAAAATGCGCGCGGCAAACACAAATCGGATACTATGGAGCCGCTGCAACCCAATCCTCTGCGGGCGCAGCAAGGGCAGCAGGCGATCAATTCGCCCTGGCGTATGCCGGATATCTCGCTCCTTAACAGCCCGGAAGAGGTCAAACTGCAAATGTTTGGCGACGACACGAACGCGCTGGCGAAGATTATTCAGGACACGCTGCGCAGCTTCCGCGTGGAGGCCGAGGTCAGGCCGGAGGATATCAGCATCGGCCCGACGGTTATTCGCTTCGGTATTCGCCCCACCGGCAAACCGGAGATGCGACAGGATGCGCAGGGACGCTATATGCCGCTGCGCGACGCCTCCGGCAACATCGTCTATGAATCGCGCACGCGCGTCAGCCGCATCATGGCGCTGCAAAACGACCTGGCGCTGGTGCTGGAGGCGAAGAGCATTCGCATGGAAGCTCCCGTCCCCGGTCGCCCCTACGTCGGCGTCGAGATTCCCAACAAGAACAGCCGCCTTGTCACCCTGCGCGAAGTGCTGGAAAGCAAGGAATACCAGGCGGCAAGGGTGAAGTCGAAGCTGGCCGTTGCCCTCGGCAAGGACGTGGCCGGAGCCGTGCGCGTCGGCGACCTCGCCCGCATGCCCCACCTGCTCATCGCGGGCGCAACAGGCGCCGGGAAATCGGTCTGCATCAATACTATTATCGCCAGTATCCTCACGCAGGCCACGCCCGACGATGTGCGCCTGCTGATGATCGACCCCAAAATGGTTGAGTTGAATGTGTATAACGGCATTCCGCACCTCAATTTTCCGGTGGTGACAGAGGTGGAGAAGGTGGTGCCGCTGCTCAAGAACGCCATCACCGAAATGGAGCGGCGCTATCGCCTCTTCTCACAGCTGGGAGTGCGCAACCTGGATGGCTACCGCAAGCTGCGGGTCGAGCGAGCCGCAAAGGGCGATACGACGCTCAAGAACCTGCCCGCCATCGTCATTATCATCGATGAACTGGCGGACCTGATGATGGCGGCGCCCGAAGAGGTGGAGGGGATGATCTGCCGTCTGGCGCAGCTTGCCCGCGCCACCGGCATTCATCTGGTGATCGCCACGCAGCGCCCCTCCGTCGATGTCATCACCGGCCTGATTAAGGCCAACATCCCGACGCGCATCTCCTTTATGGTCAGTTCCGCCGTCGACTCGCGCACCATCATTGACATGGGCGGCGCCGAACGCCTGCTGGGGCGCGGCGATATGCTCTACCTCCCGGCGGACGCGGGCAGACCGGAACGCATTCAGGGCGCCTTCCTGGCCGACGAAGAAGTCGAGCGGCTGGTCAACTTCTGGCGGCAACAGACGCAGGAGCATACCGGCGGGCAAAGTGCGGTCGCGCCGCCGCCGGTAGAACCCGGCTGGGAGATTCAGGAACACATCTCCGACGACTTTGAACTGGAAGACGACCTGCTGGAGAAGGCCGAGGAGGTCGTGCGCGAGTACGGGCGCGCCTCTATCTCACTCTTGCAGCGTCGCCTGCGCATCGGCTACTCGCGCGCCGCCCGCCTGATCGATATGCTCGAAGAGCGCGGCATCATCGGCAGCTTCGAAGCCAACGGTCGCCCGCGCGAGGTTCTCGATAACGGCAATGGCAACGACCAGGGCAACGGCGGCTTCGGCCCCGGGCGCACTATGGCCGACGAGGTGGCCGATATTATCGCCGAAGAGAAGGCCCGCGAAGACTTCCTCAAGAAGCAGCAAGATAACCAGTAGCCGTCGCGCCCATGCCATATATTATGAGAGCAGACAGGGAAGCAGGCAGCTAAAGATGCTGCCTTTGCCCGGTTCGCTGGTAACGCGGACTTCGCCGCCGTGTAGTTCTACAATCATCTTCACAATCGCCAGCCCCAGGCCCTGACCGCTGCTGCGACCGCCGGTTGAGGAGACCTGGTAAAAACGCTCGAAGATGCGCTGCTGCTGCTCCGGCGCGATGCCAACGCCGGTATCGCTAACATCAAGTTGTAGCAGGCGAATATCCTCACGCTCCTCGTCCTCTGCGCCTGGCATTGGCCCGCGGACTTCACGCGCTTTATGGACAACGCACGCCGAGACGGTGACATGCCCACCGGCGGGCGTGAAGCGCAGGGAGTTGCTGAGGAGGTTGCGCAGCACTTGTTGCAGGCGCACAGGATCGACATAGACCGGCGGCAGATCGGCAGGGATATCAACTGTGACGGCAACGCCATTATCGGAGGCCATCAGCTCCAGTTCCTCGACCGCGTGATCGACAATTCCGCGCAGGGCCGTCACCTCGCGCGTCAGGCGCACCTGGCCGGAGTCGGCGCGGGAAACGAGCAAGAGATCTTCGACCAGGGCGTAGAGATGCTCGCTGCTGGCGCGCGCCCGGCGGATAAATTCGTGCTGCTGCTCGTTCAACTCACCCGCGATGCCTTCCAGAGCAAGATCGAGGTAGCCGTTGATGGCGTTGAGCGGCGAGCGCAGTTCGTGCGTAATCATCGAGAGGAAGTTGGCCTTCATGCGCGTCAGGTCGCGAATGGCTGTCACGTCACGCGCCACGATCAGGCAGAGCGGCCTGCTCGTCGTCGAAACGGGAGTGATGCTCAGGCCGATGGCGCGCGCCGCCCCGTTGACCTGTAGCTCGATCTCGACGTAGGGCAGCGGCTTCCCCAGTTGCAGGGCGCGATGCACCATGCACAGTTCGCCGCAGCGCCCATGCCCGTTCTCGCCATCGCAGCCGAGCAGTTCCATACACTCCATGCCCACAATGCGCTCCGGTTCGACGCCAAAGATGCGCCCGAACGAAGGGTTGGCCTCGATAAAGCAGGTGTTGGCCCCCAGCAGGGCAATGCCATCGGAACTGGATGCCAGGATGGCGCGCAGCTGCTCCTGATCGGTGCGCACGCGGTGAAAGAGTTCGACGTTTTCCAGCGCCGCCGCCGCCATGTTGCTCAAATTGCGCACCAGTCGCAACTCCTCGCTGGTGAACGGCTGCTCGCGCCGCAGGGCAATCACGCCGTAGAGGATATTTTTCGAGACCAGCGGCGTCGCCATCTCCGCGCTGGTCGAGGAAACGGGGGCCACCGGAATCACGGGGGCGGGAGAAACGACGCCATTGTCGCTGTCGTGCGCCACCTTCAGGGGCGAATGCAGAATAGGGTGGCGATGCACGGCTGCCCAGGCGGCAACGGAATTGGTATCGTGCAGGCTGATCTTCTGCTGTCGCAGATTCGCCGTCACCACCGCCGCCAGGCACTCTTCCTGATCGCAGGTCGCGGGCGTGGCCCGGCAGGAGAGTTCCGCCACCGGCCACAGTTCCTGCGCCTGCTCGTGATACTGGTACATGATGGCAAATTCGCAGGTCACCAGTCGCTGCGCGTCGGCCAGAATCGTGCGATAGAGCATCTCCGGCTCCAGCCGCGTGGTGATGCCACGTGAGAGGTCGAGCAACATCTCAAGCTGGTCGGCCTGCCGCCGCGCCAGTTCGGCGTTGCGCGCGTTGGTAATTGCCAGTACCGCCTGGTCGGCAAAGATTTTCAGCATGTGCAGCTTCTGCTCGTCAAAAGCGGCGGTAGCCCCGCTGCTGGCGGTCAGCGTGCCAATAAAGCTGCTGTTATCGATGAGCGGCACGCAGACCATCGAGCCGACAGGAGTGTGGCCCAGGCGTTTGAAGCGCGGGTCGAGGCCCACATCAGAGATGACCAGCGGCTCGCGATGCTGCGCCACCCAGCCGGCCACGCCCTCGTTCAGGCGAAAGCGGGTATGCCGGGGAATGCGCCCCTGCTTGCTGAGGGCTGCCAGCGTGACCAGCACCGTTCCGCTCGCATCGAGCAGCGCCAGTGAGCAGCGTTCCACGCCCAGTAACGCGCCCGCATTCTGTACAATTTTTTGCAATACGTGCGCCAGTTCCTGGGACTGACCCTCAACCGTCGCGTGACCGTTCTGGTCCTGGCGACTGCTCGTAAAAGATATATTGGCAGTCATTCGCTATCCTTCTCTCCGCATACATGCTTTCAGTGCCTGCCCCTCAAGCCAGCAGGCAGAGATATATCCTTCTCTTCTCACCATTCCTCTTTACTGATTTGCTATCGACATACAGGCAAAAAAATGAAGCATTCTATTATGGATAGGAGTATAACATTATCACTAAGGATGAGTCGAGGGCATGAGGAAGATGGGCTACTCTATACAGGCCACCCCACAAGTCCACCACACAG
>CADDYT010000070.1 GCA_902810755.1 Chloroflexota bacterium
CCGGCAGGGCTGGCCGCCCCGGTGTGCTGTACCGCGAGTACGCCGCTGCTGGCCCTGTTGGGAGTGCCGCTCATTCTCGGGGTCTGGGCCGCCCCTTTCGCCGCCCTGCTTTCCGCCATTTTGCTGGTCATCAGCCTGGTCGCGCTTCGCATCCGGGGTGTTCGCGCCGCCTGTATGCCTGAGGAACCCGGAGGAGGGACTTCCTGTGCTGTCGGCGAGGAGAAGGAACAGGGCAGCGCCGCGCCCGTCACTGGAAATTATGCGGAGAGGAGAAAGATATGACCACGCTCGTTGCAGGGGACACATGGTTCGTCCTCCTGCCGATTCTCTGCTGCGGACTGCCACTGCTGCTCCTCCTGTTCGGGAGGCACAAAGGCGGTGGACCGAAAGACTGGCGTTAAGAAGAGACCCGTGCGGGCTGCGGTAGACGCGCAAGAACGGGCTGTAACTGCCGCGTATTGAAAGTTTGCAACCCTCAGGAAGAGGGAAAGAAAGGAACATGCTGTATGCGTCGCATTGGTGGCCTTGTCTTGACCGTGACGGGCTTTCTGGCCTGTCCCTGTCACCTGATTATTACTCTGCCGCTGCTGCTCTCCCTGCTGGCCGGAACGGCCCTGGGCAGTTTTCTCAGCCGCAATCCGGGCCTCGTCTACGCCGGGGCGGCCATCTACTTCGTGGTGGCGCTGGCGCTGGGGGCCTGGTTCTTGTTCGGCCCGCACCGTGAGAAACGGGAGAGGGAGGCGGCCTGTCCCACCTGCGCGCCGGTTGCATCTGACGAATACATGCAGAAACGGCCCCCCATGCCGGATGACCTGCCTGCAACAAGGAGATAACGCGTATGTCAACCCACGAGTCCTATGACCTGGTGATTCTGGGTAGTGGCTCGACCGCTTTTGCCGCGGCCCTGCACGCTGCCGAACTCGGCAAGAGCGCCGTCATGACTGAATTCCGCACGGTCGGCGGCACCTGCGCCAATCGGGGCTGCCTGCCCTCCAAGAACCTGATCGAGGCGGCGCGCCTTGTTTACGATGCCGCCCATCCTCGCTATCCAGGCCTGTCCCCGGTGCGCATGCCCGTCAACTGGGCAGAGCTGGTGGCCCAGAAAGATGAAATCATCCGGGAGTACCGCGCCCACAAGTACGAAAGCCTGCTCGATGAGCCAGAGCGCATCCAGATCGTGTCCGGTCAGGCAAAACTTCTCTCCGATCACGAAGTCGAGGTGCAAAGCCCCGATGGCCCACGTCGCCTGCGTGGCTCACAGATTCTCATCGCGACCGGCTCACAGCCTGTCCTTCCTGCCGTGCCGGGCCTCTCGGATGTAGCGTATCTCACCAGTGACCTGTTGAGTTCCCCCGATGACCCCTGGGAGACAGAGTTGCGCGAGCAACCGCGCTCGCTGCTCATCCTTGGCGGGGGCTACATCGCCCTCGAACTGGGGCAGATGTTTGCGCGCTTTGGGACGGAGGTGACGCTTGTCACCCGAGGCAGGAGCATTCTCTCCGGCTACGAACCGGAAATCGTCGAGGCCCTGACCGAGATTCTCCAGGAGGACGGTATCCGCATTCTGACCGGAGCGCAGGTGCGCGGCGTGGAACGATCGGGAGAGGGGATCGCACTCTCCTTCCAGCGGCACGGCAGTCAGCAGAGACTCACCGCGCAGCGGCTCCTGGTGGCCACCGGGCGACGCCCCAATACGCAAGAGATCGGCCTGGAGCAAGCGGGCGTGGCACTCGATCAAGCGGGTGCCGTGCGCGTCGATCGCACGCTGCGCACCAGCGTCCCGCAAATCTGGGCCGCCGGGGATGTGATCGGACGCGAAACCGGGAGCCAGATGGCGACACCTGTAGGCGCACATGACGGTAAGATCGCTGCCCACAACGCCCTTTCGGGGGAGCCGCTGCGCGAGGTCGATCACCGCGTCATCCCGCGCACCATCTTCACCGACCCCCAGGTCGCTGTGGTGGGCCTGACCGACGAGGAAGCGGTAGCCGCCGGAATCTCATGCGACTGCAATACCATCCCCCTCTCGGTCGTACCGCGAGCCGGGGCCATCCGCGACACGCGCGGCGTAATCAAAATGGTGCTGGACGCTTCCACGCGGCGCGTGGTCGGGGTCTCGATGCTCGGGGTGAACGCCGGGGAAGTGATCCATGAGGCGGCGATGGCGCTGCGCTTCGGGGCCACTACCGAGGACTTCATCGACCTGATCCACGTCTACCCGACGATGGCCGAGGCGCTCAAGCTTGTCGCTCTCTCCTTTACGAAAGACGTGAACCGGCTCAGTTGCTGCGCCACTTGAGCTGACCCGGATGTTCAACCGGTCAGGGGGGCGCGCCTCCCATGTCGGGGAGCTGCGACCTGGATGGGCAGCGCGTTCATCCATAACCCACGGACAGAGGCATGTCTTCCGGAACCATCAGGCACCCGGGCCAAAGGAACAGAAAGGAAACAGACATGAGTCTCTCAGAAACACGTAGAGATTCTCTCGCCCTGGCCATTGCGAACAGCGGGATCTCGGAGCGGACGGCCTACTTCCTGCCGCTCATGCGACTGCTTACCGATGGCGCTCCCGTCTCCGGCGAGCAACTGGCGGCGGCAATCAATCGGCCAGTTGCTGAAGTGACTGAGGCGCTGCGCCAGTTTGAGGAGATCGTTTATGATGAGGAAGGCCGCATCGTGGGTGCGGGACTCTCCCTGCTGCCAACGCCGTATCACTTTGAGATCAATGGGCATCTCCTCTACACCTGGTGCGCCCTCGATACCCTGCTCTTCCCGCTGTGGCTCGGAAGCCCGGCACAGGTCTCCTCTACGTGTCCTGTGACCGGGCAGCCAATTCACCTGCGCGTCTCGCCAGAGCGTCTGGAGTCCTTTGACCCCGGCTCTCTCGTGCTGTCGCTCCTCATTCAGGAAGAGTTAGCGACCTGCTGCAACATCCGCGACGCCTTTTGCGCCTATAGTCAGTTCTTCGCTTCACGGCAGGCGGCTTCAGCCTGGCAGGTTTCGCACCCTGACGGTCATCTGCTTCCCATCGAGGAGGCTTTCACCCTCGGGCAAACGCTGGCCCGGTTGACTATGCAGCGGCTTCAGGAGGAAAGATGAGCGTGCGCGCCTGGCGCGGTGTCCCTGACAGAGAGGGAAAGAGCAAGACACAGCGCGTGTGAGCGATCAGCACTTCCCTCGGTACTTGATCGGGGCATCTCGCTGCTGGCCGCGAAGAAAGAAAGGAGACCCCTATGGCCCATTCATTACCATCGGCATTGCGCAAACGACCTCGCGCGACGGGAGGAGCAACGTCTGCGCAACCGCGAAAGCCGGGCGCGTCGCGCTCCGCACGGCGTTTTCGGCGCCGCAGACTGTTCGCGCGCATTGCCGTACTGGCTGTGACACTCGCACTCCTGACGGGGATCATTGCCGTGGTACGGGCCGCGAGCCTCAGTACCCCTTCGAGTAGTACGGCAGCTACGACTACTGATCCTTCGATAGGGCAATCGCAAAGCGCGCCTGACTTCACCCTGCCCCTGCTTTCTGGAACGACATTCCACCTCGCCTCACAACAGGGACATGTGGTAGTGCTGTATTTTATGTCGCCCACCTGCGCTACCTGCGCGCAGGGCAGCCGCAACCTGGCACAGGCAGCTCAGTCCATCAGAACAGAGGGGGCCGAGGTGCTGGCGATTGATGTGAACCCGGGTGACCGCCCCGCCGACCTCGAAACCTTCGTCCAGTCGGACGGCATCCCGGCCTCGGCTCCCATGCAATGGGGCATTGATACCGGCGACGCGATTGCCAGCGCCTACAACGTGCAGACCCTGGAGACTACGGTAGTCATCGATACACACGGGCAGGTGGCTTACCGCAGCGATGGCTCCATCCCGCCCGAGCAACTGGTACAGATTGTGAGGAACCTGGCGTGAGTCTGAGTACGATCGTGATGGGCCTGCTGGCTGGCCACGCCCTGGTGGGCGTTTCTGAACCCACCGGCGTGCCGCTGAGCCTGGCGTTTGGCGCGGGCGTGCTGTCCACCCTCAACCCCTGCGGCTTCGCCTTGCTGCCGGCCTACGTCTCCTACGCAGTTAAGCAGCAGGTGGCCGCCTCCGACCATCAGTCGCGTGGCTGGCAGCGCCTGTTGCGCGGAGGCCTGCTGGGGCTCCCTCTGGCAGCAGGTTTTCTGCTGGTCTTCCTCGTCGCAGGGGGCGTACTCGCCCTCGGCGGTCGCTTGCTGGTGCATCTTTTCCCCTGGTTCGCTATTCTCGTTGGCGCAGGGTTAGTCCTTCTGGGGGTCTGGACGCTGTTCACCGGACGGACACCGGGGATTCCGGGGCCTGGGTCGGTGTCGGCGAAGCTGAGTACATCGAGGCCCGGCGGATGCGCCTCATCCGAGACACCGCCGCATGCGCTGCGTGCCGCGTGGATCTTCGGGTTAGGATATGGCCTCTCCTCGCTGGGGTGTACGCTGCCTGTCTTCCTGCTCGTGGTTGGAACGACGATCACCGCAGGCGGCATCGGGAGCGCGGCGCTGGTACTCTTGAGCTACGCGGCGGGCATGACCCTGGTGCTGTTGGCCGTGACCCTGGCCGCGACCGAACTGTCCGACTTACTGCGTTCCGCCATCTTTCCCCTCTTGCGCTGGGTGCTGCCGCTTTCCTCGCTGCTCTTGATCGCCGCCGGCCTCTACATCGTGGTCTATCAGTTGCGTGCCGGGCTGTGGTAGGAGGCAGAGCATGAGCAGACACGCAGATGATCCTGCGACACGTGCCAGGCTATGCCCCGCTTCACACTCAAAAAGAATCTTCTTCTCAATGGGTCTTGATCTGTGAGGGCGTATTCTGGTAGATTCAATATATCCGTATATGTGGATATATTGCAGAGCCAGAAGCCGCTCGAACAGATGGAAGGCAACAGCATTGAGGATATTTATGCTCTGTCCTGAGGGTCTCCCGGAAGGAGTGAGACCTTCCTCTGGTGAAGCACCGAAGCTGCCGAGCAACAATGGGATGAACCGCTTGCAAAGCAGAGGTGAAATGATATGTGAGAAGGAGAACACCGATGGGAAATATCCCTCGTCAGAAGAACCTGGCGCAAACAGCACCGGGGCAGGAAGGTCAGCAATGGGGCGACCATTCCGACCAGGTGATTCTGGGCAGCGGCTCGACGGCCTTTGCCGCCGCTGTGCGCGCCACAGAACTGAGCAAGAGCGTGGTGATGACCGAAGATCGAACGCTGGGAGGAACCTGCCTCAATCGGGGCTGCGTTCCCTCCAAGAACCTGATCGGGGCCGCTCAGCTCGTCTATGACTCATCCCACCCGCGCTATCCCGGCTTACAGTCCGCGCCCATGACCTTCAATATGCCCGAACTGATCGAGCAGAAGGACGAATTGATCCGCACGTACCGCCAGCAGCACTATGCCAGCCTGCTGGCCCGCGATGGCATGCCTGGCCTCCACGTGGTCTACGGTCACGCCACACTGGTAGACCCCCATACGGTCGAAGTGAGGGCCAGTGATGGCTCCCTGCACCACTTGAGAGGTGAGCAGATACTCATTGCCACCGGCTCCTCACCGTTTCTTCCAGACATTACCGGGCTGGCCGAGACCCCCTATCTCACCAGCGACCTGCTGAGCAGCAGAGAGAGGTGCTTATGACAACGATGCTGGATCTCGTGGTGCTGGGAACGGGTGCAGCCGCCCAGAGCGTTGCCTATCCCTGTCGTGCGGCGGGATGGAGCGTGGGCGTCGTGGATTGCCTGCCGTTCGGGGGAACCTGTGCGCTGCGTGGCTGCGACCCCAAGAAGGTCCTGGTCGGGGTGGCTGACCTGGTGGCCTGGAGCCGGCGCATGCAGGGCAAGGGAGTCTCGGCGCCGGCTCTCTCCATCACCTGGCCGGAGATGATACGCTTCAAAGGCACCTTCACCGACCCGGTGCCAGAGCAGACCGAACACAGCTTCGCCCAGGCGGGGATTCACATGTGGCACGGGCAGGCCCGCTTCGTGGGTCGCAGCAGCGTCCAGGTCGGTGAAGAAATCCTGCAAGCTCGCCATGTTGTCATCGCCACCGGGGCGCGTCCAGCCACGCTGGGCATACCAGGAGAGGAACTGCTGACGACGAGTACGCAGTTTCTGGACCTGCAAGAACTGCCGCCTCGCATCGTCTTCGTCGGTGGGGGCTATATCGCTTTCGAGTTCACCCATATCGCCGCCCGCGTCGGAGCCCAGGTTCATGTCCTCCAGCGGGGAAGCCATCCCCTCGAAAAGTTTGACCCCGACCTGGTCGCTCTCCTCGTGCAGGCCACCCGCGATCTGGGCGTCGAGGTGCAGACGAACACGACAGTGACGGCCATCGAGCGAGAGGGCGACCACCTGCTGGTGCATGCACGCAAGGGGGAGCAGGAGAGTACCATCGAGGCGGATCTGGTCGTGCATGCCGCCGGGCGTGTGCCGGACATCGACGACCTGGATCTAGAGGTGGCGGGCGTGGCACGTCAGAAGCACGGCGTCTCCGTCAACGACTACCTGCAAAGCGTGACCAACCCGGCCATCTATGCCGCAGGAGACGCGGTGGCCAGTGGGGGCTTTCCCCTGACGCCGGTAGCCAGTATGCAGGGGGAGATCGTGGCAAAAAACCTGCTGCAAGGCAATCATGACAGGCCGGACTATACAGGCATCCCGAGCGTCGTTTTCACGATTCCGCCCCTGGCTCGCGTCGGTCTCCTGGAGGAGACAGCACGGGTACAGGGCTTACATTTCGTCACACACTATGAGAACACATCGGACTGGTACTCCTCGCGGCGCGTGGCCCTCTCGCATACCGGCTTCAAGGTGCTGGTTGAGGAGGGTACCGAGCGCATCCTGGGGGCGCACCTGCTGGGTCTGCATGCCGAAGAGGTCATTAACCTCTTCGCGCTGGCAATACGCAGGAACTTGCCTGCCAGCGACCTCAAGCAGATGGTCTACGCTTATCCTACCAGTTCTTCGGATGTAAGCTCTATGCTCTGATCTGTCCCTGGTCGTTGATGAAGGACTGACACCTCTGCTTGGTTTTAGTGCGCCCGATAGCGCCTATCCGCTCGTGACGCATCTGCGCGGCTTCGCTGCTCACTTTGTCTATGGGCTGAGCACAGCCGGTGCCGCAGAAGGTCTTCTTTTCCTGGGACGCAATGGTGGCCCAACTGGCGATTACCCATAAGTGAAAGAAGAGAAAGCGAAGGGATGAGTGCAGGCAAAGGAGAGGGTAGCAGCAGTGGTAAAGACAAAGCTGATACCGGCTAAGAGCAGATAGAGGCCATCGCGGTCGGTGGCCAGACCCAACTTGCCGCCTAACGAGCGCAGCCAGCCGACAGCGGGTTGAGGCCAGGTGGCATCGGGGTAAATGTACTCACCGGCGGCAAGCCATCGGGTGCTTCACGCAAGGCAGAGCGTAACGTCGTAAGTGACCACGTCGCGGTGCCATCTTCTTTGCGCACGGGCTGGCGACGGAGTTCTTGCAGAATACGTACTCGCTCAGTAGAGCCATAACTGCGGGGATGGCCACTACGAGGAAGGTCATCGAGAGCCGCAAGACCTCGTTCTTGAAAGCGGCGAAGCAACCGGGTAACGGTTTTCTGGGCTTTCCAGCTTGCTGCTTTCGCCGCATCTGTCAGGGTTTTTCCCGCTGCCTGGTGCTGCCCCGCGGGAGAGTCTGCGGCCTGCCTTAGCCAGGCCGTCTTCTCCTGACGCTCCCGCCTGATTCCTTGTCTCCAATTATCTGGCCTGGCATCCGCTCATAACTCGAACACTCTTTGACAGCATCAGCCTGGAAATCGCTTTTGTTTGTCAAAGCTCACCAGGATAGGTACTAATACGCTATTGTTTTTACATAACGTTCGTTAAGATAGATAAGCAATTATTGCTTTTGAGCGTAGCACAACTATACTCAGTTTCACAGGGGAATTGGAACCGTATGCAAAAATTTGTAAAGCTGCTGCACCTGGCATGGCAACGCGGATATGCCAGGTGGAAGAGAGGAGTGTACGCGCCACCTGAGCCAATGGCAAAAACTCGCGACTTCTGGATAGCGATGGGGCTGGTGGCAGTGGCTGCTCTGGCCTACAGCATCTACTTCTGTATTTTTCTGACGACGAAGCATCAGGCATTTCTGACGAATGGCGAAGATCTGGGTATCATGGATCAGGCCATCTGGAACCTGCTGCACGGGTCGATGCTGTATCAGACGATCTGCAATTCGCTTACCGATACTAACTGCTACGGACTGAACGGCATTACCCGCTTTGCCATCCATTTTGAGCCAATACTTTTCCCCATCTCCCTGCTCTACCTGCTCTGGCCCGACCCCGAAACCTTGATGATCTTTCAGGTGCTGGTGGTGGCAAGCGGGGCGTTTCCTGCCTTCTGGCTGGCGCGCCTGCGTCTGCGCAACGCCTGGGCCGCCGTACCTTTCGCCCTGCTCTACCTGCTCTATCCCGCCGGGCAGTACGCCGTCAATTTCGATTTTCATGCCGAGACGCTGACCATCGCCTTGCTGCTCTTTGCCCTCTATTTTCTATACGTGCGCAAGACAGGGTGGTCGCTGGTTTTTGTGGTGTTGTGCCTGGCCTGCAAGGAAGAGATTGCCGGGGTTGTCTTCATGCTCGGCCTGTGGACACTGCTTTTGCAGGGACGCTGGCGACCGGGAACAGGACTGGCCGGCCTGGCTATTGGCTGGACGGTAATGGGTTTAATCGTGGTTCACTATGCCAGCCCCATCGGGCATTCGCTGCTCGCCCCTCGCTTCGCCTATCTCGGCAACAGCCCCGTCCAGGTCGCGCTCACCATTCTGACACACCCCGTACAGATGGTACAGCAACACCTACTGGAAGCGGCGCATATGCATTACCTGCGCGACCTGCTGGCCCCTGCCGGTTACTTACCGCTGCTGGCCCCCTGGGTGCTGATTCTCGCCAGTCCGACGCTCGCGCTGAACCTGCTCAGTTCCACACCGAACATGTATAGCGGCGATTTCCAGTACAACGCCGAGATCATCCCGATCCTGATTTTTTCCAGCATCGAGGCTATAGTCCTGCTGCTCTGGATAGTGCGCTGGCTGATGGCACGTTTGAGCCAGAGGGCCGGTTCCGGGAAGAGCCGGGAGAGCGCAAACCAACGGGCCAGGCCAGCCGCAAGAGGTGGCCCTACGATAGGCGAATCACATGGGCGCACCGTGGATCGTAGGGCCACCTCTTGCGGCTGGCCTGGGTACGCGGCATTAAGAATGCCTGTCCGAATGCACTGGCCCTCGCTTTCACAACTGACTCAGATCAGCCTGCTTACACTGCTCCTGTGCTACATGCTCGTGCGCCTCTTCAACAGCACGGTCCAGTACAATGTCTACAGCGTGATGCCTTACGCGCACGGCTTCGTCAAGCCTCAGGTGACGCAGCATGATAAGCTGGCTGCCCGCTTCCTGAAGGAAATTCCACCTGATGCCTCCGTTTCGGCCCAGACAACGCTGGTGCCGCATCTGAGCGAGCGCCAGTCTATCTATCTCTTTCCCTATGGCGTCGGTCATGCCGATTACATCTTTCTGGATGCCAGCGCCTACACCTACCCTTTCAAGGGTTATCAGGACTACACCGCCTCGGTAAAAAACATCCTACAGCAGGGCAATTATGGCATTCTGGATATGGGCGATAGCTACCTGCTGCTCAAACGGGGCTACCCGCAATCGGATATCGCCCCCGCCATCCAGATGATCGACAACGACGCGGGCGATCGCCCTGACTGAGCCTGCCCCGGCTGGCCCTGCGGGATGGCTGGTTAATGGCTATAAGAACTCCCCCGAACGGGACTGACGGGGTCGATGGGCTTGAGGCCAGCTTCGATCTCCTGGCGATATGGCGCCAGGAATGGCGGTAGCGACAGGCTCTCGCCAAGATGCTCAAAATCTTCGTCGGTGGTGAAGCCCGGGCCTTCGGTAGCGATCTCGAAGAGGACGCCGCCCGGCTCGCGGAAGTAGACGGAGCGGAAGTAGTAGCGGTCAATAACGGGTGTCGCGGCCAGCCCGGCTTCGACCAGCCGCTCGCGCCATGCACGATGCTGCTCCTCATCGGGCGTGCGGAAGGCCACGTGGTGAACGCCGCCCGCGCCAACGCGCATGCGACGCGGCAAATCCGGTCGCGCTATCAGTCGCACCTCCGCGCCCGGCCCACCGGGGCCAACCTCAAACAGCGCCGCCTGGCTGCCTTTTTCGGCGTATTCGGCCACCTTTCTGAAACCCAGCACTTCTGTCAGCACTGCCGCCGTTGGCTGCAAGCTGCGCACCGTCAGGGTCACGCCTTCCAGGCCGCGAATAGCCACTTCAGCAGGCACGGGGCTTTTTGCCCAGGGATGGCCGGGGTTGACGCCGGAAAGCCCTGCCGCCAGCGTGTCATCCACAAGTTCGAGCCGCTGCCCTTCAGGGTCGGTAAAGGCCAGCACCGCGCGGCCCGTGCGCTCTACGATGCCGCTGTGCGCCACCCCGTATTCGTTGAAACGCTGCACCCACCAGTCGAGCGCCTCGCGGCCCGGCACGCGAAACGCAGTGCCGGAGATCATGCCCGCCCCCGGCACGTGCTGGCCGATGTTGGCCCAGTCGAAAAACGTCATCTCGGTTCCCGCGTTGCCCCGTTCATCCCCGTAGAAGAGATGATAGGCGCTGACATCATCCTGATTGACCGTCTTCTTGACGAGGCGCATACCCAGCACCTCAGTATAAAACGCGACATTCTCCGAAGGATTGCTGGTGACAGCCGTCACATGGTGCAATCCACCCAGCTCTATCGCCATTGCTGTTTCCTTTCTTGCCGACCTCTTTGCCAGCAAATAGCTCAAAAATCTCGCTTCTGTGATACCACTTCACAAAATAAGCACGCCCGCAGCCAGTCTTTTCTATACAAGTGTATCACCTTTTGATCTTACTAACAAAATGTTAGCGACAATTATTTCGGATACATCAGTATTCCTCCGGCGGCACAGGAAAGCCACCAATGGCGCGAATGCCCATAATATTCCCTGCATGCACAAGGCCATGCGCCAGCCCGTCGGCAAGAGCATCAAGCCCCTTAATCTGCTGGCCCCAGGGCAGAATGTACTCCTGCTCAAGCGCGCCATCTGGCAGCATGGCGAGAATTTCATCGACCATCAGGCATATTTCGTTCAGTTGCGGAACGAGGTCGGCAGCTTTCTCCGGCACAACCACCGCATCAGGCCAGGGCCTGCCGCTGACGGTGGCAGCAAAACCAAGCAGGCTTTCACAGGCATGCAAAGCCACCTCTTCCAGAGAACGCTCATCAATAGCGGGCGCGCGATAGCGCAACTGCTCATCCGTGAGACCTGCGACAACATGCTGCAATTGCGCGTTCAGGCGTTCATTTATGGCACGTAAAGCCTGTGTATTTATATTGTCCATCTGTTGCTCCTTCATTTCCTGTCCAGTCTATCCCTGAATAGCACGCATGGCTCATCTGTGGCGTTTCAGCTGGTTAGTACTCTCTCTGCTTGATACCTTGCAAAACTGGAAGAGGAGTGATATGAATGATGATAGTATTGGATGAGTTATGCCGAGCAAAGGTTGATGAAGGATGAACAGCGAGCTACAAACACTCTATGAGCAGGATCAGGCAGACAGGCAATTTTCCTTGCCTGCTGATCTGGGAAAGCGCGACTCTGCCCGGCGCAGGCGTGTGGAGGAATTGATAGATGCAGGGGAGTTACAGACTCCTGAAGATTACTATCACGCGGCAATGGTTTTCCAGCATGGAGGAACAGTTGAATATGCATGGCGCGCCTATGAACTGGCAAAGCGGGCAGCAGAAATGGGCTATGATCGTGCGTGCTGGCTCACAGCTGCTGCCTATGATCGCTGGCTGATGCGACAGGGAAAGCCGCAAAAGTACGGGACGCAATACATTGCTGACGGCCCCTGCTGGAAACTGTGGCCTGTCGATACCACCACGACGGACGCCGAGCGTGCAGAATGGCATGTACCTCCCCTTGCAGAGGCGCAACAACGGGCTATAGAGTTGACCCGAAAGAGACCACCACAGCAGTTATAGATTTCCTTAACCTGACGCAGGCTATGCATGTAGGAAGTATGGCATAGCCTACTTGATGTAGACCATAGTCAGCGCGCGCGTTCACTGGTATATTTAGATCGTGCGAGATAAAGACAGCGTTCTCCACGTTTTTCTAGTTGTAAGGTATGTACTTTCCCTGAGATAGAAAGAGAGATGGGCATGGGGGCTAAACGTCGGAATGGGACGAAGAAAAGACAGGCCAGCCGCTATGTCGTGTTGTTTTCCTGTGTTCTCGTTACTATGCTTCTGCTGCTGCTCGCTTACAAACTGCTGGCAGCGCAGCCAGAACAGACGCAGGCCGACTCGAAAAGCGCGACACCGACCGCGCATGGAAAAACGCCGACAATGGGGACATACAGGGCAACGGCAACGCCGACAAATACGGCGGCGGGGACGAACTGGCGCGAGAATATTACGCAGTTGCACCAGCTAGAAGGGCTGGATAGCTGGATGTGGCAGGTGAGTCTGCCGCAACACCGGCTGGTTATTTTCTACGGCAATCCCCTTTCGCCGGTAATGGGACCAATCGGGCAATACTCGGATGCCAACCTGATCGCTCACCTGCAGGAGCAGGCGCAGGTGTATGCCAGCCTCGACCCCACGCACCCGGTCGTACCGGCGCTGGATTATGTCTCGCCCATCGCGCAGCCCGTGCCGATGGCCGATGGCACGTGGGTCTATCGCATGCCGGATGCCTCCATCCAGCACTACGTGACGCTGGCAAACGAGAACCACGCGCTATTTTTCTTTGATATGCAGATAGGACACAGCACGGTGCAGAAAGAGGTTCAGCATGTCTGGTCCTACCTGGAACAGCCAGGGGTTGACCTCTCGCTCGACCCGGAATTTGACATGGCCCCCGGCGACGTTCCCTCCGTCGAGTTCGGACGCATGTACGCCTCCGAGATCAACTGGGCCATCGACCAGCTTTCCAACCTCGTCACCACCTACCACCTGCCGCCCAAAATCCTGATCATCCACCAGTTTCTCGAATCGATGCTGCCCGACTGGCAAAAGATCAAACTGCAGCCCGGCGTCGAGGTCGTAACCTGCGTCGACGGCTTCGGCCCGCCTGGATCAAAGATCGGCGATTACGAGGTGTTCGATCACCAGCAACTCATCGAATATCCGGGCATGAAGCTCTTCTACAGGCTGGATAAGCCCCTGATGTCGCCGCAGGATGTGCTGGCACTCAACCCGCCACCGCTGATGGTGATGTACCAGTGAGAGACGAAATCTCACATCATGCCACAGAAACATCACCCCTTTTGCGCACTATCCCAGAATTACCTGCTTTTCCCCTTGATATTCTTTTCAATAGCGGTTATAATCTAACCAGATAGTTAGTTAACCATATGGTTAGTTAGCAAAGGAGATGAGGAGAGAATGTCTGAAGCTGGAGAGCCTGGCGATCAACGAGGACTTGTCCAGGATACCGGGGTTGCAGGCGAACGTCCAGTGCCGCCCTTGCCGCCGCTCAGGAGTCGAAGAGGGCGAGCGCATAACGCGGAGGGGGCACGGGAGGCAATACTGAACGCTGCGGAAGAAGTCTTCGCAGAACACGGGTTCGATGGCGCGCGGGTCGATGCCATCGCGGCAAAGTCGGGCTACAACAAGAGCCTGATCTTTCAATACTTTGGCGATAAGCTCGGACTGTATACAGAGGTGAACCGGCGGATTGACAGGGAGTTGAACGCGCTTTCGGGGCGTGTCCTGGCTCCTTTCCTTGAAGACGAGGATGCTGCCACCGACCCGCGCCGCTTCAGGGCCTTGCTCGAAACGGTGATTGGAGTGCTGTTTGATGCCATGCTCAAACATCCGCATGTGTTGCGCATTATTCTCTGGGAGCAGGCCGAGGGATGGCAAACTTACACAAAAATCATGTCACAACTTGATACAGGGGATGTTGACCGGATCAGAACACTTTTTTCTAAAGCCCGCAGCGCAGGATTACTGCGATCGGATTTCGACCCCTTCGTCCAGATTGTTATGGCAGAGGAGATGTGCTGGTCCTACCTCGCCTCCATTCCTCTCTATCAGATGTTCACGAATGAAGATCTGTCCTCTGCACCAGCGATCACACGCGCGCGGAAGTACCTTGTTGATTTTATCGTTCATGGGATGATGGTCGATCCAGAGGACAACGAGAACTGAGCCTGTAGATTGACCTGTACAAGATCCCATAAGAGGGGTTGGCTTTGCCGCAATACAACTAAATAGTTAGTTAATAAAACAAACAGTTAGTTTGAAAGGAGATGGTCATCATGACGAATCTCGGAAACCGCCGCTGGTGGGCGCTGGGCGCGCTGACACTGGCTGTCCTGGCCGTCGGACTGGACGGCACGATTCTCAGTGTGGCGCTGCCCACACTGGCCGGGGCGCTGCATGCCTCGGAGTCTGACCTGCAATGGTTCACCTCCGGCTACCTGCTGGTACTCGCGGCGGCGATGCTGCCAGCCGGGCTGCTCGGAGACCGCTACGGACGCAAAAAGGTGATGCTCACCGCCCTTGCATTGTTTGCTGTAGGTTCGGCTGCCTGCGCCTACGCGCCATCGGCAGGCGCATTCATCGCGGCGCGGCTTGTCCTCGGACTGGCCGGGGCAGGCATCGTCGTGATGGCCCTCTCCGCGTTGACCGTACTCTTCACCGAAGAGGAGCGACCCAGGGCAGTTGGCATCTGGGCAGCCGCCAACTTCCTGTCGCTGCCCATCGGCCCGATCCTGGGCGGCTGGCTGTTGACGAACTACTGGTGGGGCTGGGTGTTCCTGATGAACGTTCCGGTTGCCCTGCTGGGACTGGTCATTGCCCTCGCCCTCGTCCCTGAGTCGCGCGCTCCCATGCGCCCCCGGCTGGACCCGATTGGCATCATCACCTCGACCGCCGGACTCGTTGGCGTCACGTATGGGTTGATCGAGGCGGGTCAGAACGGCTGGGAGGATGCTACAGCCCTGGTGCCGATGGTCGCGGGTGTTATAGTGCTGGCGGGTTTCTTCTTCTGGGAGGGCTGGCTCAGTCGCCGTCCTGGCGGTCAGCCGCTGGTGGACCTCGCGCTCTTCCGCTCGGCCTCTTTCACCTGGGGCGTCATCCTCGCGGCCACAGCAGGACTTTCCATGATCGGCGTCCTCTTCACCATGCCCCAGTACTTCCAGGGCATCATGGGGACAGATGCTATGGGTTCTGGCATACGACTCCTGCCGCTGATCGGAGGGCTTGTCGTGGGCGCCGTACCGGCAGATCGCGTTGCGCGTGTGGTGGGGGCGAAGATCACGGTTGCGCTCGGTTTCGTACTACTGGCTGCCGGAATGCTTCTGGGAGCCGCGACCGGCGTCGACTCCGGCGAGGGCTTTATCGCCGTCTGGATGGCCCTGGTAGGGGCGGGAATGGGGCTTACTATGGCTACAGCGGCCTCTGCGGCGCTCTCTGAACTCCCGCAGGAGCGCAGTGGCGTAGGCTCGGCGGTGCTGCAGGCTCTTCAGAAAGTCGGAGCGCCATTCGGGGCGGCAATTCTGGGAAGCGTACTTAGCGCCGCCTATCAGGGACAATTGAATCTTGCCGGGCTTCCATCGGCAGTCGCGAGTGCGGTCAAAGCAAGCCTGTTCGGGGGATTAGCTGTGGCACAGAAGCTTAGCTCGGCAGCACTGCTCGTCTCGGTACGCACGGCCTTCGTCCACGGCATGGATGTTTCGCTCGTGGTAGCTGCGGGAATTGCGGTGGCCGGTTTCATCCTCACGCTGATATTCTTGCCTGCGCGTGCCACCCCCGGAGCGAGCGGACTTCCAGCGGTGGAAGCCGGAGCATCAGTGACGCCGACCGGCCCCTTGCTGGTGGGTGCCGTCCACGAGGAGGTAGTTGCCAACCAGGGAGAAGAGGGACATAACAACGCTGCGCGAGAGTAAATGATCGACCTCGCAGTTTGTGTCGATCAAATCAGGTTGCCATAAAAAACTGGTCCAAACGCGTCATGCTGAGCGGCAATGAGCCGTTCGCCCTGAGTGCAGCGAAGGGGAAGCATCTGCATCAAGCAAGCGGGCGGTATGGCTCACACAGATGCCTCGCTGCGCTCAGCATGACACGCGTATGCTATAATGCAGGCAAATACGGCAAAAAAGCGAACAGTTATGAGCAGGAGAGCGAGCCTTGAAGCAGGTTCAGCGCAATAATCTTACAGGCGGCGAACCGGATACAGCGAAGGGCGAACAGGGGGCGCAAACCTTCTTCGCCCTGCTGTGCTTCCTCGTCGCCATCATCTTGCTGAGCGTTTTTCTCGGCAACGGGCTGGACGGTTTCTCCTCCATGCTGGTTCTGCTGGGCGTGATCGCCTTCGGTACTGGCGGCATCTACCTGCTCGGTCACCGGCCCTCACAGGAACACGAGGAAGAAAACGATCTCGCGTTTGATGATGAAGAGGAGATGGAAGACACGGAGGATGGGGTTGTTGAAGGAACGATTGTTGCAAGCAGTCTGGTGGAAGATGACGAGATAGTTGACGAAGATGATACCGAAACCGGGTGGGACGAAGAGGATGAGGACGACGAGGGTCTGGCAGGGGATGAGATAGAGGACAATGATCAGGACGATGGAGATAGGGAGGATGACGGGGAAGGGTTGAATACCTTCAAGGCGCTGGTGGAAGAGGCGCTGGATAGCATCCCTCTGGAATTCAGGAAGCGCATGGAAAACCTGGCGGTGCTGGTGGAGAAAGAGCCGGGCAGAGAGGTGCTGCGACGGGTCGGCACCAGAGAGGGCTACACGCTGCTCGGACTCTACGAGGGTACGCCTTTGACTGCGCAGAGCTACCAGGGAATGATGCTGCCGGAGCGCATCACCATCTATCAGCGCCCCATCGAGGCGTACTGTCATGGCGACCCTGAGCGCATTCGCCAGCAGGTACGCGCCACCCTGCTGCACGAAGTGGCGCACCATTTTGGCATCGATCATGACGAAATGCCCATCTGGGTCAAGTAGGATAGCAAGATCAGGCCAGCCCGGCTTTGCGAGCAATCGCCAGTTTGCGCCACTCGACACGCAGGACTGCGGCATCGATCATCTGGTCGTCGATGACGATGGCGCCGAGGCCACCCTGGATGTCGGCATTTTCATAGGCATCGATAATGTGTCTGGCCCTGGCAACCTCCTCCGCCGTCGGCGTGTAGGCTTCGTTGATAATATCGATCTGCGCAGGATGGATGGCCCATTTGCCGTCGAAGCCCATGCGCGCCCCCATCTGCGCGTCGCGGCGGCAGGCTTCGTTGTCGCGAATGGCCAGCGTCACGCCATCGACAACGGTGATACCGGCGGCGCGAGCGGCGGTGATACACTTGGCTTTGGCATAGTTGTAGTAGAAAAATTGCTCGCCGCCCAGTTCCTGCGCGCCGATATCGCCTGCGAAATCGACGAGGCCGAAGATCAGCCCGCCCATGCGAGGCGTGCTTTTCGCGATCTGCTCGGCGTGCAGCACCGCGTCGGCGGACTCGATCAGCACCTCCAGCTTGATGCGCCCGATCTCGAAGCCCATATTCTCCTCGATCTGCGTTAGCAGGCGATCTACAAAGAGGATGTCTTCCGGTCCGTAGCATTTGGGAATCACCACCACGTCGATATTGTGCCCGGCGGCCTCGATCACATCGATCAGGTCGCGATAGAAGAAACGGGTGCGGATGTTGTTGGGGCGGAAGGCGCGAATCTTGCCGCTGAAGTCGAGCGTGTTGAAGGCTTCGATGACGGTCTTGCGCGCCTCCACTTTCTGCGAGACGGCGCAGGCATCTTCCAGATCGAACATCACCTGATCGGCGTTGGATGCTGCCGCTTTCGCCATCATCTTCATGCTGTGGCCCGGCACGGTCAGTTCGGAGCGGCGCACTACGAAGTCGCGCGCCATCACCATCTGCGCCTTTGGCGGAATGATATTGCCGCTATTGTTGCTATTCATACTCATGCCCGTTTGCCTCTCTCACTATTCCTGACCTTTGCCATTTTCTCTTCCCAGGCGCGTTGTTGCGCGGCGTCGGCCTCCCGTGTGGGAACCATGACACGGCGTTTGAACGAGAGGACGGTTTCGCCGCGCTGGTTGTAAGCGATGGTTTCAACGGTGACGACGCCGCGATCTGGTTTGCTGCTGGAAAGCTTTTTCTCCAGCACCTTCGTCTCCGCATAAATGGTATCGCCATGAAACGTGGGGGCAAGATGCCTGACGTTTTCAAATTCGAGGTTGGCAATGGCCTTGCCGCTCACATCCTCCACCGTCATGCCCAGCACAATGCTGAAGACCAGCGTGCCAACGACGACGCGCTGGTGAAACTGCGTATCCTGCGCGTAGCTGGCATCGATGTGCAGGGGGTGATGATTCATAGTAAGCATGCAGAACAACGTATCGTCATACTCGCTAATGGTGCGGCCCGGCCAGTGTCTGTAGACAGCGCCGACCTCAAATTCTTCAAAGCAGCGACCAAATTGCATCTATTCCTCCTCATCAACGATGTCGTTCCACCTACGATTATTTGATAGCATACTTCTGCAACAACTGGCGGGCGATGACGAGGCGCTGGACCTCGCTGGTCCCTTCGCCGACGAGCATGAGCGGGGCGTCGCGGTAGTAGCGTTCGACATTGAACTCCTTTGTGTAGCCGAAGCCGCCGTGGATGCGCATGGCTTCGAGCGTGACCTGCTGGCACATTTCGGAAGCAAAGAGCTTCGCCATGCTCGTCTCAAGGTCGCTGCGCGCGCCGCGATCCTTCTGTTGCGCGGCCTTCTGCACGAGCAGGCGCGCCGCCTCGATGTGGGTTGCCATATCCGCCAGCTTCATCTGGATGGCCTGGTGCTGAGCGATTGGTTTGCCAAAGCTGGAACGCTGCTGCGCGTAGCGGATGGCCTCGTTGAAGGCAGCCTGCGCCACGCCAACAGCGCGGGCCGCCACATTGATACGCCCGACCTCCAGGCCGCTCATGGCATGCTTGAAACCCTCGCCCTCTCTGCCGCCCAGCAGGTTCGCCGCCGGGACGCGCACGGCCTCGAAGATCAGTTCCGCCGTCTCCACGCCCTTGTAGCCAAGCTTCTCGAAGCGGCGGCCCGCGCTCAGCCCCGGCGCTTCCTTCTCCACAAGGAAGATGCTCATGCCGCGATGGGCGGGCTTTGCCTGCACATCGGTGCGCGCCAGCACGGCGAAGATACTGCCGTTGATGGCGTTCGTGACCCAGAGTTTGGAGCCGTTGAGGACATAGTTGTCACCCTCGCGCGTCGCCGTCATCTGGATGGCCTGCACATCGCTGCCTCCGCTGGCTTCTGAAAGACAGAGGCCGGCGCGCCGGTCGCCCTCGGCCATGACGGGCAGAAAACGCTCGCGCTGCTCCTGCGTGCCATAGGCCGCGATCATATAGGCGACCAGCAGGTGCGTGTTGACGATGCCGCTCAGGCTCATCCAGCCGCGCGAGAGTTCTTCAATGATGCTGGCATAGGTCACGAAATCGAGGCCCAGCCCGCCGTACTCTTCGGGAATGGTAACGCCGAAGATACCCAGGCGTTTCAGCTTCTCGATCAACGCGACGGGGTAGATATCATCGTGTTCAAGCTCGCGCGCGACGGGGATCACTTCACGGTCGACGAAGCGGCGCACTTCCTCTATCACCATCTGCTTCTCGCTATCAGAGATCGCAGCCATACAGATAATCCTTTCTTAGCCCGCCTTCTCCTGCCTGCGCACGCGCCTGTCCGCGTGTTGCAACAGGAAGGCTTTGAAGGCGCGGGCGGTGGCGGAAAGATGCTTGTCTTTGAGGTGGACAATACGCCACTGGCGCATGATGGGAAAGCCCTCGACATCGAGAATGACCAGGCGATGCGTCTCCAGTTCCATGTCAATGGCGGCGCGCGAGATCAGGGCGATGCCCAGACCGGCAGCCACACCCTGCTTGATGGCGCTGTTATTGCCCACCTGCATGCTCACCAGCAGCGGCAGGCCCTCCTCCTGAAAGACGGCTTCCAGGGCAGCCCGCGTCCCCGAACCGATTTCGCGCAGCAGAAAATGCTCGCGCGCCAGTTCCTCAAACGGCACATTTTCGCGCCCCGCCAGCCTGTGCGTGGGCGCGGCGATCAGCACCAGTTCGTTGGGCTTGAACGGCTCAATGGTCACGGGAACTTCGTCGGGGACACGGCCCATCACCGCCAGGTCAACGCGATTGTTCAGCAGCGCGTCGACCAGCGCGGAACGGTTCACCACCTCCAGCGTGATTTCCACCTCCGGGTAGCTTTTGTGAAACTTGCCCAGCAGATCGGGGATGACGTAGGTGCCGACCGTCGTATCCGCGCCCACGCTCAGCCGCCCGTAGTACGGGCTGCGCAGCGCCTCCATCGTCTCCCACATCTCCTCGATCACTGAGAAAATTCGCTGGCTGTACCGATAGAGTTCCTCCCCGGCCTGCGTCAGGTGTGTCTTGCGTCCGATCTGGTCAAACAGCTTCACCCCCAGCGTCTCCTCAAGCTGGCGGATCTGCGCTGAAATCGCCGGCTGGCTGAAATGCAACTCCTCAGCCGCACGAACATAGCTGCAATGCTTCGCCACCACCTGAAAGGTGGCCAGTTGATGTAGATTCAGTGTGCGCATCGGCTCTCCCCTGCTGCAAATACATAGCCCTGCTTATTACATAGTACTATATAGGCCGCCACCGATGCCAGTTCCTTTGCTATTTCCCCACTTTTTTGATAAACTTAACCCGCATTAACTCAGGAGGGAAAAGAGAGCAATCATGCCAGTCGAGGAATCGGACGATACGGTCAAACGGCCAGCAGTGAGACCGGCGAACCGCACAGGGAGAAAAGCTAGCGACAAAGGAAAAAAGCAGAGGCAAAAGCGAGAGCAGGCAGGAACAAACTTCATATCAGAAGCGGAGCAGGAACCGGATTTAGCAATTCCGGCAACCAGCGCCCTTACAGACTCGATCGCAGCATCGGACTCAACCACAGATGCGCCAGCAGCCGATACCTCTGTCGAGCAGATTGATGTATCGACAACCGCCGACAGAGAACCGGCTGCCATAGATACACCGACCGCAGATGATACGGAAGCGGCGATCAGCGAAAGCGAACAGGCCGTACCCGCGCTCAGAGAGGCATTACCCGACACGCATGAGACTCCGGCAGCCGACATTGTAGAGCCTGCCGGGCCGGTCGAGCAGGAATTACATGGGATAGCGGTCGATACAGCGACGCTGCCCCCACCCGACACGCCCCGGCCCGAAATTGACGCCTCCAGCACAGAAGACGAGGAAGATAGCATCCCTGTCGGCGAGGTGCCGCCCGACACGCCCTTCGACGCTCAACCCGACACGCCCCGGCCCGATGACGGAGACGAGCTTGAGCCTGCCGCCAGCCCTGTCGATACGCCTTTCCCCGTCGAGAACGAATCCACTGCCGATGTTGAGGCTCCTGCCGACATCACCGACCCGATTGATAGCGAAGCCGCCGACCCGGTTGAGGTCGAAGGCCCCGATGGCGAAATTGACCAGGTTGAAGCCTCGGTCGAGGCTGACAACAAACCTCTTGCTGATGATGAAGCCGATCGCATAACCGCTGTGCCGGTCTCTGATCTCCCGCTCTCATGGCCGGAAATGGACGTAGCAGAGGCGCAGCCCGCTCAGACGCCCGCGATACCATCCGCAGAGCAGCCCGTCCCGGCTCCGCTAGGGCAAGGGCCTGTAAGGAAGAGAGAGACAGGCAGATTGCGCATCCTGGCAACTCTCGCCCTGCTGGTAGTGTTTCTGACCGGCTCGCTGCTCTTCTGGCAGGATGTCAACGCGCCCCATCTCTATATCTCCACCCTTAATCCTGCCAGCGGAGCAGTCGTGACGCGCGCAGATCATGGCAGCGGGTACAATGGAGAGGCTGTCATTGCCCCTGCTGAGGGACAATCGAGCGTCTTTTTCGGCCTCGCAGGCAGTCAGCCGTCTGCTCAACAGGTGGTAGAGCTGGAGCAGAATGGCTGGCAACAAACAGGGCAGTTTAGCGCGCCCCTGGCACACGGGTCGTTGAGCGTCACGGAGCAGGGAAATCTGGTTATCGAAAGCGAGCATGGGTTGGAAGTGACAACATCCGGCGGCCAGCTGCTCTGGCGCATGACAGGCGATCTACCGGCGCGTGGGGAACATACTTTCCGCCCGGCATATGATAGCACAACGCTCTACACTGTCAAATCAGCGGCAACAGGCCAGATCGCCGCCTATGACCTGCAACATGGCGTGCCGCGCTGGACGACGAACCTGAATGATACGCTCAATTATGCGCCGCCATTGCTGCCAGACGGCACAATGCTCTATGTAGCGGGCGACCATGCCATCTTCGCGCTGAACAGCAGCACCGGCGCCCTGCTGTGGACGGCCCCACACGCGGCGCGCACGCTCCTGCTCTCCGGCGCGCATCCCCTGCTCATCGCGGCCTGCGCCGACGGACTGCTGGCCCTCAACCCCGGCGATGGCTCGCCGCTCTGGACATTTTACGGGCAGGCGGGCAAGATGACCGCAAGCGGCGTCCCGTCACTGACCCCGACACAGTTCTATCAGGCCAGCGCGACGGCGGCGACGATCTACGCCACCGGCATTGCCTGGAAAGCGCCAGAAATACAGCCGGAACTCTGGCTCTACGCGCTCGATGCCGCCACCGGCAAGCTGCACTGGTCGCGCCAGCTTGCCGCCAACCTGCTCAGCGCAGACGCAGGCCGCGTCTTCACGCCCCTGGCATACAGCGCGCAACATCTCGTTATCCTTGAGCAACAACAGGAAAGCGGCGCGCTCTTGCTTGCCGCCTACGATGCCGACAGCGGCCAGCCGCGCTGGCAGACGCCATTTCCGCACACCGGCGCCGCCTCGCCGCTCGCGCTCTCCAACAACACGCTGCTCTTTATCAGTATCCAGACAGATAGCGGGAGCGCGCTGGCCACTATGACGCCGCTACGCCTGCTCTGGCTGGCAACCGCGCTCGTGAGCCTGTTCGGCCTCCTCCTGCTCACCTTCCTCATCTTGCGCGCCAGACCACATCGGCCACAGACGGCCCGGAAACAGTTGCTCCATGCATGGAAGGCTGCGCGCGCAAAGCGTCCCTCGTGGAAACTGGCGGTCATTACCCTGCTGGTGGTGGCGCTTGCCGGCGTGACGAGCTATACGCAACTGAATCAGGCGCGGGGCAGCGTTTTGCTGGTGGATGTGCAGACGGGGGCAACGCGCTGGCAGCAGGCGGCATCGACCTCAACGCAGGCCCTGGCAACCGGCGGGCAGCTAAGCTTTCTCTCGGTGGCCGGGACAGCGAATATGCGCCGCGTGCAGGCCATCGATACGAACGGCGCCACACGCTGGCAGACGTTCGCCAGCGCAGGCACCTTCTCCATACCGGCAGTGCCAACGCAGCCGGGGACGCTGCTGCTCGCGCTGAGCGGTCATATCCCCCTGCCCACCGCCTTCGCCCCGGCAGACCCGGCCTATCCACCGCCGCTGGATTCGCTGTTCATCCTCTCCCTGCTCAATCGCAACACGGGCCAGCCGCTCTGGCAGAACGCCGTCGTCACCCCCGACGATCAGCAAAGCGCGGCGGTGCTGGGAGCGGACAGTCATTTTATCTACATCGCCAGCCAGCAAACCGACGGCGCAGCCATTCAACTCGTGGCCGTTGACCAGATGAGCGGGCAGATAAGCTGGCGCGTCACCGGCCCGCCAGAGCCATCCAGTACGTCGCGCGATAACGGCACGCTGTTATTGCAGGGACGCCAGATCATATGGCAGGTTGAGGGAGCCGTCTACGCCATCGATTCGCAGATGGGACAGATTGCATGGCGCAGGGCTTTCGGCAGCGACAACGCGCCCACGCTCTTGCGGGAAGAAACACAAATGGTAGAGACGAACAGCCTGCTACTCATTGCCCGCAGCCAGAGCGTCTACGCGATTGATCCCGCCTCCGGCAATGTCCTGTGGACAGCGGCGATTCCAGGCTCCAGCCGGTCACAGTCGGCGAGCGGGCTGAGCATTAACGGCAATATCCTGCTGCTCTACGGCAACGCGCAGGTTCAGGCCATCAACCTCGCCAGCCGCAATCCCATCTGGACAAAAACGCTCCCGGCCCCCGTACATGCGCTGAAGGTCGCCGCCAGCGGCAGACAAATCTACGCGGCGACCGGCAGCAGCGGGGCCGGAGAGATGCTGATGGCCCTCGACAGCAAAACGGGCATCATACTCTGGCGTTTTCAGCCAGCAGGGCAGGCCATCTTCACCGGAGACATTAGCGAAGAGCAAAATATCCTGCTTGCTACCGCCTGCACATCCGAAACCGCCGCGCAAGTCTGTACGCAGGAAAACCTGTATGCTTTGAATGCCGCAACCGGCGCGGTAAGCTGGCAGGCCGCCAGCATCTCAACTATCTCCATCAGCCCGGATGGCAGCTTGCTGCTTTTGCAGAAAGCGGGCAGGGCAGGGTCTTAACTGCGGCGCGTGCAGAACGTTTTCTCAATCGGCGCGGTAATGCTGCGAGCGTATGGGCGGCAGTTCTAAACCGCTTTCGCCCCTGCTCGCCGCGCCTGCAGGCGCAGCAGGCCCTTATCCAGCCTGATCTTCTTGCGCAAACGGTTGAAGAGCAGCAGGGCAAGCAGCAGGGCTTCAGCCGTTGCGGCAATTGAGAGGGCCAGAGGGATGGCGAGAATCAGGTATTTGCCGGTCAGTATTCTGATGAAGACGATGGTCAGGCCGATACGCGCCGCCAGCATCAGGATGTTGGTGCAGAGCGGAGTGAAGGTGTCCTTCAGCGAGTAGAGGCTTCTGGTGAGGAGCTGGCCTGCGACCTGGCCCGGCAGACCGACTGCGTAGCCGATGAGGGCGAGGCTGGTCAGCATAGTGGCGTGGTGGGTAAAGGCGCCGTGCTGGAAGAGAATACGGATGATTGGTCGCCCGAAGAGATAAAGGAACAGGGCGCAGGGAATGCTGACGAGGACGGAGCCGCCAACCACCGCCAGAATGGTCTGGCGCAGGCGCAGGTAGCGGCCCTTTGCCGCGTGCAGCGACATCTGCGGCAGGGCGGCCTGGGCAATGACGATCCCTACCAGCGTGACCGGCAGGGTAAAAAGCAGGTGCGCGTTATGCTGGGCGGCAAGGCTGTTGCGGTCCGGGTAATAGGAGATAAAGGCGGTATCCAGCACAACGGCGAAAGAGGCAACGGTGACGGAGAGGGCGTTGGGGCCGAGCATGCGCAGGGCTTCCCACAGGCCGGGCGCGCGCACATCCCAGACAAAACTATAGCGGAAGCCCTCTTTGAACAGCCCGAAGCCCTGCACCAGCGCCTGCAAGGCGGCGGCGGCCAGCACGCCACAGGTCGGGCCATAAATGCCCACGCCCGGCACGGCCAGACTGACCAGCAAACCGCCGATGATGCCCAGATTGTAGACGGCAATAGCGAGAGCGGGCAGGAGAAATTGTCGCCTGCTGCTCAAAACGGCGCCCGCTACCGTGCCTGCACCCAGGATAAGCGGTTGCAGCAGCATGATGCGGGTGAGGGCAACCACCTTTGCCTGCTCAGCAGCAGAATAGCCGGGGACGAGTAGACGGCTGACAAAGGTCGGAGCGATAAACTCGCCGACCAGAACGACAATGGTCAGGATGACCAGCAACAGGTTCAGCACCAGGCTGGCAAGCCGCCACACCTCTCGCTCCCCCTGACTGCGTTCGTGAGAGACAAAGACAGGAATCAGGGCATTGCTCAACGCGCCGCTGGTGACGAGATCAAAGAGCGTCTCCGGGACGCGCGCGGCGGCAAGATAGGCGGCGGCTTCCGGCCCGGTGCCGAAGAGGGCGTTGAACAGCGTCTGGCGCACCAGCCCCAGCCCACGCGAGGCAAGATAGGCGGTGATGAGCAGGGCCATCGCTTCCACAATGCTGAAATGCCGCAGGGCAACGTCATTGCCAGGCCGGAAATTGTGCAGGTTAAACCGAAATATGCGCAGCCATCGATACTTACGGTAAAGCGATATGTCAGGGATTGCGCCCGCATTACCCACATTACCTGCATCACCCGCGCCATTCGCTTCAGTCATAACAGCCGTGCTGGTCACACCGGCAGCTCCATCACCTGCATTGACTCCCCCCGTTCCTTCAATTTCCTCGACCGCTCCGGCCACTGATTGCCGACCGTCTTCCGGCTCGCTCACCCCATCCTGCGGGCGCTCCTCAACCCCAACTGCAACAGCAGTCGCCTGCTGTGATTGATCTTTTTCTAAAGATGTTATTACCTGTTTCTGTTTCCGTCTCTGCGAATTTCCCACATTTATCTCTCTTCAGGCTATAAAACGCTGTCTATTGTTGCAACGTTTATCTTATCCTGACATGGCTGCCACCTGTTCAAAAAGTACTATCCGACTGACAGACCCGCCCGCGCAAACCCATTGACGAGATCAAGCATTGCTTGTTATAGTAAGGCGTACAACACTCAAAGAGGATAGTGAGATGATTTGCGAGGATGAGCTGATGAAAACGGCTCCTGATATCTCCGATATTTTCAGGAAGTATGTGAGAGAGCGGGAACTATCGCCGCTGTTCTTACAGGGTGATGCCCTGTCCCTCTTGCAACAGTTGCCAGACGAGTCAATTGATTGCTGCATGACCAGCCCGCCATACTGGAATAAGCGGCAGTATCAGAATGGCGGTATCGGGCTGGAAGCGGATTACCGGGCATATATCGCAGACCTGACAGAGGTTTGCGCGGCCCGCCAGATGGCATCGTCCTCGACCCCTTCTGCGGCACCGGCACTACTACGCTGGTCGCGCGCAAACTATCCAGAAAGTCAATAGGCATAGACATCTCAAAAGAGTATCTGCAAATCGCCGAGGGAAGAAATTGAAATCACAACCATATAGCAACCAGCAGCTTTTTTCAGATCATTATCTGGATGTGTTTTTGCCGCAGAGGGAGGAGTGGCAGGGTCTGACTCAAGAGGCGAAGCCGGTGATGCAGAGGATTGGAGAGCTGTTCGGGAGGTACAGGCCCAGCGATAAGGAGGCGCAGGTGGAGCGGGAGTTTATCCGGCCTGTGCTGGAATTGCTGGGGCATACGTTTGAGGTGCAGGCTTCGCTGGCGACGCCGGACGGGACGAAGTCGCCGGATTATGTGTTTTACCGCGATGAGGAGGCGTTGCAGGCGGCGAAGGGCAAGAAGCTGACGGATACGCTGCTGCAGGCAGGGGCCTTCGCGGTTGGCGACGCGAAATACTGGGATTGCCCGCTGGATGTTGCCATGAAGGGCAGGAGCGGCGATCCATTTACCAACAAGAATCCGTCGTACCAGATCGCGTTCTACATGCAACATAGCGGCCTGGAATGGGGCATTTTGACGAATGGGCGGCTGTGGCGGCTTTATCATAAGAGCAACGCGCATAAGTTAGACCACTTTTATGAGGTTGATCTGCCCGCGCTGCTGGCAGGCGGCAGCGTCGAGGATTTTCTGTATTTCTATGCCTTCTTCCGCCGCGCCGCCTTCAATGCGCACCCGCTCGGCGTCTCGGCCATTTTGCGCGAGAGCATTGAGTACGCGCAGGGCATCGGGGCTTCTCTGCGCGAGCAGGTGTATCAGGCGCTGCGGCATATCGCGCAGGGCTTTCTGGATTATCCTTCCAACCATCTTTCAGCCGATAATCCTGAGACGCTGAAGGAGATTTATGATAACGCGCTGATTATCCTCTATCGCCTGCTGTTTATTCTCTATGCCGAGGCCCGCAACCTGCTGCCCGTATATGATAGCGACCTGTATCTGGAGAACTACAGCCTGCGCGCCCTCGCTCACGCTGCGGCGGATAACCTGAACGCGGGGCGTATCCTGCGCTCTAACAGCACCAATCTCTACCACGCTTTCAAGCAGTTGTGCGCGTATATCGATGCCGGTGATCCGCCGCTCAAGATTTCGACCTTTAACGGCGGCCTCTTTGACCCTGCGCGGCACGCGTTTATCGAGCGCAACCAGATCGGCGATGCGCGCTTCCAGCAGGCCATCGATATGCTGGCTCGCGTCAACGGGCAGTTTATCGATTATCGCGACCTCTCGGTGCGGCACCTGGGAACAATCTACGAGGGGCTGCTGGAATATCACCTTGAGCGGGCGCAGGAGCCGCGTGATGGCTGGACGATTGAGCTGCTGACCGAACGGGGCGAGCGCAAGGCGACGGGCAGCTATTATACCCCTGACTACATCGTCAAATATATCGTTGATGAGACGCTGGGGCCGGTATTGAAGGCGGCGGTGGAACAGGCAGGGAATGAGAAGGCGCGCGCGGAGGCGGTGCTGGCAATCAAGGTGCTGGACCCGGCGATGGGCAGCGGGCATTTTCTGGTTGAGGCGACTGAATATATCGCCCGTTTCCTGGTGGAGATGAACGCGCAGGCGGAGAAGGCGAGCAGGGAGACCGACCTGGCTTACTGGAAACGGCGCGTCGTGCAATCCTGCATCTACGGCGTTGACCTGAACCCGCTGGCGGTGGAACTCGCCAAGCTCTCGCTCTGGCTCAGCACGGTAGCGCGCGACCGCCCGCTCTCGTTCCTCGACCACCACCTGCGCACGGGCAACGCCCTGCTCGGCGCGCGCATGGCCGATCTCGCCGTCGCGCCCAACAGCAGCGGGACAGCGCGCAAGGCGAAAAAGCAGGAGACGCCGCAGGAGCAGCTTTCGCTCTTCGACGACGAAGCCTTCCGCCAGAACATCACCAGCGCGGTCAACCTGATGTGGCTGGTGGAAGACAGCCCGGCGCAGACGGTCGCGCAGGTCAAGGAGCAGGAGCAGTTATACGCCGATATGCGTCAGGGGCTGACCGGCAAATACGGCAGTATCGCCAACCTCTTCATGGCCCACTACTACGGCATCAGCGTTGACCCGAAGCTCTGGAAGCCGCTCTTCGACTTCGCTACAGGTCGCCTGCTGGCCGCGCCGTCGCAATTTCAGGAGTGGCTCGACGCCGCCAGCGCGCTGGCAGGCCAGCAGCGCACGCGCTTCTTCCACTGGGAACTGGAATTTCCCGAAGTCTTCTTCGATAAACACGGGCAGCCAAAGCGCGAACGGGCCGGCTTCGACGCCGTCATCGGCAACCCGCCCTGGATACGGCAGGAGTCCTTCAGCGAGGACAAGCCCGCGCTCAAACAACTCTACAGCGTCTATCACGGCGTGGCCGACCTCTCCACCTACTTTGTGGAGCTTGGCAACAGCTTTCTCAAGGAAGGCGGGCGTTTCGGCTTCATCATCCCCAACAAGTTTGTGCGCGCCAACTACGGCGGCGCGCTGCGCAACTTCCTGAGCAGCCGCGTCCGCCTCGAACGGCTGGTGGATTTCGGCGACCTGCCCGTCTTCGCCGAGGCCGTCACCTACCCCCTGATCGTGTTGACCACAAAGCAGGCCCCCGACGGCTCCCCCGTCAAATACACCCATCTTGAACAACTCCAACCCGACGCCCTCGCCGCCAGCATCGCGCAGGGCGAAACGCAGCTCTCGCCCGCCCTGCTCGGCGAAAGCCACTGGTCGCTCTCCGGCGCCGACAAACAGGCCATCGTCGAAAAAATGCGCTCCCTCAGCACTCAATTAGGGGAATATACCGATTCCAGAATCCTCTATGGCATCAAAACGGGCCTCAACGAAGCCTTCGTCATCGACCGCGCCACCCGCGACGCCCTCATCGCCGCCGACCCGAAAAGCGCCGAGATCATCA
The DNA here is from genome assembly GCA_902810755.1 of Chloroflexota bacterium. The sequence continues at coordinate 29,784 of CADDYT010000070.1, forward strand.
AACCCTTCCTTGTCGGCGAAGATGTGAAACGCTACCACGCGGAACATAAGGGACGGTACATCATTCTCAGCAAAATTGGCACACCCATCGACCGCTATCCGGCCATCTTTGCCCACCTGCAACGCTATCAGGAGAAACTGGAAAAACGCTGGGACAAAGGCAACCACTGGTGGGAACTGCGCGCCTGCGATTATTA
>CADDYT010000071.1 GCA_902810755.1 Chloroflexota bacterium
TCTCCTGTTTTGACGATGGTGGGGGTGCAGCAGACAAACCCGGCGATGGGGAGGAAGTCAGTGCGGGCAGCGGGGGAGAGGAACTGGCGGCCCTCATGGATGGGGAAGGTGATGGTGGGAATGGGGGTGATGTGAGCGGTCCGTCGGAACCCAGGGTAAATCCACAAGACGTTCGCTTTACCCAAAGTACAGTTAGTAATCGCGGGAACGGTTACACTGTCCTGGGGAATATCCAGGCACTACTAGACGGAAGCCTTTCCCCAGAGGATTTGCCACCGATGAAAGTATTCACTAAGACAGAAGAGATGGACGTCTGGGGGTCAATAAAGACAAAGTTTGGTCTAGCCGACCCTAAGAACCTCGAAAATGGTATACTGTATACGTTGGACAATCGAAGACTGTATGCCTTTCAACAAGCTGGTATAACAGATGTTCCAGTTGAGTTTGTTGATGGCAGATTAGGATTAATCAAACGCAATATGTTTAAGTTTACTACAACTAACTTCGGTATATCGGCAATACTCAGGTTGTAATTTTTAAGTCAAAGTCACGACAATGTTCTTTACCTGAGAACATTATCGTGACTTTGATGAGGCAACGTGATGACGAATAGTAGTCAGAAGGAACACAGAAAATACCTTTTCGTGATGATGTCTCTTTGTCAAAAAGTGTAGGCTTGGGAGGGGATAAAAATAAACCTTTTAAATCTTACTTCCCAGCTTATGTAGAAAATAGGATTGGGTACCTTAGGTAAAAGAGGAGGTATATTATGCCAAATTTAGCCCGGATAGAGCATTTAGGATACAGTCAAGCGTTTTTTCACTTGAAACCAGAGGAAGACAAGAGTAGAGCCTTTAGCTACTATACCTTTGATGTTCCCTGGCATCGAGAGTTTTTAAGTGAATGGGATCTGATTGGTTTGCGTCGCAGAAGTGAAAAGCCTTTCCTCTACGATGTGAGGCTTCTATATATTGATGAGGAAATGTTTGAGTGGCCAGATTTTGAGGCGGTACGTGATGCAAGTGGCCTGATCAGCTTTAATCCTCAGCAATATCTTGATGTTATCACGTTCTTTGAGAAACTGGTGGATGTTCAACCAGCAAAACTTTCTCTCACGCATTTTCGCCTGATGAGTATCGAAGCTCTTACCAGTCTTCACTGTCCCCAATTCATGATTGATGAAATGGTAGGATGTTGTTATTATTATCTGCCTACTGAAGGGCTGCAAGAGGACGAAAGCATCAATATGATCTGTTTTCCACGATGGTCACTTCAGCATGGAATGTATCAACGGAGTTCCCTTTCATTTGCGACGTTTTCTCGCTACCAGTTAGAAGACGTGCGGTTTGATCCGTTTGACGCACATGGACCTGGGACAATAACATTCGATCAGCCTGCTCTGCAAGAGTTTGTTTTCTTGCTCAAAGAGCATGCTTATAGAAATGTTGCCCATGATTCTCGTTAGTTTCCCTGTGAAGGAATGCTATGCAAGAAATGCAAGAGATTTGGAGCCGGATAGAAAGCTGGTTCCAAAGACATGCCCCGGAGGCGTTGAACAATTTACGCAAAGGTGCGAGCGATGAGGACATTCGGCAACTCGAAATCGATCTGGGCTACCAGCTTCCCGAAGATGTTAGAGCTTCTCTACGGCTTCACAATGGCACTGTAGATACGTTCGCCGATATCTGGCAACTTCTCAGCCTTGAGGGTATGAAAGAGCAGTATCAGGTGCAAATCCAGGTATTACATTCGCTACAAGAGGATACAGATGAAGAGAATCAAGATGATGAGATCTGGTGGTGGCTCCCATCCTGGCTTCCCATCGCCTATGATGGTAGCGGTGATCTTTTGTGTGTTGATGTAACTTCACAAACCAGGCACCAGTTCGGGCAGATCATGTTCTTCGATCACGAGGTAGGAAGCTCACGCATCGCCCCTGGTTTTCATGCATTACTTTCCAAATTTGCTGACGATTTGGAGGCGGGGAAGTACAGGTTAGATGAATATGGCAGATTGCGTAGCAAACAATTCTTATTTACTCGACCCCAAATTCCACCCGATTCTACACCCGATACGCCTTAATTTGCTGAGGTGTTCCATGACTAAAAGAATAGAAGAGCTGCTGACCCAGATTCAAGCAACACCAGGCTGTAGAATCAAAGCCCCTGCCCGACAGCCTCAAATCGAAGCAAATCTTCGTTTACCCGATGATTTGCAGGAGTTCTATCAGCTTTGTGGGGGACTGACACTGGCAGAGAAACTGGTACTGGTTACAAGCCGGTTTTGTTTCTTTTGCGGATGTCTATAGTGAGGATATTGGAGGGGAAAAGGCTCTGTAAGGGTGATGATTGAAAAGATGATCTCATTTTCCCATGTCAGCAGTGTCCAGGAGCAACTGAGTGAAGGATAGATGAAACAGAACGAGTTAGAGTGGTATAGTCGGCTACAACGCAAGCTCAAAGACGCTGTGGAAGAGGTATATGAGGGAAGGTAGTCCTATTCTCTTACGGATGACAGAAGGGTGGCTAGCGAGATCATCGACCTGGCCGGGAAGTTTGAAGTACAGGAGGTGATCCATGCCCAGGACAGAGAAGAACTCATCATCTATGCCAAGGTCGGGTCACAGTTTCAGACGGTCCGAAGCAAAATAGGAAGGATGAAGCGACCCTGGCCTTACTGGCGCAAGTCGTTCTCAATGCACGAGAAGCAAGAGGCGTCCGTCAAGCGGCCTATGCAGCGATGAAAGCCATTATCCACTACGACCCTCGCGAACAATTTGAGCTTTTCCGGGTTTTTGATGTCCAACGAGATGCCGAGTGGCAGTGGATCAGGTCTTTATGGTAGGGGTCGTTTCGTGAGGGAATTATTGGTTAGCTGGTAAAGAGGAGAAGTTCTCGTGAATAAAAGTATTCAATGGGCGTCGCAGCTTCGAGATGAGATAATCCAGTTGTTGAAGAGATTAGGAGGAGCCGACTGGGGATATAACCAGCAAGAGAACTGGGGATTTGTTAGCGATATCCTTGCTCTGGCAGATATGCCTGAGTATCATAAACTCAGAATGAAGCAGAGGACGATAGATGCAGGAGGCATTCTCATCGATGCCGCAGTGGCAGATGAGGTCACATCTTTCCCTGAGATCAGAAGAGCAGTATGCAATCTCTTATCTGCGGAAGGGGAAGACCTTTTCATCGTTCTCCCTTTCTTGGATCAAGAATCGCTTCGCTACTGGTTTGTGGTAGGAGACAGGGGACACGGACATATTGGTGAAATTGTCATCCGTCGCGAGGACCTTGCTCATCTTGATCTCTCTGAGGAAGACGAACTCTAGTAGCAAGGGACTGATTGACATGAATGAGAGAAGCATTCCTTTGATAGAGGCCCTTCGCCTCGGAACACGGTTGGCAGTTGAGGTGCCAGCTAGTGATCCAGAACGACTGGCAGGAGTGATCATTGTGCCGCTACGGGAAGCGGTAGATCTGCAGGCGAAACGGGAGGGATGGAAAGTCAGAGTGCTGGATCGCCGCTTTCGCGTCCGCTGGCGCGAGTATGATCGGATTCGTGCTGAGAGGGACGACTGGGATTTGAGCCTGGGCAACGGTATCTGGGAATTGAAGAAGGCAGAAGTCGTTGGCGAGCAAGCACTCAAACACCTGCTTGTGCAATGGGGAGTGCCATTAGAAAATCTCACCTATCTCTGGAAGACAAACCTTCCTGAGTAGGTTATCGAACGAATGAAGGCGATTTTTGTTATACTGGTGAGGCTTCTTGTGAGGAGGTGCAAGTAGATACATGCAAAAGCGGACACTAAAAGAGTTAATCGACTTGATAGACCCGGCTTGGCCGTTGGTTCAGGAGTGGCTTACAAAGGCCCGTAATAGCGTTGAGGTACTCCCCACAGATCGTAGGCGTGGAGAAGAAGTATTGTTACATCTCCAGGTGACGACACGGTCTTCTCCAGGTGCCATTGCGCTGGAAACTGGCGGTATCCTTATCGATCATGGCTGGTTACGTTTTCTGGGATCAGGCAATGAACACATGCAGGGAAATTTGCTTTTCTGGAACGCGAAGGGGGAAATCCTGAAAACTCACCCCTTGCCAGGAGCCTTCATTGTTGCACATGACGTTCTCGGTGGTTTTTTTGCTCTTAATGGAGGCGCGTTTTCAGGAGAATCAGGTAGTGCCTTTTATTTCGCTCCTGATCGACTCAAGTGGGAAAATACGAAATTGTCGTACTCACAACTGCTGCAGTGGGCTGTGAATGGAGATTTAGATGTCTTCTACAAGGGTTTGCGTTGGCTCGGCTGGAAAGATGAAGTGCGTCAGATGAGTAGCGATCAGGGCTTCTCCATTCTTCCCTTTTTATGGACAGGGCCTAACCCACCCATTGCAGAGCGTTCCAGGCGTGCCGTTCCGCTAACAGAACTCTGGGGACTGCAACAGGAACTTGCTCGCCAGATTGGAGATGCCAAACCTGGTACTCCCATTAACATCCACTTTACATGAGAGCGATTCATTTGTATTGCTCTTTAATGTAAAGATGCGTAGAGGTGCAATTGACTTCTATCTTTTAAACGCAGCCTGGAAGAAGTATCTTCTTCTGGACTACTGCTCGCTTTCCCTGGTTTCTTTGCCAACCTGCTATCTGCGATGCAGAGACCATTTCGTAGGGGAAATTATTGGCTGAGCTCGTACAGTGAAATGCTGGTGCGAGTGGCAAAGAATGGTACGTCTACGACGCCAGCGGCCAGCGCGTGCTACGCCGCTCACAGACCAGCACGGGAACGACCGTCACCGTCTACGCCTTCGGGCTGGAAGAACACAGCTACAGCTTCGACAGCAGCGGCACCCTCACCGGCCAGAGCCAGACCTACTACTACCGCCTGGGTGGCAGCCTGCTGGGCGCCTTAGAGGTCAACGGCAGTAGCAGCACGACCGACTACTTGCTGACCGACACACTGGGCAGTGTGCTGGCCACCATCACCAACACCGTCAACAGCGCCAGCGTGGTGGGCAACCAGCTCTACGACCCCTACGGCACCAGCCGCTACCAGGCGGGCAGCATGGCCACCAGCAAAGGCTTCACCGGCCAGTACAACGACAACCTCACCGGCCTGGACTACTACGGCTCGCGCTACTACGATCCAACCGCAGGCGTCTTCCTCTCCGCCGACCCCATGCAGGGCGACCTGGCGGGAACCAACCCCTATGAATATGTGGGGTCCAACCCGGAGACCAATATCGACCCGACAGGGCAGATGTATGCGCCCCCACCCGGCTCTCAACCGGATAGTCCTCCGCTGGGGCCGAGCGGAGGCGGGGGGGACTGGTGGAGTGGAATGGTGAATGTCGGTGTTGGAGGCCAGATCCAAAGCACGAAAGACCTGAACTTGCAGCCAGATGCCTGTACTGGCGTTGGCTGTAAAACATCGGCGGCAGCGGTTGTTCCTCAGGTGATCCCAGGAAGCGGGGGAGGGCCTTTCGTCGGAGGAAGCCGGTGTCTGTCCGGTGCAGGCTTTACCTTCATCAGTGTCGATGGGGTGGCGGTAGCCAGCCCAGGGACAGGTTGCGTCTCAGGAGGAAATTCAGATCAGCCCACCAGCCCTCCTCCCAGTCGACCTTCTACGGTCGTCTTCCATATTGTTCAGTATATCCTCTGCACCGCCGGCTATGATTACTCTGATGAGAATGGCGGCAATGGAAAGTCCAATGGCAGTGGGGAAGCCAGGGAAGTGAGTGGTGTGTTTGCTGCTGATGCCGGCGATGGAGGTTTACCTCCTCCTGAAGATGAGCTTGCACAGGGTAGAGAAGAGCTAGGGATGCCGCCTCGCTCTTTAGACCCTGATGATAAGCAGACCTTTGCTATATTAAAGGCAGATGACAAAGAATACTGGGGCATCAATGGACGAAAGCCAATTGCGATACAGGTCAATGCTATTAGCAGAGACCATGCTGAGATCGACGCCTTGAACCAGCTGTTTTTGGATCGTCGGGCATCTGGTATTAGAGGAGGAAATGCTGTATTGTTAGTAGATAGACCTCCTTGCCCTGCCTGTGGTACAAATGGGGGGATACGCTCTGGGGTTCGAGCTGCCTAGCTCGATGAACTAAGAGTCATCTTCGGCCCTGGCCTGGATAGCGGAGGCAATCTAATTCCGGGTGGTGAAATAACCATATTACCATAAGGAGATAAAAGAGATATGTCCTGGAAATTAGTGACAGGATATGGGAAGCAGATTCTCAATCCTGATTGGCCACAGATTCAGCAAGCGATTCTTGAAATGAACGGGACAAGAATCAATGAAGTGATTCTTCAGTTTACAGAACAAGGAAGTCTTTTTGTCGAAGGAGGAGATGAGGGCCGATATCTGGTGGTCTATTTTCCAGAAGATCATCCTGATATCCCTTCTTTGACTTTAAGTGACCTCTCCCTATCAGGTCCAGACGTCAGGCTCACTGTCCAGACTCCAACCGAATATGCTGCAAAACATGCGGTGAAATTACCATTGGTACTTCACGTGCTAGAGCAGTTTTTTCATACAGGCAAGGTTCCTAAAGATGTGAGATGGGAGATTGATAATACAGAAAAAGAGGCAGACCTGTAACTATTTGGCCTCTCAAATATTGATGAACTCTGGCAGCAAGGGACTGATTGACGTGGGTGAGAGAAGCATTCCTTTGATAGAGGTCCTTCGCCTCGGAACAAGGTTGGCAGTTGAGGTGCCAGCCAGTGATCCACAACGGTTGGCAGGAGTGATCATTGTGCCGCTGCGGGAAGCGGTAGATCTGCAGGCCAAAAGAGAGAGATGGAGAGCCAGAGTTCTGGATCGTCGCTTTCGCGTCCGCTGGCGCGAGTATGATCGGCTTCGTGCTGAGAGGGACGACTGGGATCTGAGTCTGGGCAACGGTGTCTGGGAATTGAAGCAGGCGGAAGTCGCTGGCGAACAAGCACTTGAACAATTGCTGCTCGAATGGGGAGTTCCATTAGAAGACCTGACCTATCTGTGGAAGACAAATCTTCCTGAGTAGCTGACGAAAGAGAAAGTTGTGACAAGACGAGGATATGACGGACTCAAGGCTCTGGCATCCCTAAGAGCAAAATTGGACGCGGAGTCGTTCCTGGAAGTGATGCATGAAGGAGGACATCTCTGGAAGGCCCATTTTACCTTCGGTCCTCCAGCAACGCGAGAAGCCATTGAGGAAACAAAGAGGCAATTACAGGTTCCTTTTCCTACTTCCTATGAGAAGTTTCTGCTTTATTGTGATGGTGCGTTGCTCTACTATGACACAGAGTGTGGTCAGTGGGGCTTTCAACTGTATGGAACAAAAGACCTGTTTTCAATGAATACTGAGAGACGAATTCCTTACGAAAATGAGTGGCCGTCTCACTACCTCATTTTTGGGGCCTCTCGTGGCGATTCGGATCTCCTCGTTCTTGATACTGCCCATCAGTCAAATGAGGAGGGATATTATCCAGTGATTGATGGTGAAGGTGGCTATTCTCCAGCTGAATGGGTGGTTATTGCACCAGATTTCGGTATATGGCTTGATCGGCTGGTAGTAGCGCAAGGGGCCAAATATTGGAGGTGGTACCCACAATAAATGAAGATGAACTTATCGAACACATGAAAGGATGTATTTTAAGGGGCAAACCGCTTTCTCGAAGCTACATTCGGAGCAATCAGAGGGTTAATCCGCCGGTCAGTTCTGCGGATATTGAACAGGCAGAGGCCCTGGTAGGATTTCCTCTGCCAACGATAATAAAGAGGTTGTATGTAGAGGTTGGTAATGGCGGATTTGGCCCTGGCTATGGGTTACTTCCATTAAACAATGAAGAAGACCCTCAAGCTCTTGAAACCGATTCCCTTGTCACTACCTATCTGGCCTTGCATCCGAGTACGCAGCGGCAAACGGAAGAGAGGAGTGGTTTCCCAGCTTTACCAGAGAAACTGATCATGATATGTGACTGGGGATGTAATATCAGTTCATGGATAGATTGCTCTCAGAGGGAGCTTCCTGTCTTAAGAAGTGAAGCGACGCTTGATTGTAATGAATTTACTCTTGAAGCATCTTCTTTCGCCAGTTGGTTAGAACATTGGCTCAAAGAATGCGGTGAGGAAATGCGATGATTGACCGAAAGCACTGCCTGAGCAAGCGTTTCTCTGTTATCCCGCTCAATTAATAGCTTCAAGAGAAAGGCTCACTCTATGACAGTAATTGTTGCAAGCCACCGTCTTTCGTCTGAGACGCTCAAGCAGCGTTATAGCGAGGCGTCTCTACTGGATGTCACCTCAAAAGGGCCAGAACCCTGGGTACGTTTCAGCCCCTTTTATTCTCATGGCGGCATTCCGGTGCCCTTCTCTGCGGGTATGACGAGTGCGAGCGTCGAGGGCATCTGGCAGGGGTTAAAGGTGTTTGAGGGCATGGATGTTGATACGCAGAAATTTGCGATTACGACAATGAAAGGGATCAAGAGAAGTGCCAGAAAATATGGCAAGGTTCTTGGACACCGGGCAGGGGTAGCAGGAACTGAATTGCTTTCCTATGTGCAGGCTCGCCACCTGATCTATCTGCCATCCTATCGCTGGGTGCTTGAGTATCGTCTTCAAAATGAACTGGCTGAATTAGCGAGGCTGCAAAAGGACAGGTTGGTTGTTCTTCTGGATTATGAGACCAATGGAGATGTCAATGATCTTACCCATCCTCTTTCTCATGCCTGGCTGATCAAGTATTATCTGGAGGGCAATTGGCCTATCAGTATGCTCGGCAAAGAGGAGGGAGAAAACAAACAGATGAAGAGGATGGCAGAATAAGCCATACCCTGGATTGGGGCGCGACGCAATTGATCGCGCCCCGGACATTTTATTGCACAGCCACGCAGGCCAGTTCATTGCACATGTCATCATAGAGGTCTACAACCTGGGCGGCGATGGCGGGCCAGCCGAGGTGCTGGACGGAAGGGCGGGCGGCGTGGCGCATGCCTTCCAGCACGGCGGGCTGCTGTAAGAGTGAATCGAGCCGCTCGGCGAAGAAGCCGGGGCAGCGCGGGACGAGGTAGCCAGTTTCGCCCTGGCGCACTATTGTCGTCAGGCCACCGGCGCGGGTCGCTACGACCGGAGTGCCGCAGGCCAGCGATTCCACGGCGGCCATGCCGAAGCTCTCATGGTAGGAAGGCACCACCGTCACATCGGCGGCGCTGTAGAGCATGGGCAGTTCCTGCTGCGGGCGCGCCCCCAGAAAATGCACGCGCTGGCCGAGCTTGAGGCTGGCCGCCAGCTTGCGCAGGTTCTGTAGTTCCTGATCGCCCGTCAGCCTGCCGCCAACGATGACGACCTGCGCCTGCTCCTCCATCAAAGCTGCCGCGCGCAGCAGCACATCAGGCCCCTTGAAGGGGTCAAGTCGTCCCACAAAGAGCAGTACCGTCTGATCTTGCCGCAGGCCCAGCGCCGCACGCGCCTGCTGACGATTTTGCGGTTTGAACAGAGTGAGGTCAACGCCGCAGGGGATGACGGCGACCTGCCCTGGCGTGGCCCCGCAATAGCGAATAATCTGCTTGCGTTCGTCCTGCGTGGCGGCGATGATGCGCTCAACGTGCTGCACCAGTCGCTGCTCCATCTCCAGGCGCAGGGGAGATTCAGGCTCGGCGGGATTGGCGAGTTGTTTCAGGCGCGCCAGAGTATGGAACATGGTGACGTGCGGGACATCCCAACGCTGTGCGAGTTGCATGCCCGCGACGCCGGAAAGCCAGTAATGGCTGTGCAAAAGATCGTACTGCCTGCGCTCGGCGCGGCGGAAAGCCTCGATGTGATGCACAAATAGAGGGATGTGCCGGTAAAGCTCATCTTTTGGAATGGCGGCAAGAGGACCGGCCTGGATGTGAATAACCCGCACATGGGGGCCGATGTGGACGATACGTGGCGTGTGAGGATGTGTCTGGCGAGTAAAGATATCGATGGTCATATCGCGCTGCCCCAGCTCGCGTGCCAGTTCGCGCATATAGACGTTCATGCCGCCCGCGTCGCGCGTGCGCCCTGCCGAATCTAGCGGCGACGTGTGGACGCTGAGCATGGCTACTGCATGCCTCATGAGGTCATACTTCCTTTCTTCAATTGTTCCTAACGTTCATTGCAGATACGTGGCCAGCGTCCTTCGCTTGCTTCAAGCGCCTTTGTCTGAAGTGCGAGCATCTGGAACCTCCTTTTTTCAGGCAACAATTGCTACTCCCGTAACGGGTTGCTTCCTGTAGACTACAACACAGCGATGGAGTTCATCTATTTCCATCTCAGCTATGGCTTTGCCTTCTTTTCGCGTTTGCGCAGCGCGCTAATCGCCTCGTACATCTCCTGCATATCGGCGCCGCGTCCGTTATTCTCCTCTGCCAGTCCCTTCAGGCAATCAACGCGCCGTTTGAGCGCGGCGTTGAAGGCATTGCAGGACAGGCCGACCCATCGAGCCAGATCGTCAAGGATGGGCTGATCCGCATGTTCAAACGTGTCGTCAACGTTGTTCCACAGTGAGAGCGGTACTGGCGTAATCGTATCGGGCTTCTGCGGATTCGCCTGCGGCTCAAAGAAGTGCGTGGTAAACCAGCGGCGACGTGCGGGATAGACGCGACCCACCAGGCCCATGTTGATAACCAGACCCAGGCGGCGTACATCCTCTGCCGTCAGCCGCAGGTCGTGGTGGTACATGTCGATGACATCATCGATGGTGTCGGCGTGGACGCTGGTGGCGATATGGTAGCCCTGCGCGGGTAGCGTCAGGTAGCGTTTCGCTATTCTGCCCCACATGTAGATGCGCAGGTGGTCGCTGACCTCGTTGCAGAGCGCGTAGGTCTCCTGCGGCTTGATATCGGGCAGGCGCGTGAACGCGAAATCCTCATACATGCCGGACATATAAGCCAGGGCAGTGCCTTCGGGCAAAAATTGCAGGAGCGCGTTCAGCGTCGTCGTCTTGCCCACGCCCGGCTGCGGGTCGGTCGGCCCGGCGACGGTGAGTGACGCGCCATGTTCCAGCAGCAGCCAGATCAATCCGGCGGTCTCCGCGTCAACGCTGCCCAGCGCGATAATTTGCGCCACCGAAAGTTGCCTCCGCGATTCATAATGCCAGTAATACCGTTCATAGGGGTCACGTGGATCAAACATAGATTATTCCCTTCCCCGGATTAGCAATATAATGACATTTCCCGGTCGTGTCATGCTGAGCGAGAGCGAAGCATCCGGGCAAACAGGTGTTCAGGATGGCTCACTCAGACGCTTCTCCTCCGCTGCGCTCAGAGCGAAGGGTTCTGTTTCGCTCATCATGACGCGACCGCATCTACTCCTTTTGCTCTTCTTCCCTGGCCTCCGCCTCCTCAGCCTGAGCCTGCTCGCTCTTTTGCGCTTCGGGGATGGGCGGCTTCAGCCAGCCAGGGCGGGGACTCCAGCTTACGGCGATGACTCGTGGTGGATGATCCTGTTCCAGTTCAACCAGGCTCACAGAGGCGTTTTCAATCATCAGTGAGGGCGCGCGGCTGACCTCCAGAGGGAGATAGTGCGCGAGCAAGACTTTGATTACGTCGGCGTGCGCCACAAAGGCCGGGTAGGCGCCGATATCCTCTGTTACCCGCCAGCGTTCCACCGCCGCGACGGCTCGCTCCTGTAATATAGTAAATGTCTCGACCCCTTCGGGGGCGACCGTTGGGTTGCGTACAAACGCTTTCCAGGCGGGATCGTTTTTCGAGACTTCGTCGATGGTCTTGCCTGCCCATGCTCCTACCTCAGTATCCGCCAGTGCGGGTTCGGTATGGATGGGCAGGCCGCGCCCCTCCGCCAGAATTTGCGCCGTCTCGCACGCTCTCTCCAGCGGGCTGCTGATGATCGCGCTGACAGGAATCGCGGCCAGCGCCTCCGCGAGTTGTTTGACCTGCCGGATGCCTTTTTCGTTCAGCGAAATACCCGGCAATTGCCCCGGCAGGCGATGTTCAACGTTCCAACTGGTTTCCCCATGACGAATGAAGAGCAAGGTTTGTTTCATGCCACTATCTATACTTTCCCTCAGCCTCTCTGGATGCAGCCGCAGTTGTCTGCGCCAGCGCCAGCAGCGCCAGCCAGTGAACACATAGACCCACAGTACCGACACCCACATCCATCCCAGGCTGCTCACATGTCTCACAGCATTGCTCATGCGTTGTAACACCGGACTACTCTACCTCGATAGCAGCGACCCGATGCACCTGCTGCATGAGTCCATCTCCAATCTACAAAAAGCCAACAATGTGCTTTCTATTGTATCAGTGGAAGCAGATCGACCGCAAGTCCACAGGCCGACCGCCCGGCAGCGCAGGCCACCCGCAAGAGGCTTACACGGGGAGATCTTTGAGACAAACGCCTTTGGAGTCACTTGTGAGGCCGATGAAAAAGGGATTATGGGTGATACTTCTCCGTCTGTTCCCCAGGCCGGTCTCTCCAAAAAACCTCCCCGTGTAAGCCCGCAAGAGGTGGCCCTACTATACACGGCGTGCGCTCGCCGCACAAGCGGCGCGGCGGTTGGGGTGTATATAGTAGGGCCGACCCTTGCGGTCGGCCTGCGCGTTGGGGCAGCCTGTGCGGCCTGCATGGTGGAGCTTACAGCATTGCTAGCACGCGCAACTGAGATCCAGTTCGCTATCCTGCGGCTCTTCGATAGCCGCGTCCTGCCCTTCGTCGCTGAAGGTGTAGGGGTGATCCAGCGCGTCGGTGATGATGCGTTCTACGTCGGCAAGGCTGTTGATACGCACGAGGGCGTTGCGCACCTGTTTGGCGCCGGGGAAATGGCCCAGATACCAGCCCATATGCTTGCGCAACTCGACAAAATGGTCCTCGCCCTTCAGCTTCGCGTGTACCCGCGCATGTTCCAGCGCCATCAACAGCCGCTCCTCGCGTGTCGGCATCACATCTGGCAGGTCTTCGCGGCTCGGATTGATGCCGTTGTGCAGCAGTTGTTTGAGCAGGGGGCGATTCTGGAAGAGCCAGGGGTTGCCGAAGCTGGCGCGCCCGATCAAGACGCCATGCACGCCGGTCGTGCGAATCCGTTGCGCGGCCTCGTAGAGACTATGAATATCGCCATTGCCCAGAATCAGCGTATCTGTCTTACGCACAATCTCTGCCGCCGCCGCGATGGCGTCCCAGTTAGCCTCGCCCTTATAGTGCTGCACTAGCGTGCGCCCGTGCAGCGAGATGACGGCGGGTTCCAGTTCCAGCAACTCCTGCACCCAGTCGGTAATCACAATTGAGTCATAGCCCAGCCGCGTCTTCACCGAGACGGGCAGCAACCTGCGTTCCGTGACCGGTGGATCACCCCAGATCAGCGCCCGCTCCTCGTTCATCTGGCGGATGCGCTTGATGCGTTCTGGGTCCATCTCCAGGTCTTCCAGCGTCTGCCCGTTGGCCCAGTCGCGCACGCCCTGCATGGTAGCGCGGATAATTGCCTTCGCTGTCTCCGGCATGCGAATCAGCGCCGCGCCACCGCCCTTATTGGCGACAGTGCGGGCAGGGCAGCCCATATTGATATCGACCCCGTCGAAGCCAAGCTCGCAGACTACGTGAGCGGCGCGGTAAAAGTATTCGGGCCGACAGCCAAAAATCTGCGCCACGACAGGCCGTTCCGCCGGCGTATAGAGAAAGTCGCGGAAAATGCGGTCGCTGCCGCGCCACAGGCCCTCTACATTCGTAAACTCCGTCAGCACCACGTCGGGCTTGCCATACAGGCCATGCATCGTGCGGCACGACGCGTCCGTCACCCCGTCCATCGGAGCTAACCCAATAATCGGTTGTTCTAATGTATCCCAGAAAGATCCGTTTCTCATAGAAAACCCCGGGGCAACCGCAAGGGATTGCCCCTACTATACTACGGCTTCGCTTCCAGTCTCTAACCAGCCGAAACTTCTTTATCCCTGTCCCATAAAAGAAAGAACGTCTTCTCAATCAAAGGTATTTCTGACCATCATATAATACACGTTTCGGGGAGTGCGGTCAATTGCTATGGTATTGCCCTGGCATTTATGCCTGCTTCAGGTCTGGCTGCGCTTCCAACACATCTTGCTCCGTCTCCGTTGCCGCTTCTCCTCTTCCTAACAGCCTCGTCGCCAGTCGCGCGGGCCGCCTGATGATGCTCTCCCACAACTTTTTGCCCGCCCCCGGCGGCAATACTATGATATAAATGCGAGAGGGCATCTTTTCCAGCAAATGGTTGATCTGACTGATGGAAAGCAGAATGCCGCTCTCGTTGCGTACAAAAACCAGCACCCCGCTCACGTGATGTTCGTGCGCAAACTCGTTGATTGTCTGCACGGGGTGCTCTGTATGCACCTCATATGGTTCAATCGCAACGCCGTGTCTCTCCGCCTTGTGCCGCACCGCCTCCAGAAAATCCTTCGATTGCTGGATGTGTTCCCAGCGCAGCCTGCGCGACATCTCTTGCTCTGGTAGCAGCGAGAGCGGTACCAGAATCGCGTGTCCCCTCTTCGCAAAGCGTACCGCCTGCTCAATCGCGTTCATGCTCACACCATGTGTAAACGGCAGCAACACCCGTCTCTTTTTCATACAGCCATACCTCCAACTCTCTGCCAGTGGCCAATTCGCCCTCTCTATTACAATTACTCATTATTACCGTTTTGTAGGATGAAACGGATACCGGCTCCATGAGCATACACGAAGCTCTTCCGCTGCTCTTCCAAAAGTTGTGTGGCGACGAGGCGCAGGCATAGAAATAAGACCGGGCGCCTCAGATCAAGGCTCCTCGGTTAGCATTTTGAGCAGGATTCGCTCAACGAGACGCACATTCGGGAGCGCGGAAAAGGTCCCTGGTCGACCGGTGCTAGCAGTGCCAGCATTAGACTGGTTACTGCCATAGCTGCCGTAAGGAGCGTTGCCGGCAAAGATGAGGTCGCCGGAACCGTCGGGGCGCTCGATGCGATGGACCTGGCCGATGGCGCGCTTGCTGTAGGACGAGACGCTCAGGTAACGACCGGAGCGCAGGATGATGGCGCGCTGATTCGTGATGGCGTAAAGCATGTTGCCGGGCGAGGAGAAGCCAACCAGACCGATAATGAGATAGACCAGGCCCAGCACGGAGAAGACGCCGCCGGGAATAAAGAGACCGAGCAGGCCAGCCGGAAAACCTGACGAAGAAAGCGGGCTGAGCAAGAGAATCAGGCCAATAAGCAGAAGCAGCAGGCCGACCGGCATGAAGACCAGGCCCAGCGTGCGAAAAACCCTGGCCGGGGAAACGATGCCTTTTTTCCGCACATCAGGCGACCAGACCAGATCAACTCTTCGCCTTCGAGCAGTTCATTGCTGAGGGATGCCTCCATAGTTTGTAGCTGCATGATATCCTCCTTAAAGAAAGACAGAAATAACGATCGAGAAGAAGAACTTGCCGTACTAATCATACACCAGCATGGAAGCAGCATGACTCTCTACCCGCATATGGTTTCTCACCCTTATCATGGGATATAATGTAGGACAACTTGATGATGAAGCCAGAGAACCATTCTCAATGAGATACATAGCCCCACGATTGGCTATTGATATGCAAAGGAGCGATATTTATGGCAGATACCACCGTTGCGCGTCAGGCGGCGATGCCGTCGGCGAGCGACCTGTACAATGTAGATCACCTGCTTTCGGAAGAGGAGCGCATGGTGCGTGACACCGTGCGCAAGTTCGTGCGCGAGCGCGTCCTGCCCATCATTGACCGGCATTTCGAGGCAGGCACCTTTCCCCGCGAACTCATCCCGGAAATCGCCGACCTCGGCCTGCTTGGCATGCACCTGGAAGGCTACGGCTGCGCGGGCCTGAGCGCCGTTTGCTATGGCCTGGCCTGCCAGGAACTGGAAGCGGGCGATAGCGGCCTGCGCTCCTTCGTCTCCGTGCAGGGGTCGCTGGCGATGTTTCCTATCCACAAATTTGGCTCTGAAGAGCAGAAACAGCACTGGCTGCCACGCATGGCTCGCGGCGAAGTCATCGGCTGCTTCGGCCTGACCGAACCCGATTCCGGTAGCGATCCCGGCAGCATGCGTACCACTGCCCGCCGCGACGGCGACTCCTACATCCTCAACGGCACCAAGATGTGGATTACCAATGGCGGCATTGCCGACCTCGCCGTCGTCTGGGCCAGAACCGATGAGGGTATTCGCGGCTTCCTCGTCGAGCGCGGCACGCCCGGCTTCACCACCAGCGACATCCACCAGAAGCTCTCGCTGCGCGCCTCCGTTACCTCCGAACTGCACTTCGAGGACTGCCGCGTTCCCGCTGCGAACATGCTGCCCAACGTGCGCGGCCTGCGCGGCCCCCTTTCCTGCCTGGACGAGGCCCGTTATGGCATCGCCTGGGGAGCCAACGGCGCGGCACGTACCTGCTACGAAACCGCCCTCGACTACGCGAAAACGCGCATCCAGTTCAACAGGCCCATTGCCAGCTTCCAGCTCGTGCAGCAGAAGCTCGCCATCATAGCGACCGAACTGGTCAAGGCCCAGCTACTCGCCCTGCAACTTGGCCGCTTAAAGGACGAGGGCCTGCTGCACCCCGTGCAGATTTCTATTGCCAAGCGCAACAACGTGCGCGAGGCGCTCGAAACGGCGCGCACCGCCCGCTCCATCCTGGGCGCGAACGGCATCACGCTCGAATATCCGATCAGCCGCCACATGAACAACCTGGAATCCGTCTTCACCTACGAAGGCACCGACGACATCCACACGCTCATCATCGGCCAGGCCATCACCGGCTTCAACGCCTTCTCATAAGTGCGGGCTGTTTCGCCACCCCCTTCCAGGCCGACCGCTGCGCGTCGCAGGCCAGCCGACCGCCGCGCAGCCAGCCGCGGCGCGTCGCAGGCCAGCCGACCGCCGAGTAGGCTAGCCGCCGCGCGTCGCAGGCCACCGGCACATACAGCAGGCCACCGCCCAGGCCACACACACCGCCCAGACCAGCCGCACACACAGCAGGCCACCCGCCGCACGTCGCAGGCCACCCGCGCAGGCCACCTCTTGCGGGTGGCCTGCGCGGGTGGCCTGCGACGTGCGGCGGGTGGCCTGCGACGTGCGGCGGCTGGTCTGGGCGACCGCTGGCCTGCGACGCGGCCTGTTCATGCCTGGACCTGCGTTGTGAACACCACCAGTCGCTCGTCGTAGCCGTTGCCCGTCCAGACACCGCTGCAGGTGATCAGATTGAGGTGATGTTCGCCGGTCGGGCCGAAAACGGCGTTAATGACATCCTGACTCGGCGCGCTGGCCGGGTATTTTACCACGCGATTGACCACAAATTGTAGCTGCTGGCCGCTTTTCATCGCCACAAAGACTTTATCGCCCGGCGCGAGATGGCCCAGCGACCAGAAAACCGCCGGATCGCCCCCCACGCGATCGACATGCCCTGCTATGACCGCGTTTCCTGTCTGCCCCGGCGCAGGGCCTTGATCGTACCAGAAAACGCTTGTCCAGTAGGGCGAGTGCAGGGCCTTCGAGGTTGGCGCGTCCATCGCCCCGCTCGCTGTCTGGCCCACCGGCATGACCGGCGCATTGATCTGCAACGCCGGAATGCGCAGTTGCGCCGGTGTCTGCGCGGGCTTTGCCGCCGTCTCAACCGAGGTAATGCGATTGCTCAATGCCACCACTGCCAGCACAATCACCAGCAGCAGGCAGCCATACAGGATAATCTTTTTCATAGCGAACTCTGCAATATAGAAACACTTCTCTGTGTGCCAGTAGTATAGAGGATGAGTTCGTAATGGTCAATAAATCAGATCTGGTGATTACCCATATCTTTTGGACAGTTGTAACGAAGTGGCTTATAAGCTTCTTGACATCATCTGCTCTTTGCAAAGCTGAGCTATATCAAAGCACTTGCAAAGAGCCTCCAAAACTTATGGGTAATCACCAGATCAGATCTATACGAGCTATGGATCAAACATTGTTTTGGCAAGCCACGATTATCCCTTATCTTGTAACTCCTCAGATGTCCTCTATGCCTTGTTAAGAAATAGAAACCGAAGGATCAAATTCTTAACTGACCCTTAACATGATTCCACCCCCCCTCGACCTTTATCTTTTATATTTAAGCCGTAGAGATAAAACCATCATCTTTGATAGCTACTCAAGAGACCAGGCGATCGGGAAAGAGTGACTATGGAAGATAGCTGTCAAGCATCGAATGCACCTGTTTGTGCATAGAGGATAGATAACGGCGAATGAGGCAAAAGGCGGTCTCCTGGTGGTACTGCTAACGATGCCATTCATCTTTTGCTGCATCTGGGCCATGTGCAGATCACGCATAGTCTGATTGGTGGTAACTGAGTAGTTACTTTATATTTTGAAAGGAGGGGAAATACTACATTAGAAATTCTATTTCGCATTGTCACTAACACCTGGTGCCAGAAAGCGCATATTGCGCCCGGGATTGGTTTCTGCATTTAATGTTGTACTGTAGTCCCACGTACTTCTTGAGAGTACGTTATTCGTTACATGGAGGTATTTCATGAAAGTATTTCGACGGCTTGTCTTGTTACTACCAGGCTGTTTGTTATTGCTGGTTCTGCTAACCCCTTCGCTTGCGTTTGCTCAGCCTCGGACAATGGCCGCAAGCTTTAATCAGCTAACGTCGACTTCTTGCCCGGTGGTTCCGGCGCATACAGACATAATGAAGCTCTCTGATGCAGAGTTAGCAGTATACGGTTTCCCATCTCATGCAGCAATTCAAGGAAACCCGACTCTCTGGCAGTATTTTGCTGACCATACACCTCATCGCGTGTGTAAACAGGGAGGGCCTTCTCACTACTATTCTCCCAGCGCCTTTCCACATGGTAAAATACCATATAATATTGGCGATGGCTGCAATGCGACACCTAGCTCAAGATGTGAAGATGGTGTATGGGCAGGAAATCTTGCTATTAGTAAGGGGCGTGGAGCATATAGAATAGCTCAAATGAATGTCTCTGTACCCACTATTAGCACGTCGGATCCTAACGCAGAGGTTGCTTTCTGGACTGGTGTAGGGGGTGATGGGTGGATCACAAGTAGTACCGTTCTGGTGCAATCTGCTATTGTCATTAGTGTGGTTAATGGCAAAGAGTATGTAGAAACGGATATTGAGGTAGCCAATAATGTGAAGGCATATCAACTTCCACTTTGCCAAACCCCTCAGGTAAATGATCGAATCTATCTATACGCGAACTCTAATGTAAATAACGATGGATACGATTATTTTTACATTAGAGATGATAATGGGAACAATGGGAATGGTTGCTCCAATTCCTGCTATCTTGGTACCAACAATAGCAATCCCCCTACTCCTCACTGTCCCTTCAATGGAGGACCTTCGTATAATTCTGACAGTGCTAGCGGTGAATGCATTGCAGAACGTGTTGGCGGCAATGAGCTGGGATTCGGGGGGTACGATGTGGCCGAATTCAACCCGCCGGGTCATCAGGAACAGGTTACGAATTGTGATATCAATAATGTAGCAATTGGTAGTCAAGCTCATAACTATATGGTTCTTGAGAATGGAGGCGCACAATTGCTTATCGATGTCGGGCCTATTTCAAATGGTACCGATTTCCCTTTTCGGTGGCACCAAAGTTCCTGATCTATACGCGGGAAGGGAACCCATTACATAATTCCTTTCGCTCACAAGAATCGGTCACTTTGTGATGAGCTTAATAGCTACTAAAGGTGGATACCATTCAAAGGAGCCGAATTTATTCAGTAATAGGTTCGGCTCCTTTGAAGAGCATCTGGAGCGTATCTAAAGAATATGTTGCTCACTTTGAGCCACTTTATCCAGCAGTGAAGAACAAGGAGGGTGCATTTAGGAATTGGATCACTTGATATGTCACAATCTCTTTGCGTCAAGCATCCTCTACTTTAGAAAGCAATTTGTAAAGGAAACATTCGAGATTGGTTCTTCTAACCGGAAATGGGAAAATAAGATGTAGTACACTCAATAGCAGCATCTTACTTTTCCATTTCTCTGCCTGGGTTCCAAGCCCGGCAACTTCATCTCTTTTTCAGAGAAACTTTATTGATCAGGGAGGAACAAATGATACGCTTCCATCGTGAAAGGGTAGCTGGCCTGGCGGCTCTGCTGGGGGGAGCATTGCAAACAGCAATACTCGTTTCTCAGGTAAGTTGGTTGAGTGTGATACTCACAAGTACGACCCATTATCATGTCACCTGGGACTGGAACATCCCCCGAGAATACCATTGGATTTCAGTAAGCCCGTGGCTTTTTTTTCTCATTGCCTTGCTTTGTCTGAACTGGAACTTTGCCCCGCAACTCCGCTGGGATCGCTGGCAGAGTACCATCGGCATCGTTTTCATCATCATGGCTATTGTTGTGCCAGAGATTGTACTATCGTTTGTCAACAATTGCGTTCCTGATTTACCCTGTAATCCAGGAATCGGTTGGCTGCCTCCCTTCCTCAGCAGTATCAGTGTGGTTGGAGGAATACTGCTGGGTAGCTATCTGCTGTTGATGTGGAAAGCTCTGGTCAAGGCTGCGTTTCCCAGGTTCTGGACGTTCGCCTTTCTGGTTCTGGGTGTCCTGGCATTCTATAACTGTCGCGTTGCTATAGAAGTTGGCGAATGGGTTCCTGGCTATTTTAAGGTAGATCTGACCACGATGATTCTGGGAATCATCTGGGCGACTGCCTGGTCTTTCCTCGGTTTTGTGCTTTGTGTCAAAACATTTCGCAAGGGCAAGCCAGAAATGGTTGATTAGCTCGTTGCTTTTTTGATCTTACTCTCTGTTTCGATTGGGAGCGGCTGGCCATCACTACCTTTATAGAACGGACACCAGCCGCTCGTGTCTTGTGAAAGTGTGGGGCTAAGGCAACATTGTTGCGCTGTTGGCAGGCGCACGCTGTTCGCGCATGAGCCAGACGTAGCTATCTTCGAGGGTTGGCTCGATGGGGACGGCTCCGGCGCGCGGCGAGAGGTCGCCTACGACGCGGTACTGCACGCCGGTTCCCAGGTGCATGGTGGCGACAACCGTGAAGTTGCCTTCGGGTTTGGCGCCTTCCGTCGTAATCATCCATACCTTGCCCTGTGCTTCGCGCAGCAGGTCGAAGGTAGTACCCTGGAAGATGACGCGGCCCTGTTTCATGATGGCAAGGTTGCGACTCGTCTGCGCGATATCCTCCACGATGTGCGTGGAGAGCAGGACGGTGCGGTCTCCAGCCAGTTCGGAGAGCAGATTGCGGAAACGGATGCGCTCCTCCGGGTCGAGGCCTGCCGTCGGTTCGTCGACGATCAGCAGTTGCGGGTCGTTGAGCAGGGCCTGGGCAATGCCGATGCGTCGCTTCATGCCGCCCGAAAAGGTCTTCAGCTTGCGATGCGCCACGTCCGCAAGCGAAACCGTCTCAAGCAGGTAGGCAATGCGCTGCTGGCGCGTTTTGCGGTCATCCATGCCCTTGAGGATGGCGATATAGTCGAGGAACTCCCGCGCGCTCAAATCCGGGTAGACGCCCAGGTCCTGCGGCAGGTAGCCCAGCACGCGCTTGATGGCCGTGCGTCCCTGTTCGCTGTTGCCGTCGAACGGGCCGACGCGCAGACTGCCGCTCGTCGGGCGCAGGATACCGGCCAGAATGCGCATCAGCGTGGTCTTGCCCGCGCCATTTGGCCCCAGTAGCCCGAACATGCCGCTCGGAATCGTCAGATCCAGATCGTTCAGCGCGTGAACGCCGCCGCGATACACCTTGTTCAGATGATGAATCTCTATTTGCATGATATGTTTTCTCCTTCAATATTTCTTATGGCCATCTATTGTCGGGCCTGCTGCCACTTGAGCAGTTGCCAGAGGACGACCATGACGAGGACGCTGATGGCGAGCAGCAAGGCGATGCTTTCAACGCCTGCCAGCGCGGTAGCGCCTTCGATGCCGTGAGCGCAAACGCCTTCGTGTCTCTGGCCGCCGAAAAAGCCGGTGCATGCATAGCCGCCGATGGGGGTCAGGATGGTTGTACTCAGCGTGGGAATGCCGACGGGGGGCAGCAGATTGCCCCAGAACCAGTAGCCGACGAAGAGGAACTGGTAGAGCGGCACCCACATGATGGCCGGGCAGGCAATCGAGAACGCGCTGACGAAGATCATGCCGGGCAGCATAATGGTTGAGAACGCGGCCAGCGCATAGGGGATGGTCATGAGATCGTGTGTCTGGTAGACAATCACGCCCAGGCCGATGAGGTAGAAGGCGAGTACAGGTACCAGACTGGCGCACATGCTGCCCAGGTATTTGCCGTTGAGACGCGCGCTCAATGCGCCCGGCATCGAAGTGAACAGTTCATCCACCTTCATGCGCCGGTCTCGCGGCAGCCGGTCCGCGAGCATGATGCCCACGCCAACCGGTAGGACAATGTTGATCATGCTTGCCCACATCACCACATCGTTAAGCAGCGGAAAGCTATTCAGGTGTGTGATGGCGTCGAGGATGCGCGGCTGGCGGCTCAGGATGCCAACGAGCAGGAAGACGATCAATCCCATCGTAATCCACAACGCCCGGCGTCGTATCTGCATGCGAAACTCGTAGGTAAATGCTCCCAGAAAAACAACGAATTGATTCATAATTATTCTTCACTCGTTCCTTTCAATAGCCCTTCTGTATTGTGCAGCAGCAGCCAGCCGATTATTACCAGCACTACGCCCGTTGCCAGCACTTCAAAGCGATTGGTCAGCCAGAGCGTGATATATTGTTGTGGCACGACCGTTGGCGGGTAGACCAGCGTGGTAGGGAAAAGCGAGAAGGGGCGCAACCAGTCGCTGAGAAAGATGTAATCTTTGAATGGTATCTCGGCGATCCAGATGCCGGCCAGCAGCGCGCCCGCCGCCGAGCGACTGCGCAGGAGCAGGGAGAGGCAGAAGCCAACCCCCACGCACCACAACAGCGTGGCGAACCATGCCAGCGCCTGCACAAAAAACTGTGCCGGTTCCCCCCAGCCATGCTGCGGCTGGAACAGGTACACCTGGTGTAGCGCGCTGATTATCAGCGTAGAGAGCAGGGCAATAGCCGTCGCGCTGGCCGTAATCAGCGCCAGTCGCAGCAGCGAGGTGCGGCTATACCGTCGCGGCAGCGTCAATTGCAATTCCAGCGCCGGGTCGTGCATGATGATTGTTCCCACTACCGCGCCTGTCGCAATCGGCACGATCATTTCCAGCCCGCCCGACAGAAAGCGAGCCGGCGCAACCTTCAGGTATGCCAGCAGCAGGGCGAAGAGCGCAAACCCCAGCATCACCAGCACCGGCGTCAGAATCACGCGCTTCCCCATCAGGCGCAATTCGTAGCGCAATCGATCAAAAGACATAGTGCCTCCATATATACTCATCTTCTGTAATTTGCTTGCCCTCCGTAGGTGCCGATTTATCGCGCACATTGCCAGTTTATTGGCCACTGGAGCCACACGAATCAGAGGTGGCCATATGGGCCACGCGGGCCGATCAATCGGTGGTGTCCGCGATAAATCGGGGCCTACGGGAGTTGATTGCCCACCTGCGCATATTATCTTTCGTTAGATAATTTGACTTTGCGCGGGGCGTAAAGAATAGCGATTACCAGCAGGGCGACTGCCAGCAGCAGCATCCAGGGGTTAGTTTGCCACGCGCTGGCATGGCTCCATTGCAGAGATGGCAGGCCCTGCTCAACATTCAATGCGATGGTCTGCATGGCTTCCAGCAGGAATGATGCGATCAGGGCAACTACCGAGCCGATGGTCAGCGAGAGCAGGAGGCTGACCGATGCCAGCAGGAACAATGGCCCCAGCCAGAGCTGAATGATCTCCCAGAAGCTGCCGCCCAGCACGAAGGTGACGAAGGCCGAGGCCAGAGCCGCCATCGCGATGTTATAGCTCAGCACCAGCGCCATGCGGCAGAACATTACCATACGTGTCGAGGTTGGCGTGGCGAGCGTCAATTCAAAACCGGCATCGTGTTCCGCTCCATAGATGAAGGCCACGCCGGCAGCGCCCACGAGGGTGATGAAGAGCGACAGAATGAGTTGCGCCGAACGTAGGCCGCTCGCCGTCCGCGCCGGTCCCAGAATGGATAGCAAACAGCCGAAGAGGATAACGAGAGGCGTGACCAGCCAGATGCTTCTGTGAATGAGCGCGACCTGTCGTGTGAGAACGAGCCAGAGGTGCCTCAGCCCATGCTGCACTGTCTGATGCCAGCCGACCCGCGCCAACTGTGCGTCAATGGTTGCCAGCGTCTGCTCTAAAACGGCGGCGGAGGGAAGCGGTAGCGAGGCGGCGGCAACGCGCGTTCCGCTCTGTATCGCCTCCCATGTTGCCAGTTCTGCTCTGCACATCGCACAGCGCGACAGATGTTCCTGCACGCGGCGCGTTTCCTGCGGCTCCAGCCGACCATTGAGGTAGGCGGGCAAGAGATCCACGATATGGCGAGTGTTCTGTGACATCTCCGCGCTCATCGCTTTGTTTCCTCCCTGCTCTCAAGCAGTACCCGTAACGCTTTCTTTGCATGGCTCAGGCGGCTTTTTACGGTACCCAGCGGGACGCCGAGGGCCAGGGCCATTTCCTGGTAGGAAAATTCCTGCACAAAGGTCAGCGTCAGAATTTCGCGATGCACAGGCGCAAGCTGGCGAAAAGCCGCGACCAGTTCATCTCGTTCGATGCTGGCAAGCGTGAACTCCTCCGGATCCGGGTCGGTCGCAGGCAGTTCCAGCAATGCTGACTCATCGACAACGGGTAGCTTATGGCGGCGCAGCGTGTTATGGGCCTGGCGGCGCGCAATGCCGATCAGCCATGTCAGCACGCTTGAGCGCCCCTCGAAGCTGCGCGCGCTTTTCCAGACCGCCACCAGCGTATCCTGGAGCATCTCCTCGGCCAGTCCGTAATCCGGCGTGAGTTGCAGCAAATACTGGAACAGCGGGCGCTGGTAGCGGCCATACAATTCCGCCAGCGCCTGCCGGTCGCCCCGCGCGACCCGTTGCACTATCTCAGCGTCATCAGCCAGCGGCCTGTTCATTTCCATCCGACCGATGCCCCGTGCTGCAATATACTCCACGTCCCATCGTTTCCTTTGCCTGCCTGTCTCATCAAAAGCTCTTTCTATGCAATGAGTAGCAATGACCGGCAAAAAGGTTCACCGGATAGCGAGATAACTATGTACATGAGCAGGCCAGCCGCCAGGGGTGGCCCTGGAGGCGTTCACTTCAGGCCGTGCGAAGGCCAGGCAGGCCAGCCGCCAGGGGTGGCCCTACTATACCACGATGGATTCTCAATCCGCGCAAACGTATCGTGTATAGTAGGGCCACCCCTGGCGGCTGGCCTGCGGCGGGCTTAAGTTAACGCCTCTGGGGCCACCCCTGGCGGCTGGCTTGCTAAGCAGGGGCAATCAGGCATGCCATGCAAGCGCGCTTCCCCCCTTGTCGGCGCTCTTGCGCGTGGCCTGTGGCGTGCGCGGCAACCAGGTATAGTTGCCGCTACTTACAGCAGTCCGTTACTTTGCAGGAACGACGTGGCGACCTCTTTCACCGCCTGGCTGGTGGATTCGCCCGCAGTTTTTTTCGTCGCTACTTGCTGCTGGAGCTGAATGCTCACCTGCGTTGTCAGGTATGGCGCGAGCTTGTTGAGCGCAGCAGCGATGCCGGGATCGCTCTTGAGGATAGAATCACGCACGATGGGTGCGGGATGGAATTCCGGGAACCCGTGCTTATCGTCATCCAGGAAGATGAAGTTCTGAGTTGCCACTGAGCCGTCGGTTGTGTAGCATTCGGTGACCTGCGCTGCCCCGCTCTTGACGGCGGCGAACCCGATGGCATAGTCGACTTTCTTCACCGCTTTGAAGCTGCTGCTGCTAAAGCCATAGGTTGCCTTCAGATCATCGAAGAACGGAATGCCGTCGCTCTGGGTGGCCAGCGTCAACTGCGGCACTTTGGGGGCCAGTTGCGAGAGAGTGGTAACGCCCAGTTTCTGCGACTCGGTTTGTGAGGTGCAGAGCGCGTAGCCGTCGTTCAACGGAGACATGTCGAGCCACGTGATGTGGTACTGCTGCTCGAAGTCGGTTTTCACCGTGTTATAGTCCGTCTGCGGGTTGAACGACGACTTCACGCCCAGGATATTCAGGCCCGTCGCCGTGAATTCCGGGTAGAGATCAATCGCCCCGCTTTTGAGGGCGGCGAACACGGTGGGTGTCTGCCCCAGCGCGAGTTTGGGGGTGACGGTATAACCGGCCTTCTGCAAGAGCAGGACATACATCTCACCCAGTAGCTGTGCCTCGGGGTCGAGTTTGCTGCCCACGACGATCGGTACCTTTGAAGGTGTCGGGGTGCCGCCTGAGCCAGTGGTCGTGTTGCCGCATGCTGACAGCAGCAGCATGGAGACGAGGGCGAAGAGGAATAGCAGCTTCGCTCCCGCAAAACGCTTGAAAAGGAACATTTTTACCTCCTTGAACATACCAACAGTCAGAAAAAGCATGCAGTATGTACGAAACTGCACAGGGTATTCTCAAGCCTTCTCTGTTGCTATCTGGCCTTGCACCTTCAGCCCGACGGGCGTCAGGATGTTCTCCAGCCAGCTCATGAACAGTTCTACGAGGATTGCCAGCGCGGCCACAGCGACCGCGCCCACGATGAGTTCGGTGTAGTTGAAGACGTTAATGCCGTCAACGATATAGTCTCCGTAGCCGCCTCCACCGATGAAGGCGGCCAGCGTAGCCGTTGCCACCACCTGCACCGCCGAGGTACGAATGCCTGCCGCGACAAGTGGCAGAACAAGCGGCGCCTGAATGCGTGTGGCGATCTGCCAGCGCGTCATGCCCATGCCCTTCGCGGCGTCAATCATCGCCGGGTCGATGCCGCGAATGCCTGTGTAGGTGTTGATCAAGATCGGCGGGATACCCAGCAGGATCAGAGCAATGATTGATGGCGTGAAGCCGAGGCCCAGAATGGGAACAAAGATGAGCAGCGCCGCGATAATGGGGATGGCGCGCATCAGGCCGCTGATATTGACGGCGATAAAAGCCAGGAGAGCGTTGCGGGAAACCAGCGCGCCCAGCGCGACCCCGATGACGATGGCAACGGCGATAGACAGCCCGCACAGTTTGAGATAGGCCAGCGTCTCGCCGATGAAATCGTTTTTCGGGTCGAGAATAAAGTTAATATATGCCATCGTGTTCCTTTCTAAGCTAAGCCACAGAGACCGCACTGCGTCCCCGGTTCAGCCAGACTTGTAAAGCCAGCAACAGCAGGTCGGCGGCAACGGCGAGAAAGGCCGTCAGGATGGCGCCGGCGGCGATGGCGTCGGGATCAAAGGCGGCGATATTCTGGAAGATCAGGTCGCCCAGATCGCTCTGGCCTACCAGCGCGGCCAGAGCCGCTATGCCCACCGTTGTCACCGTTGCGATGCGGATGCCGGCCACGATGACGGGCAGCGCCAGCGGCAGAGTGACGCGGAACAGTATCTGGTAGGGCTTCATGCCAATCGCCCGGCCAACTTCAATCAGCAAAGGATCAATAGCATTTACGGCTGCTGAGGTGTTACGGATCAATACCAGCTGGTTGTATAGCACCATAGGAATGATGGCGGTGGCCGGTGAAAGCCTGGTAATGGGGATAAGCAGTGCGAAAGCCGCGATGCTGGGAACGGTATACAACAGCCCGGAAATGGAGACGATCGGAAAATAGAGTTTGCGAAAGCGCGCCACCAGCAGCCCCAGCGGGATGGCGATGGCCAGCGAGATCAACATCGTGACCCCGACAATGGAAAGATGTTTCAGAAACAGATTCGGAATGCTCTCCGGGTCTGACAGGTTGTAGTTGTAAGATTGAAGAATATAATGCATAAAGCTCCCCCTGAAAGCGCACAATGCGCCTTCATATAGCTATCTAAGGGTCGTCTACATTCTGGTTTTCTGGCGCACAGATTCATTCTTCTGCTGCGATTGTATTCTGGTATCTGTGCTGCTGTAGGTAGGGAAACCGGGGGGATTGTGCGTGTCTTTTTGCGCGAGGGCATTGCTTATGAGGAGAATGAACACAGCTTCAAACAGGATAGTAATAGCAGAAGCCATTGCCATCTCTCCCCAGTGTGCCGACGAGACGGCAACCGGGCGGCGAACCCTATTCCTCTCCTCGTCTCCTCGGTGCGCCGAAGAAACCGCCACAGGTCGGTTCTCTCTCCTGAGCCTGGTCGCGAACATATCTCGA
This sequence comes from Chloroflexota bacterium, assembly GCA_902810755.1. Next base: position 28,161 of record CADDYT010000071.1, read on the forward strand.
ACTCCTTTGTTTCTCACCGGTTGTGGGTTGTCGGGTGCTTCCTCAACATACTCATAGATTATAGTCATGTACACATGCCGATAATCAAGGTTTTACAGGCCAGTCGGCGTTTTTTGTGGAAAACTCAGAAAATCTGATCTATTTAGCTTACATGGGCGTGTCATGCTGAGCGGCAAAGAGCCTTTAGCCCTGAGTAGAGCAAAAGAGAAGCATCTGTTCTCGCTATCTCGTGTAAACGGTCACCTTAGATGCTGAGCGGCAGCGAAGCATGACATACCCGAACTGGCTTTCATAAATGTGTTTTGCCGCTCAGCATGACATATCCGAACTGGCCTTCATAAATGTGCCTTATTGTACGACCGTTTCCGATTTCACGCGACCGCCCGATTTCGTAATTTCATGGTTGATACTGCTCAAGGTGATGTAGCCGATAACGCGCCCGCTTTCTTCGTCGTAGATGCTCAGAGCCGTCACATTTTTCTCGATCAGCATGAGCATAGCGCGTAAGAGCGTGGCGGTGGAGGGGCAGCGCGGAGGCTCGCCGCTCACGGGGGCCGCATCAGGGTTCAGTTCCTGCACCATTGCCATTGTGACGGGCAGATATTCGAGCTGGCGCAGAATGTTGTCCGCGCCGACGAGCCTGCTGACAAAAGTGTTGGCCGGGTGCGCGAGCAGTTCGATGGGCGACCCAACCTGCATGAGTTTCCCTTCAGACAGGACGGCGATTTTGTCGCCCAGGCGAAAGGCTTCTTCGACATCGTGCGTCACAAAGAGAATGGTCTTGCGCACGCCGCGCTGGATGTTGAGCAATTCTTCCTGCATGTGTTCGCGGGTAATCGCGTCAAGCGCGCCGAACGGCTCGTCCATTAGCAGGATGGCCGGGTCGGTCGCCAGGGCGCGGGCGAGGCCCACACGCTGCTGCTGCCCGCCGGAAAGCTGGCGCGGGTAGCGCGACCGATACTCGACCGGGTCAAGCCCTACCAGCATGAGCAGTTCATCGACTCGCACCCGCATTTCTTGCCTCGACCAGCCGCCGGAAATCTCCTCCGGCACGCGAATATTTTCCGCAATCGTCATATGTGGAAACAACCCCACCTGCTGGATGACATAGCCCATGCGGCGGCGCAGCTCAATCGGATTCTCCTTAAGAATATCCCTGCCATCAATCAAAATCTCGCCGGAGGTCGGCTCAATCAGCCGGTTCACCATGCGCAGCAGCGTCGTCTTGCCGGAGCCAGACGTTCCCAGCAGCATGCATGTCTCACCCTTCTCCACCTCAAACGTCACATCATCCACCGCCGCCTGACTCGCGTTCTGATATTGCTTACTGACATGACGAAACGCAATCTCTGCCATGCAGCTGACTCTCCCTTTCTCATGCCATGAAAAAAGTGAACTCTCGCTCATCTGTCATGCTGAGCGGCAGCGAAGTATCTGGCTGCCCATCGATGGCTACGGCGTTGTTTCAGATACTTCGCTGCCGCTCAGCATGACGTGTGCCAGTTGCTTTTCAATGGCATGCTGTGCTTAACATATTCCTGTACTTAAAATGAGCAATCTTCACACATTATAAGAGCCGGGGAAGAGAAATGCAAAGGAACGGTGTTTTAT